>DUFP01000014.1 GCA_013331795.1 Nanobdellota archaeon
TACATTGCTCTTGTGTTGCAGCAATGTTGTCCAGCCTTTCTTTGAGGCCTTTATACTTGGCATCTCCTACACAACCATGGAACACTGCTACTATTGTAACATAAGCAAAAAGACTACTTTGTCCACTTCTGATATTTTCTAATCGCTGAAAAAGGCTATCCCGTACTTCTCGAATGGAACCTTCCACACTTTCTATTTGTTTTTCTAATGTCATGTTTCTCCTTGTTCAAGCAATCCCAAGAAATGCTAGGGCATACATCTATATCAAAGTATCTAAGATATACTTTTGACAAAAAGGAAGTATTTATAAATAAGTATATAGTAGTAAAGAATATGTCATTAAAGTTAGATGTATTAGATAAAAATATCCTCCAGGAATTAGAGAGAGATAGCTCTCAGCCTTTGCATATTCTTGCACAAAAAATACAGCGCTCCAAACAGTTTATTTCTTATAGAATAAAACGCATGGAAGATACTGGTTTTATTACTGGGTATACAGCAATGATTGATGTATTTTCTTTAGGTTATTCTTTGTTTAGAGTGTATATTGATTTACAGCACATGCAGGAAAAAGAAAAACATAACTTTGCAGAAGCAATGAAAAAAAATCCAAACATCATAAGTATTATTTTGGTTCGTGAACAATGGGATCTTGGGCTCTTCATCCTTACAAAGAATATAAAAGAATTTCGAGAGTTTTGGGATACTATTCTAGACAAATATAGAAAGAACATACGCAATCATAAAGTCTTTATTTATGCACCTGTGTATCATTATGAAAAAAGCTTTCTTCCAAAAAGTATTCGTGAAGAAAAGATCCTTGGGTACGGGGAAAACAGCTCTCTAAAAGCAGATGTAAAGCTTCTGTTTGAATATGCTGCAAATGTACGAATACCATTGCTCCTTTTAGCAAAAAAAATAAAGCGTGCACCAATAACAGTAAAAAAACAACTTGCACAATTAAAGAAAGAAAAAATAATACTTGGGCACCTTCTGGAAATAAATCCATCAGTACTTGCATATCATTATTATATTGTTGAATTAACTTTAGAAAATATAAATAGGAGAGAATTTTTCAATACCTGTAAGAAAATTCCTGAGATTTATGGAATAAATAGAATTATAGGTGGCGCAGATGAAGAAATAGTCTGCATGGTAGAAAGCAAACAGCATTTACTGAAAATAATAGACCAATTAAAAGAAAAATTTCCTGAGTTAAAAGATGATAAATATATGGAGTTTCATCCTTTCTACAGCAAAGGAATTGTTCCTCTCTAAGCAAAGCAGGATTCTAACTCTTTCACAGTATGTACTTCAAAGCTATATTCCTTGCTGTCAACAGTATGCTTGTACAACGTGTCATAATATTCGAGAAGAATAATCTGAATAACTTCTTTGACTTTTCCAGCTTCAAGCATTTCTATAAGATCTTCTGCTTTTTTCTTTCCAAGGTGTTGTTCAATATAATGTATTTTTTGAACAAGCAATGGCACATCCAAGCTATGGCAGTATTCTTTGTACAACCTTTCTACTCTCTGTTCAGTAGGACAAAGCACTTTCACTTTTGTTGCTTTCTGCATCATATTCCAAAGCCGCAAAGGAATCATCGTATTTCCTATTTTTCGGCTTTCACCTTCAATAAACACATGATCTTCTTCTTGTATTTCATACAATCTCTGTAACAAGAGGCTATCAAACATTTTCTGTGTTCTAGGTTTCAAACCAACATCACCAAAAATACTTCCTCGATGTTGCGCAAGCCCTTCAAGATCGATACTATTTTCTAATTGTTGCAGCATTTCAGTCTTTCCAGAGCCAGTGAGAGCATACAAAATAACCAAAGGAGGAATAGGAACTCTATCCAGTTCTTCTCGAACAAACCTTCGATAATCTTTATACCCTTTTTCTAATTGCACAACATCAAACTCCAAACTTTTCAAAAGAGAAACAACAGATCCAGAACGCATACCTCCTCTCCAGCAATACACTACTATTTTTTTTTCTTTATACTCTTGATATTCTTGAATCATTTCTGGAAGCTTATGCCCAACAATTTCCAGTCCTTTATTAATCGCCACATCCTTCCCTACTTGTTTGTACAATGTTCCAACAATCGCTCGTTCTTCATTAGAAAATAATGGAATATTGACAGCTCTTGGAATATGATCTTCTGCAAACTCTTTTGGTGATCGTACATCAACAAAGAGATATGCTTTTCCATACACTTCTTCAATCTTTTTCATCTGATGCTCTCATATTCTTTTGTACTTGGAAAAAGATATTCTTTAATCCAGAAGAGACAAATCCGTATATAGCCTTTTTTTCTATATCTGCGCATATTATTGTAAATGTATGCATCAACAATGCCAAAGTTTCCTAATGTTCTTGCTCTTCGCAAAAGTCTTCCATCTTCTTTTTTGCTAAGGCTCTCTTCAAATCTTCCTGCTTGTTCAAAAAGGTCTTTATCACAAAAGATAAGTCCAGTACAATACCCTAAATAATGAATGTTTGATTTAATAAACATCATGACTCTATCAAAAAGATAGGAAGAATCTGCCTTCACTTTGCAAGTCCCAACAGTATATCTACTTTCTCCAATTTTTTCGAACAAATCTTTTTCAGGAAGTATATCTGCATCCATAAACACCAGCCTTTCTGAACAAGCTTCTTTCGCTCCTGCATTGCGTGCACGAGAAACACCCTTCTCTTTCAGCACAATGACTGTATCAGCATATTTCCGAGCAATGTCTTCTGTTTTGTCTGTGCATCCATTACACACAACAACAATTTCCGCATCAGAAATTGCCTGGAGAGTTCTTTCTATATATTTTTCTTCATTATATGCAGGAATAATAACAGTGACTTTCATAGAAAAATTGCAGAAGCCATTGTTTAAAAATCTATTCTTTGGAATACATATTTAATCATAAAAAGCTTTTTTAAAGAAAAAAGAAGTGTAGCATGCATGAAAACAACATATGTGGTGATTTCTGGGCACATTTGTGCAGGAAAAGACGAATTAATTGACAAACTAAAAGAAAGAAATATTCTTGGAAAAGATCTTCCAGAAGGCGAGCAAGTGCATTATCTCAGTGAAGCAGTAAATCATGATCCAGATGTATTAAATGGATATTATAGTGATCAAAAAGGAACAGGAGAGTTTTTTGATCTTGGGACCTTATGTTTTCGCACAGTATTAACAAGCACGATTAAAGAAAAAAAAGGAATAGTAATTGGAAATAGGCATCCATTAGAGGCACGTGCAACATTTATCCGCTATGGGGGAGAGCATGATATTCTTGATGCAACAGCAATAGGGTTGCACGATATAATCTTACGAAGAGGCATAGAAAAAAATGTTATTCCCATTCCAGATATGGTGCTCTATTTAGATGTAGCAGATCCAGAAATTCTCATTAAAAGAAACCAAATGCGAATGGCTGGTGGAGAAGAAAATTTGGCAGCACAATATTTAAGAGATCTTGCTCCATATTTTGCAAGATATAGAGATCATTTTCAAGACATATATCACCAATTAGGTGTACGCGTACCAAAACTAGAAATTATAGATTCCTCCTCTGATAAATACCAAGATTCAACATGTTTAGAAAGACTTGCAGCTATCTGCGAACAAAGAATTCTTGCTATGCATAGGAGAAGAAATGCTCACCCTTGAAGAACGGACAAAAGAATTAGAAACACTTCCTGATTCTGATGTCATAAACAGAATGATTGATATAGAAGCAAGGATGAGAGATTATTTAACCAACGAAGAAAAAAAATATCTTGCAGTAGAAGGACTCATTGGTATTGGAAAATCAACCCTAGTACGCTTGCTTGCAACAAGAATAGGGTTAAAGCCATATCTGGAACAGGTAGACGATAATGATCTATGGGCTGGAACGATTCAGCAGTTCTATAAAGATAGAAACAAATTTGGTTCTTCGACACAAATAACACTTCTTCATATGCGAAGAGCACAAGCAGACCAAGCAAAGAGATTTCCTCGCTCAACAATTCTGGATAGAACGTATTGGGCAGACCGCTATGTATTTGTTCCTACATTAATTGAACAAGGCTTGCCACAAGATGAAGTCAATTATCTCAATAAAGAGTATGATAAATTTAGTACAGAATTTCCACCAGTAGATCTTCTTTTAATGTTAAAATGCAAACCCGAGACAGCAAATCAAAGAGTCAATCAAAGAAAAAGATCTGTAGAGATGACAACAGATTTAGCAACAAGGAAGTTGGACAAAGATCATTATCTGGTAAAAATTGGAGAAAGGTATGCTGCACTTCCAAAAACTCTTAAAGATAATAAGCTCTATGAGGGTCCTATTATTTACATAGATCAAGATACATTTAGGGTGACAGACGGGCGACATACCACAGCACTTCTAGAATGCATCGCAGAGGCTTTGAATATTAAAACAAATGGAAAGTAAGTTTTATAAAGAGTTTCTTAGTCTAAAAAGACTATGAAAGTAGTCTATATCCCTGCAAAAGTTAAGCATGCAGGTATTAAGGAATTAATGCACAAAGTACAGATCAAAGAAAACTTTGCGATAGTCTCTACTATTCAATTTCTTGATGAAGTCAAAGAATTAGAAAAAGATGACTACAAAGTCCTAGGGCAAATCCTTGGCTGTAACACAGTGACAACAAGAGGAACAGAAGTGGAAGCCTATCTCTACATTGGTACAGGAAAATTCCACCCTTTGAACTTAGCATTCACCAGTAAAAAACCAGTGTACATTCTTGATCCAATGACGCAAGAGTTCACAAGAATCACAGAACAAGAAGTAGACAGATTTGAAAAGAGAAAAAAAGGAATGCTTCTCAAATATTACCATGCAGATAAAATAGGTATCATTGTTTCAACAAAATCCGGACAAAATCTTCTTCAAAGGGCGCTGCGCTTTCAAAAAAACTGTGGGAAGAAAGCATATATTTTTCTGTGTAATAATGTAAACAACTTGGAAGATTTTCAAGACATCCAGTGTTGGGTAAACACTGCATGTGTAAGAATTTTAGAAGATGACTTTCATGTTCCTATGGTAAACATTCGAGATGTAGAACTAAAAAGCTCAGAAGCTCCAACGTATCAAGCTTCTTTTGAATAATAATGATTATAAAGACTTTATGTAACTAAAAGAATATGCCTAAGATTATTTTTGATACAGATCTAGGTTCTGATCCTGATGATCTTTTTGCACTCTTGTTTCTCCTTCGCCTAGGAAAAAACATTGACCTCCTTGTAACTGGTGATGAATTTGATGGCAAACGTGCAGCCCTAGCAAGAAAAGTTCTTGATCTCGCAGGAAAAAAGGAAATTCCAGTAGTTCAAGGTTTTGATCTTGGAAGAAAGAAATTCCACACCGATGAACTCATAGAAGGATGCTCGTATAACCTTCCAAAAGATCCAGTCTCTGCAATAATAACAGCGTGTGAAGGAGAAGAGGAGGTGCTCTACCTTGGTTTGCAGGGTTTTACAAATCTTGCACATGTGTTGAAGAAGAAGCCATCCTTAAAGAAAAAACTAAAGATCTATCAGATGGGTGCTGCTTTAGGCTTTTCTCGTGCTGAAGGCTGGATAGAGCATAATATAAAAATAGACCCAGAATCTGCTCGCTATGTGCTTAATTCTTCTGCTAATATAACTCTAGTACAAACAGCAACAACAGAAGCAAGCGATGCCTATCGTATACATCCAGAGCACCCTTTCTATAAACGTTTGCAAAGAAGTAAAGATCCTTTAGAGCAGATGCTCATACGCCACTGTGAGCTTTTCTACGAAAAAAAACAAAGATATACGTATATGGGTGATGTTCTCACAGTTGCCTCTGCTCTAGGTTATGATTTTGTNNTCTCAGGCTTCTATGCCTATGGTCCTTTAGGAAAGCTTTTGAAAAATAAAATAGAAAATTCAGTTCGTTCTATTTTTTTCAGCAATGGCTTCCGTGAATTAGAATGTCCTACTGTAGTTCCTGATATTGTGTGGGAAGCATCTGGCCACTTAAACACCTTTACCGATCAAACAGTAGAATGCTCCAAATGTAAGTCTATCTTTCGTGTAGACAAACTCATTGAAGAAGTAACCAATAAAGAAACTGCTTCATGGTCAGATAAACAATTTCTCGAAATAATAAAGAAAGAAAAAATTACATGCCCTTCGTGTAAAGGTGCATTCAAAGAAGAAGTCAAAGCATATAATTTGATGATGAAAACAGACGTTGCAGGAAAACCTTTTTCTTTACGACCTGAGACAGCAACAGTAACGTACTTGCCTTTCAAACGATTAAACGAATACTTTAGAAAACTTCCTTTTGCAGTGTTTCAAATTGGAAAAGCATATAGAAATGAGATTTCTCCACGGCAGCATCTTCTTCGTATGAGAGAATTCACACAAGCAGAAGCACAACTTTTTATTGACCCTAAAGAAAAAAACACTTGGATCAAGTACGAAACAATAAAAAAAGAAAAGCTTCCTCTCTATACAAGCCACCATCAAGAAAAACAATTGAAAGTAGAACGTATTACATTAGAGGATGCACTCAAGCATAAGCATATCAAATCAAAAGCTTATGCCTGGTGCTTACATCTTGCATACAAACAATTTCTATCAATGGGTATTCCAGCAGAGCAAATAAGAATTCGTCAACATCTGAATAATGAAAGAGCTTTCTATGCAGATGATGCATGGGACATTGAAATAAAACTGAATACCTTTGGCTGGACAGAATGCTGTGGTGTGCATGATAGAACTGATTATGATTTGAAAAAGCATGCAGAGTTCTCCAAACAATCCTTAGAAGCAGTGCGGGAGAATGGAGAGAAATACGTTCCCCATATCCTTGAAATTGCCTTTGGTACAGACCGCCCTTGTTTTACGCTTATGGATCTTTTTTATGAGAAAAAAGAAGAAGGAGAAGGAAAGTCTATGTTTAAAGTTCCCTATCATATGGCGCCAATTGATTGTGCTATTTTTCCATTGCAAAAGAAAGATAATCTTCCAGAGCATGCAGAAAAAGTGAAAGAACTCTTAGAAAGAGATTTCATTGTTGACTTTGATGAGTCTGGATCTATCGGAAAAAGATATTTGAGAGCAGCAGAAGCAGGAACACCATATGCAATCACGATTGATTATGATTCTTTGAAAGAGAATACAGTGACACTTCGTGACAGAGATTCTGAAAAACAAATTCGCGTAGAAGAGAAAGAGCTGAAAGAAACCTTAAGGAAACTTCTTTCTGGTGAGAGGAATTTCTCTGAGAAAAAATGAGTCTGAATATAAGCAGAAGTAGTGAGAAATTATTAGAAGACTTTTGTAAAGTCCTTCATCAAGAAATAAAACTTGCAGTTACAAAAGAAAAGGGAGTGACAATTAATCTCCGAGAAACCAAAATTGTAAAGCCTGCAACAAGCTATCGTCAATATTCTATTGCTTTTTCTGTTGGTCTAGATGAAGGCGGCATTCGTTTTTACCAAGGAAAGTTATACTATAAAAGAAGGAATTTCATTCAGAAGTTATTTGGGAATAAAGATGAGTATGAGTATATCTTAGTTCAGCAAATACTCTTAGAACATAATAAGTCTCCCAGGGGCTATGCTTTAGGGACAAAAATTTGGGAAGAAAAGATCTCTGCAACAATACCCGTTGATCCCTATCCCTATGAACAAAAATTATCTCGTTTTACAGATCAAGTTCCATCTGTAGTGAATAATGTTCTTAAAAATGTTCAAGCTTACAGGGGATATTTCCTGAGTGTGCAAGAACGCGATAAGAATAGTATTTTTTAAGAGTAGTAACAAAGCAGAAGACTTATAAACTTCTAGCTTGAGCCCTATGTATCCGATATGTATACAAAATGGTTCAAAATACCTTTATTCTGACAAAGAAGATTGCAAAGCATGGAAAACAGGCCATCATAGTTATTCCTAAAATTCTCCAAGAAAGACTTAAGCCAAACACAATTGTACAAATTAAAATAGAAATATTGGGGGGAGAAGAATGAATCCTACAATCTCTCATTATGATCAGGTTATACCTTTGGGTGAGATGATAGAGCAACTTAAAATTCTTAATGAACGGGGATATAAGATATTAGAACCCATTGGAGAAGGACAGACTCGCGCAGCATATAAAGTTCTATATGAAAAAGGCCCGGTCCGAAGAGTTCGTGTATTAAAACTTCCCAAAACAGAACTAGACCCTACTTCAGTTACTACCCGTATTAATCTTGGAAAAGGAGATCTCAACAAAAGAGAAGTTCTCACACTTAATCAAATTAGAAACCCTCATATTGTTGAAATTTACGAGGCATTTTCTCTTCCAAATGGTGAAACCGCAACAGTAGAGGAGTGGTATGATGCCCTTTCTTTAGAAGATCTTGTACGAATAAGTGGGCCACTTTCAGAGGAACAATTTAAAACAGTATTTTCTCAAGTCTTAGAGGGACTAAGCTTCCTACATGGGACAGAAGAGTTATATCATCGAGATCTGAAGCCTTCAAATATTCTTGTAGGAAGAAAAGATTTATTTGTAAAGATAGCTGATTTACAGAATGCAGTAAGGAGAAGAGATATTCAGGATAGTATGCTTCCAACAAGAGGAGGAACTGCATATACAGACCCTCGAGTTCTTAATGCACTTCTTGAAGGAAGAGCAACACATTGTGATCTGAGAAGTGAACTTTACGCACTTGGTGCAACGATGTATTATGCATTAACTGGAGAAGATCTCTGGGGATATTCTCTTGTCCCAAGAGAAGGGGGAAAAGAAATACATATTGGTGATGATATTGTTTCTATAGCCTTAGAAGAAGAAGGAGTATACAGTACTCTTATTGATCTTGGGGACCATGATCGAAAAGTAAAGAAAAAAATAAAAACCCTTCCAAGAAAACAAAAACAACTTCTTGAGCCTCTTTTGCTTTTAGAGCCAGAGTATCTTTTTACGACATATGCACCTGAATATGCCCATAATAGGTTAAGAGAGGTTTTTGATTCTGCAACGAGAAAGACTCGAGTGGATTGGAGAAAGGTAAGAGAACACACTCTTTGGGGGACAATTGGTGCAGCATGTCTTACAGGCTTAATTGGGGGTGCTGGTCTTTTGCAATGGCAGAGTTCTGTTGTAGTAGAACCAACCTTAATCGATGCATTAAAATCAACAAATTTTCAAGATTGGGATTTAAATTATTTACAGGATGCAGTAGATGGTGCGATGCTTGATGTACTTCGTCCTTATTTTGTAGAAGTCTCTGAAAATAGAACAAAATTAGAAGCATTTTATGAAGCTCAAGTAAGGGGGGTACATAGTGTAACAGCAGTAAGTGGGGTGAGTAATCGCTTAACTTTTGCTTTACTTGAGAGTATAATCCTAACTCCAGAAGAAGAAATAGGGGATCAATATGGATATCAAAGATATAAATTTTCACTTGTGCCTAAAGAATTTATGGATCGCTGGTTAGGACCATATAGTTCGGTTGCAAGCAGAGGAGTAGTAACATTTCCCACACAATGGCAAACCATAGGTGGAGCAACACATTATATGAAGAAATGTCTCATTGCAGAGGATGATCTGCCTGATGTTTTTGCTTGTTACTTTACAGGTCCAGGAGATCTAGCAAGAGCACAGGGAGCAACAATGAGTTCGACATACTTTCCTTCTTTAGTAGTACAACAACGTTGGGTAAATGGTCACTATGAAGAGTATGATGAGCATGATCAGCCGATCCGTAATCGCTGGGGATATCGTACTGCTCTTCCTCAAGTAGAGCAAGATCTCATTAATAGAGCAACTGCATTATATCTTGTGATGGATAACACTGGTAGTCTTCATCCAGAAGCTATTGCAGAAGATGGTTCTATAAATCAAGAAGTACTTCAGAATAAAATTCCTTAATGCCTTTCGTGAAGAATCACTGTCATTAATGGGCTTGAAGCCAGGTACAGTTCTTTTATTCCTGTAGTCAAATGATGTGTAATAATTGCTTCTTTTTTTCCTTTTTGTACAATACGGTAAAATTCTTTATACACGAGTTCTTTTTCTAATGTATGAATAAGGTCGATCTCTTCAATATTCTTCTGTTTATAGGCCTGAAGAAGAGCTTCAAGTATACGTTCAAAACCCTCAAAAAGAGCCTTTTCTTTAAAGAGAACTTTATTCTTATCAAGATATTGGTTTAAGTGATACAGCTCTCGTTGTGCATGAAGAAGCAAGCTTAAGAAAGTCCAGAAACTCGTTGAAGCACTTCCAAATTTATTGGTTTTTGAAATGACTCTTCGACAAAAGTTATCATATTGATGTACTCTATGGGTAATTGCTAAATAGTCTTCTTTAACTGCCGCACCTTGTAATCGTTGTCTTGTAAAACCGAGAAGGCTTTTAGTATTATCAAATATTTTTTGAAGAAGGACATCAAACTGCTCAGGAGAAGGTTCAGTAATGTTTTCAATACTACATTTTTTTTCATCTGTATGTACTATTTCAAATCCAAAAATATAGTCTTTGAGAATTTTTTGAATGAGTGTATATTGTTTATGATTCTGGAAGTTGATATGGACAAGATCATAGCCTGATCGGTATGCATTAACAATTGCAACACGAATTGCTGATTCTGTAGAGCTTGTAAGCTGAATGATCCTTTCTTTTTTCCTTCCTTGGAGATCTTTTGAAAGGACAAGTTTTCCTTCATGCTCTTCTAGATCAACAGAGTCTCCTTTCTGCATTTCATTATCCTTGATCCATTTACTGGGAAGAGAGACCATAAGAGTTGCTTCTCCCTGTTGAACGAGCTTTCGTTTCATGGAAAAAAAGAATAATTAGTGATATTTAAGCTTTTCTAAAAGGTATATAGATTTGTACAGATATATATTCTTTAATAAGAAGCCTTAAATGGAACCCAAAATGGTGGCTCAGGAGAAATGGAGCAAAAATGACACCCACACTATTATTATTAGCAATACAAACTGCAGATGCAGAAGATAAAACTCTTTTTGCAGGAACAGTTGCAACAGAAGAGACACAGACACTTGATACTTTAATAGAATACAAACAAAAAGATGGTCTCCATCTTCTCACAGAAGGAGTGCTAACTCCAGAAGCACAAAGTCTAAGTCTCGGTGTACAAAGTCCATGTGTAAAGACTCTTCTAGGAAACATACAAGCAAATGGAGCACTAGATCTTTCTCCAGATGCTTGGGCATACACAGCATATGCTCAAGATTATATTGGTGATGGAAGTATTCGTCTAGGAATTATACAAGACACTGACACCCTTGGAGCTTTTCTTGGTGGAGCGTATAAGCACAAATTCTTCTCTCTTGATGCTGATCTCTGGCATGATGGAGAAGACATAAATGGTCATGGCTATGCAGCCTTAGTTCTTGATCCCCTATTCTTTTCTCTAGGTGGAGATCCAAGACAACAAAAAATAAATGGAAGTCTTGCACTTGTACAGCCTCATGCATTTGGGCTTTATGGAGATATAGCCATTGATTTTGAGAATGAAGCCCAAAGTGGGAAATTATTCATTGCAGACAGATCGACAATTACAAGAGAAACAGTAGATTTCTTTGCACACTTAACAAACGGAACGGAAATGCGCGGAGTAATATCAGGATATATTCTGGATTCTTGGGGTCCATTTGATGCTTTTAGAACAGAACGTTTTGGTGGGGCAGTTCGTTGGAGTAATACACCAGATGTTTTTCAAGTAAAAACAATGATGTATGCTCATCCTACAGATACTTTCTTTGTTGGCCTTGGTGCACGTGACGTGTATACAAGAAGTATTGGAGATCATAGTCTTGGAGTAGACCTTGAAGTCTACACAGCAATTCCAAAAACCCCTTTAGAAACCTGGGTGAATATAGATATTGATCTAGAAACGAGACAGTCAAATCTACAACTGTACCTTGGGGGAAATTGGAAATTTTAAGATGATCTCAAATTCTCGTCATTATGAAGTACAAGCTCTTGAAGAGCATTTTGCTTCGGGCTTAAGAGTTCTAGAAGATATGAGAGATCCAAAGAGATATTTGGGATTTCTTCAACAAGAATGTGGGGAACTAGAGTTGTTTGATGATTGGAAATCTTCTAGTAACAGTCTTGAAATTGACTCTCACTGGATTCAAAGGCCCTATAAGCTATTTGGACTGGAGATATTTCGCCTTGATCTTGCAAGAGTAGTTGAAGAGCCATGGTGTGCCTTAAGACAACACCGAGAAGTTCCCTATCATATGGCGCCAATTGATTGTGCTATTTTTCCATTGCAAAAGAAAGATAATCTTCCAGAGCATGCAGAAAAAGTGAAAGAACTCTTAGAAAGAGATTTCATTGTTGACTTTGATGAGTCTGGATCTATCGGAAAAAGATATTTGAGAGCAGCAGAAGCAGGAACACCATATGCAATCACGATTGATTATGATTCTTTGAAAGAGAATACAGTGACACTTCGTGACAGAGATTCTGAAAAACAAATTCGCGTAGAAGAGAAAGAGCTGAAAGAAACATTGAGAAAGTTACTTTCTAAAGAGATCTCCTTTGAAAAAGCAGGAAAAAAGCTCTAAACCTCACAACAAATAACTTTTTAAAAGGAGAGAAAAAAACTTTTAATATGTACCTTTGCCTAGAGAAATGGACACAAAGCTTTCCAGATCCAAAAGAAGCGAATCGTGCAGCACTTCTATTGCGGGTATCCTATCATTTCCCTTCTAATCTCTACTCTCAAAGGATGCAGGACATTTTTATCCAAGCATGTAATGAAGAGCTTCAGGAACCTTGGACAAGAGAAGAAATAACCAAAAAAATAGAAAAGCTTCTTGAAGGCCTTCTAGAGAATGAATTTTTTAAAAAGGAAGGCAATAAAATTTCTGCTCTAGAAGAGATGCCTTTTTGTATAAGTTCAAGTTTTCTTAATTATATGTAACTACATAAATAAATATAAATCTGAAAAATAAAAAAAATGAATGGCAGAAGATATTTTAGAAATAATCCAAGAGGAGATGCAACAATACAGGTCAAAATATGAATATCTCAATAATTTTTATCTGAATCTTCCTGATGGGCTGTATAGAAGTATGCATGTAGTCTTTAAAAAAACAGAAGAACAGATGGAGTTTAGCCCAGCAGAAAAAAAACAGCATGGGCATAGTGATCTCTATTGCAATCAAAAACGAAAGGAATTCTTCCAGACCATTGATGATATACTCCTAGAAGAAGGAATAGCCTTAAAAGATATCCAAGAATTACAAAAATTAAATACAACTATGGAAGGCTTAGAGAAATTCTATGACCGCGTCTTTCCCATCTATGTAAAACTCAGAGAAAAAGGATATAATCGCTATGATTTAAATAAATAATCTACTCTTTTATGAAATGATGACTCCTAGTCAAGAGAGAATTATACATAATCTTTCCAAAGTCTAAATCTATTTAAAGTAGGGATATTTTTTCTAAATTATGAGTCAGTACGAAATAACATCAGCACATGAAAATCGTGTTCTTACATATATACATCAACAAGCAAAGGATCATGGAATAGTAGTTATCCCCTTTGATGATTCTTTGATAGCTTATGCCAAACATGATTGGAATGAAGCAGGTTTAGGTTCTTGGAATTGTGAAACCGTACAAGCTCCTTTATTAGAAGTTCTTGAAAATTTAAGAAATCAATGTTTAGTAGAACGAGTAAATTCTGGGTATCGTTTAAAANNCTGATCTAGTAAAAATATTTGAATCATTTATTTTTCCAGTACACTTTGCTTCCTTGGAATATAACTTATGGGGTATAGAAAGACCAAAAAATGGAGCAAGTGCAAAAAAAAGAGCAGACTATTTTTCTGAAGTAGATGAAGGAAATGGCATTCCCTATGGAGAGATACGTTTTCAATGGGAAAAAGGTGTATGGAGAAAAAAAGTACAGATAGACCTAATTCCGAGTGAAGAAAGGAGGCAAAAAAAACAGATTTTAAATAGAGAAGAAGAGGAATATATTAGAAATGACAGTATTTTTCATGGAGCAAAATATCCTCATATATACTTTAGATTTTGTTCTATGCCTCTTTTAGGAGAAGCATTTGGAGTTAAACAGGAAGTAGAAAATTATTTCCAAATATTAAAACGAGAAAGGTATCTTCTCACAAGAGGGGATCTTCACGTTAAATTAGAGGGCGGATTAGCAGATATTACACTAAGAAAAAGAAAAGATGATGTAAGTCTTGAATTGGCCATAGAAAAAGGATGCCAAGATCAGCTTCTGGCAAAACAATTGCAATCTTGGCTAAAAGAAATTAAGCAAGAAGTCGTTCTATAGTTTTTTGAATTTCTCGGAAAGAAAGAGGCTTATATAAATGTTCATATGGCTCTTCTAAAATCCGAGGAAAAACAGAACTTATAATAAGAATTTTTCCTGTATCATTTCTTTCTTTTACTCCTTGAATCAATTCCAAACCACCCATTTTTTGGGATCCTAAAGTATAATCAGTAACAAGCAAATCATACTTTTCTGGAGAAAAATTACTGAGTGCCTCTTCTCCAGATGCAAAAGAATCAACATGATAATATTGTTGAAAATAGCTGTGGTATAATTCTCGTAAATCTTCATTTCCTTCAACAAAAAGAATGCGTTTCATCAAATTCTCCCCTCTGTAGACAATGGTTCAAAACAGTGATATAATTCATCTTTTGTTCCTTCTCGTTTTTCTCGTAAAAATACTTCCAAAGGATACGGAAGAAGAATATCTTGAATATAAGAAAGACAAATTATATGAGGTCTCTCTACAAAGTGAAGAACTCGATAGTCATACTGAGAAAAGTTCACACGAAAACCATCCTCGACAGCAATATCCAGAAAATGCATAGCAAATTTTTCATAATCTCCTTTTTTCATTCCAATAAAAGAATTTCCATTCAATTGACGAAAAAGTCCATCAATTACTTCATTAGCAAAATGAAAATCATGCCAACTGCGATATGCTCCTTGTTTTGCTTTATAGGAGAGATATTTCATAGAACAAAAAAGTAAACCACTCTTTTTAAGCCTATCGAAGAGAAGAATACAAGAATGTATCTAGGATTACAAAACTATTTTTAAGAGAAATCTATTTAAAGAAAAGACTCCTAAAAGAAAATATTAAAAATTGAGGTGAAAGATATGGATAAAAAAGCAGCAGTGGAACTTTCTATGACCACAATTATTATTATTGTTATAGGAATTACAATTCTCAGTCTAGGTTTGGTATGGATTCGTTCTGTATTCTCTGATGTTGGAGAGTTAACGTCTGGAGCATTTGAACAGGGAGAAACACAAATTGCAGAAATCTTTGGTGGCACGGATCAGCCAGTCGCATTGTCTCCTTCAGAAACAACAATGAGCCAAGATGAGACAACAACAGCGACCTTAGCAATTAATAATCTGGGAGGAGAATTAGTTCAAGGCGTCAAAGCAACAGTTGAAGCAAAAGCATTTGGTGGTGCAGCAGCAGAAAACTTAGTCTGTGCATTTTCCGATACGCTCACAACGGAAACAAACACCTACAGCTTAAAATCAGGGAATAGCATCTCTGGCTTGAAAGTATTGGTTGAAGATCAAGGCTCTGCCTTAGGAACCTATGCCTGTGTGATCACGGTATATAATCTTCCAGATGGTCCAGAAACAACAAGCTTGATCATTAATATTGAAAACTAAAGCTTATTAAACTCTCTTTTTCTTTTTTCTTTCTATGAAAGTCCTCTCATCCTTAGAAATAAAAGCAGTAGTAGCAGAGCTGCAATCATTGATCAATGCACGTGTAGACCAGATCTATCAGCCTGATGCAACCGAGATAGTACTCGCCTTGCATCGCTCTAATCTAGGAAAAAATCTTCTTCGTATTATTCCTGGAACTGCATTGTATATCACAACAAAAAGAAGAGCATCTCCAAAAGAATCAATAAACTTCTGTCGTTTTTTAAGAAAACGCCTTGGGCCTACAAAACTCAAAGAAATTATCCAAAAAAATAGAGAGAGAATAGTAGAATTACATTTTGAAGGCAAAGATTCATATTTCATTCTTATTGCAGAATTTTTTTCAAAAGGAAACCTTATTCTTTGTGATAAAAATTACATCATTATTTCTGCATTCCAAGTGCAGCTTTGGAAAGATAGAAAAATTAAAGCA
The DNA here is from genome assembly GCA_013331795.1 of Nanobdellota archaeon. Lineage (GTDB taxonomy): Archaea > Nanobdellota > Nanobdellia > SCGC-AAA011-G17 > GW2011-AR17 > JAGVZZ01 > JAGVZZ01 sp10136u. Next base: position 16,171 of record DUFP01000014.1, read on the forward strand.
AAGCAAAAATATGAATATCCTCCAGAGAGAAAAATAGATTTTAAAGATTTTGAAGAGTTCAAATCATATATTCAAGCAAATAAAAAAGAATCCATTGTAAAAACAATTGCTTTAAGCTTAAACATGGGTGGTACCTATGCGGAAGAGCTCTGTTTTCGTGCAAAGATAAACAAAGAAACAAAGGATCCAACAGAAAAAGACGTAAAAGAAATATTCACACAGTTGCAAATACTACTCTCTGAAGAACTGCAGCCAAATACCATTCAAGGAGAGCCCTATCCTATTTCTATGCATGAAAAAGGAAAAGGAGAGCCTCAAGATTCCTATAACAAAGCTCTGGATCAATATTATGCACAGTTTATAGAAGAAGACACAGAAAAAGAGCAGGAAAGAGAAAAAAAGAAAAATAAATGGGAAGATATGATTACAGAGCAGGAAAAACAAAGAATACAAGTAGAAAGAGCAATTGAAGAAAACAAGATAAAAGCAGAATGGATATACAACAATTATATGGAAGCAAAAGAAATAATGGATTTATTTAAACAAAAGAAGCTTACAGAACTCAAAAAGAAAGGAGTGGAGGTTGAAGGAAAAAATCTCCTCATAGAAATCCAATGAATCCCTTTACAGAAAGATATAAAGAAATGGGAGAAGAGATAGAATTTATCAAACTGCGAAAAGCCATTCGTGTCAATACCAAAAAGATTTCTCCAGAAAAGCTCCAGGAACGTTTAGAAAAGAAGCATATAGAAATGGAAAGAATTCCATTTGTAAAAAATGGTTTTTGGGTCAAAGCAAAATTTAATCTTGTTTCCACACCAGAGTATCTCTTAGGCCTCTTTTATTTTCAAGAAGCAGCCGCACAAATTCCAGTAGAAGTGCTCAATCCAAAAAATTTAACCTTAGATTGCTGTGCAGCACCTGGAGGAAAAACAACGCAAATTGCAGAGTATGCTCCTGTCATTGCAGTAGAAAGCAATAGAGAGCGTTTTGTAGCATTAGAAAATAATATAGAGCGCTTAGGGCTAAGAAACTGCATCGCATATTTAATGGATTTGCGTGAAGTAGACAAAAGATTTTCTTCTATTCTCCTAGATGCTCCATGCTCAGGGAATTATATGCTAGAAGATCATTGGATGCAGAAAAATTCTCTGAAAAGAATTAATGAACGTGCAGAAAAACAAAAAGAATTAATTGCGCATGCTTTAAGTTTGTTGGAAAAAGATGGAATAATAGTTTATTCTACATGTTCCATAGAGCCAGAAGAAAATGAATTTGTTATTCAGTTTGCTTTGGATCATTTCCCAGTGAAAGTAGAAAAAATAAACTGTATTGGTGATCCTGGCCTCACAAAAATATTTGGGAAAAAATTGGATCCCAGCATAGCACATTGCCGTCGTCTATGGCCCCATAAGACAAAGACTATAGGTTTTTTCATTGCGAGGTTAAAAAAATGTTAGAAGACTTTACAGCAAAATTTACACAAGAAAAAATATCTTTCAAAAAGATAGGAAATAAATTCTTTCTAGAAGATAAGGAATTAGAAAAAGCAAAACTCAAGCAAAAAGAAAAATATTTTGGGATTTATGTAGGAGAAGAACAAGAAGGAAATTTCATCCCTTCATTTGTTTTTTTAGAATGGCTTGCAGAACGTTCTACAGAAAAAATATTTGTAAAAGATATTGGAGAGATTGATTTTCTCTATGGAAAAACCTTACGTTCCCGTCATATTGATCATGTAGAAGGTGAAATAAAAATAGGGTTTCTCAAATTAGTACAAAATATGTATGATGAAAATTTAGGATATGGAAAAATTACAGGGGATTTTGCTAAAACAGAGCAAGTGCTAAAGCCTAAAGTTGATCGTGGACTCTTCCTAAAAAGAGAGAAAAAGTTAAAAAGGGAAGAAGAAAAAGCCTAAATATGTACAGAGTACAAAAAGTAAGTCCAAACAACATAAATGCTCTCTTTGAAATTGCAGCAGATAATGCCTTTAGAGTAAAAGAAATAGAAGAGCAAGTATTTAGAAATGAAGGGATGTATTATATTCTTGAAGATGGGGAAAAAATTCTCGCATCTGCATATTGGATTCAAGATCCAGAGAGGGAGCATTGGATTCGTCTAAAATCAGTGAAAGTAGACATCCAAAAAGGAGGAAACCTTGCAGAGATACTCGAAGCGCTTATAGAAGCAAGTGAACATAGTTTTTGTATAACCTATCAAAATAGTTTCCGTAGGGAAGGTATACAAGCACAAGTGCAAGGTGCTATTTTCGAAAGAAAAGAATCTAGTCCAGAACTAATGGAAGTATATATAAGATTAAAATATGTCTTAAAAGAGGATGATCCCATGGAAGTGTGGATAAAAGAATTTCCAAGAAAAGAAATAAATATCATGCCTCAAGGAAAATATAACCTTCCATAACAAACACGAAATATTTATAAGAAAAGAAAGGTATTTTTTCTATATGGTTTTACAGTTATTTAATACCTTAACACGAAAAAAAGAAACATTTTCTCCTATGAATAAAAATGAAGTGGGTATGTACGGGTGTGGACCAACAGTCTACCACTATGCACATTTAGGGAATATGAGGACGTATACTTTTGTAGATCTTCTAAAAAGAACCATCTTATTTAATGGCTACAAAGTTAAACATGTGATAAATATTACTGATGTAGGACATTTAGTCTCTGATGCAGATGAAGGCGAAGATAAAATGCTCAAGGGAGCAAAGAGGGAAAAGAAAACTGTCTGGCAGATAGCAGAGTTTTATACTCAAGCAGTGAAAAAAGATATGGAACAATTGAACATTATTTCTCCAACTATTTGGTGTAAAGCAACAGATCATATTAAAGAACAACTAGAAATGATAGGAGTATTAGAAAAAAAAGGATATACTTATACAGCTGGAGGCAATGTCTATTTTGATACTTCTAAGTTGAAAGAATATGGAAAACTTGCAAGATTAAATTTGAAAGCAGAACAAAAAGCTCGAGTAGAGAAAGATAAGAATAAAAAAAATCAAAATGATTTTGTACTCTGGTTTACCAAATCGAAATTTGATGACCCAGAAATGAAGTGGGATTCAAAATATGGCCAAGGTTTTCCTGGGTGGCACTTAGAGTGTTCAGCAATGGCAACAAAATACCTTGGAGAACAATTTGATATTCACTGTGGTGCAATTGATCTTATTCCTACACATCATACAAATGAAATCGCACAATCAGAGGCAGCTTTAGGAGTACATCCTTGGGTGCATTATTGGATGCATGGGGAGTTTCTCGTACTCTCAGAAGGAAACAAAATGTCTAAGTCTAGTGGAGATTTTCTCACACTCCAAGTTGTCATAGATAAAGGCTACGACCCAATGGTCTATCGCTACTTCTGCCTTGGAACACACTACAGAAAACCATTGATGTTCTCTTGGGAAGCAATGGACTCTGCACAGAACGCATTAAAGAAACTCCAGAATAAAGTTTTAGAACTCTTAGAAAAACCGAAAGAAGGAAAGAAAAACACAGAAACATACATAGAAGATTTTCAAGGGGCAATAAATGATGATCTCAACATGCCTCAAGCATTAGCAGTTATCTGGGAAATGCTCAAAGATGAAGAAGTGAATAATAAAGAAAAATACAAAACACTTCTCGAATTTGATCGTGTGTTAGGTTTACAACTCAAAGAAATAAAACCATTAAACATTCCTGAAGAAGTACAAGTTCTTATGGAAAAACGTGAACATGCACGTCTGAAAAAGAATTGGAAAGAAGCAGACAATATCAGAAACAAACTCAAAGACCTTGGATACATCATTGAAGATACTCCTTCTGGTCCTGTGGTTAAAAAAGATTAATGCTGTGGTAAAAATAATTTTTTCTCCTTCATAACAATCAATCCATCCTCTTCCAGTCGAACAAGGATATTCTGAAAAAGATATTTTTCTCTCTTAATACCTTGTGCATCTAAGCTAGTCAAGATTCTTTCAATACTTTGTCCATCTTTTTTTATAAGCAATTTTAAAATGACTCCACGTACAATTCTGTTCGAACTTTTAAAAGACTGGACTTTTTTCCTTTGCCAAGTAGAAAATATTTTCTTTTTATCACCTGCAGAAGCACAGAGTTTCTGTAAAGGGCAATGTACACAATCGGGATTTTTTCTATGACAATACAGGGAACCTAAGTCCATCAATGCATTATGCCAATCACGTGATCTTCCAGAAGGCAAAACATCTAAAGCAATTTTTTCTACATTTATTTTGGGAAAAAATATTCTTTTATATAACAAGGAAATATTCACATCAATAACAACAACATCTTTATTGAGTGCAAAGCTTAAAACTGCAGCAGCAGTATAAGATCCTAATCCGGGTAATTTTTGTAATTCTTCAACAGTTTCAGGAAAGTTTTTTTCTTTAACTAATGCTTGTGCACATTGATGTAAGTACAATGCTCGCCTATTATATCCCAGCCCAGACCAATACTGTAACACTTCACCTGGAGATGCTTCAGCTAAACTATGTACTGTAGGAAATCGTGTAAGAAAAGAATGATATTTAGGAATAACTCTGTCAACTTGCGTCTGTTGCAGCATCATCTCAGAAACAAGGATCTTGTACGGATTTTGTGTTTCTCTCCATGGAAGCTTCCTACCATGTTCTTCGTACCACAAAAGAATGGTTTTTTGTAAGGGATGCATAAAAGGAAAAAGAGAAAGGAAATTAAAGAACTTTCCTATAGGGAAGAAAAGGAATCCTTAAGAAGGAGAAGAATATTTTTGAATGATGGGAACGTTTGAATCTTTACAAGAAGAATACAAATCCTGCAAAAAATGCTCAAAACTCTGTGAATCCAGAACGCAAGTGGTCTTTGGCTCAGGGAATAAAAACGCAAAAATTATTTTCATTGGGGAAGCGCCAGGAGCAAACGAAGATCATGAGGGCATTCCTTTTTGTGGTGCATCAGGCCAAGTGCTTAATCAACTTTTAGAATCTGTTTCCCTATCAAAGGAAGATATTTTTATTACGAATATAATTCTCTGTCGCCCAGAAAAAAATCGTAATCCAGAAAAAGAAGAAATTGAAAATTGTAGAACTCGTTTAGATGAACTTCTTAAGATTATGCAACCAAAAGTAATTGTAACTATAGGAAACTTTGCAACAGAAAGAATTATCAAACAAAAAGGAATAACTTTGATTCATGGAAAAATATTTTCTTTAGGAGAAATCCATGTAGTTCCAGTTATCCATCCAGCAAATCTTTTATATAATGGAAGAAATCCACAGCTGTTGGAAAGCATGAAAAAAGATTTTGAAATCATTGCTTCTCTGCTAAAAACAACAAAAACCTAGAAAAGTTTGCAGAGATTTTAGGGGACATATGTCCCTCTTTTACGCACTACAACAACTAATTTTAACCTAAAAAGGAGACTTTTCTATCAACATACTCTTTAAAAAAGAAAAGAAAAAAACAGCCATATGCCTAATCTTGAAGAAACAATCCTCGCTGCACGAAAAGAACAAGCACAGGGAAATTGGCGTCAAGCATTAGGATTATATTCTAAAATTCTTAATGAAGAACCCCAGTATTTAGATCTTTATTTAGAGAGATCTGAATGTCTTATCAGGTTAGATTCATACTCCTTAGCATTTAAGGATTTAACAAAAATAATGAATACAACAGCACAATTATCCACCCCAATACGAGAAACAGAACATATTTTTGAAATACGAGCAGATGCTCTTTATTGTTTAGGAAAAAATTTTTTCTCAAGAGAAGAAAATTGGGAAATGGCCTTAAGTACGTATGAAGAAAGCCTAAGGATATTAAACCTTTTAGGAGAAGATCCAGAGAGGATCGCAAAAAAAGCAAGAATCCATGTAAAAAGAGGAAATATTTATCACACCAAAAAAGAAGAGAGAGAAAAAGCAATAATAGAATTTACAAAAGCAATAAGAATAACAAAAAGAGTAAAAGAAAATGAAATGTCTTCCTCTGTAAGATCATTCTTAGAAATAAATCTAAATACAGCATATTATAGTAGAGCACAATGTTATGAAAAGAGTGAAGAATTTGAACTCGCAAGAATTAATTATTTAGAGCTAGGTGATTTATCTGGAAATTTCTATAGTGGAAAAATGTTTTTCTTTGTAGGAAATTTTGAAGAAGCAGAAAAACATTTTCAAGTGTGTGTTGATCTGCCAAATAATTCTACAAATACAGCCAAAACAGAAGCAGCACTCTTTTTATTAAAAATAAAAGAAGCAAAAGGAAGGAGTTTCGATTAAATTCTTCGTCCAGAAAAGATATTTGCCATTTTTCCAGACATATCTTCATAAGGAATAACTCTGCACCCACCAGAAGTTTTGTCTGGTGCAGCTTTCTGTTCTATAGGCGCAGCAACACTTGCTGGTTGTGTTTTCTGGCCTGGTTGATACGTTCTTCCTTCTCTACTAGCAATAAGTTGCTCTAAAGCTTCAACGAGCTTTTTGAGATTGTCAACTTTTTCACTTTCCGTATCAAAACTGAGATTCACCTGCATTTTTTATAAACAGACTATTTTACTTAAAAAGCTTTTTGATAATAGAGTATGTATATTTTAGAGGGGCAACTAGAAGGGCATCTTGAAAGATTTAACATTGGCAAAAGGTCTTCATATAAACTTAAAGGTAAACTATTAAAACTCTTTAGGATTTCTCTAATAGACTTCCAGAAAATTTATAAACCATTAACTATGGTGAACTTTCATGAGCGACGAATTTCCCATAAAAATAATTCATGAGAGAAACATCTGTATTGGCTGTTGTGCCTGCGAATCCATTGCTCCAAAAATCTGGGTCATGAACAAAGATAACAAATCTGATCTTATAGGAGCAAAAAAAGTCGAAGGCAAAGAAGAAGTCTATGAGTTAGAACTCAAAGAAATGGGTGAAAATATGGAAGCTGCAGAATCTTGTCCTGTCAACTGCATTCATGTGGAAGAAAATGGACAAAGAAAAATATAATTTTTATAACGGAGGAAAACAAAAATGCTAAAAATCAATGAAAAAGCACCAGAGTTTAAAGAAAAGGCATACATAAATGAGGAAATAAAAACAATAAATCTAAGTGACTATAAAGGAAAATGGGTAGTTCTTTTCTTTTATCCTGCAGATTTTACGTTTATCTGCCCAACAGAATTAGGTGAATTAGCAGATCATTATGCAGAAATCAAAAAATTAGGTGCAGAAATCATTTCTGTTTCCACAGATACCCACTTTGTGCATAAAGCGTGGCATGACAATTCTCCAACGATTAAAAAGATAAAATTTCCTATGCTTGCAGATCCAACAGGAAATGTTTGCCGTGCATACGGTACCTACATTGATGGAGAAGGGATTTCTTTGCGAGGAACCTTCCTCATTGATCCAAAAGGAATACTCAAGGCATATGAGATCCATGACAACTCTATTGGAAGATCTTGTAAAGAGTTGGTACGAAAAATCCATGCAGCAAAATTCGTTGCAGAGCACGGCGGTGAGGTGTGCCCAGTCAATTGGGAACCTGGCGCAAAAACATTAAAACCTAGTTTAGAACTAGTGGGAAAAATCTAAAATGGCATACGAAGCAAAAAACTACGAACACTTGTTAGGCATGACTGGTATGAGTGATACACTTCTCAAGAATCACTTCACTCTCTATCAAGGCTATGTCACAAATACAAACAAACTTTTAGATGCAATGATGAATATGGTCAAAGAAGGGAAAACAGCTTCTCCAGAATTTGCAGAACTCAAACGAAGGTTTGGTTGGGAATGGAATGGTATGAGAATGCATGAGCTTTACTTTGGCAATATGAAAAAATCAGGTCAAAGTATGTCAGAAGGAGAACTAAAAAAATCCTTGACACATCTCTTTGGATCTTTTGAAAACTGGGAAAAAGCATTCAAAGCAGTAGGTACTATGAGAGGGATTGGTTGGGTAGTACTTGCATATGATCCTGAAGGAAAAAAGCTTTTTAACCTCTGGATCAACGAACACGATGTTGGCCATCTTGCAGGAACTATTCCTCTATTAATTATGGATGTTTTCGAACATGCATATATGGTTGATTATGGTTTAAAGAAAGTAGACTACATTGAAACCTTTTTTAGGAATATTGATTGGCCTCTTGTAGAAAAACGTTTGAATCTATAATTTTTTTTATAATTGAGAAAAGAAAAGAGATTCTGAACGAAGAGGATACAAAGAATTTCCATCAAGAACATCTCCATACAAAGGAAGAGTATTTCTTGCAGGAGTCTGGGAAGAAGAGCGGAGGCTCTCTAAGGAAGGAACAGCATATCCAGAAAGAGAGATCATTTCACCATAAAAAGCTTGAGGATAAAGGAAGCGCAGGCTTGCATAGACATTTCTTTTCTTATTCACTTCCAGATCAGGGGAAGAAAGAAGTCCATAGAGATCCTCTGCAACACCAGGCTCTTTATTTTTAAGAGTAACAAAATATGCAATATCAAGAGCATCTTTAAATTCTCTATCTTTCTCAGATTTTGGAGAAAAAGAGGTACTATAATAACGAAGAGTTGCTTCAGAGATTTTGGACTCCATAAACTGATCTGCGGAAAATGTAGGCCAAGGATACACAGAAGAAAATGCTCCCAGAAATCCTTCTTGCTGAAGATATCTCCCACTTTCTATTCTTTGTTCAGTAAATTCAATAATCGAATCTAAACCTTCTACTCCATTTTCTCTTTGTTTTTGTAAAACAGAAAGCTCCTGACTATATGCTGCAATTTCTCGATCTAATGTGGGAAGAAAAAGAGCAGCATCATACTCATGTTCTGCTTCATGACTAATAACAGCAGTTAAAGAAGAAGAAGGTTCAATCTTTCCATCTTTAAGAGTATCTAAAAAAATAATTCCTTCACCTAAAGACATGCCAGAGATAATAGCAGTACTGCTTTGCATACCACAATCAGGGAGAAAAGGGGTAAAAAAAGCATAGTCCACTGATGACTCTATTTCTGCTTTCACTTCAGGAGCTAAATCTTTAATCAGTAATTGGAAAGGCTGTGAAGAAACATGCAATGCATAAGGGCCATACACTCTTTTTTGAAAATCTTGTAAAGTAAACCTATATCCATCAAGAACATATGCGCGATCTCCCATGCCTAAGAAAACAGCATCAATATGCTCTTCTTCCATACGCTTTTCTAAGGTTCGTGCACCCGACTTAAAATCCTCACATTGTCTGGCTCCTGCCATTGCTTTGAGGAGACCAGCAATACTATAATGAGTAATATTTTTTGGAGATAAATAAGAAAAGTCTTTTTGAGGTTCTTCAGGTTCATCTTGAATAATAGAAATAACTGGAAAATTTTGTGGATGAGTATACGGATAGCATTGTGCTAAAAGAAAAATGGGCAAAAAACTATGAGTCCTCATACAAAAAGAGATAGATGGGGGTCGTTTTTAAAAATATTATGCTTCTACAATCAGTAGTTCTTCCTTCCACGCTTTTTGTACAGCTTCAGAAACACGAACAACAACTTCTCTAAGCAAAGGACTAGGAATAATTTCTCCAGGCGTTGGATGTTCAATCATAGATGCAATAGCTTCTGCAGCTGCCAATTTCATTTTTTCTGTAATCTTTGTTGCACGCACATCTAAAGCTCCGCGGAAAATTCCAGGGAATGCCAAAGCATTATTCACCTGATTTGGAAAATCACTTCTTCCCGTTGCAACAATAAACGCTCCAGCTTCCTTTGCATCAGTAGGAAGAATTTCTGGATCTGGGTTTGCCATTGCAAAAAGAATAGGATGTTTTGCCATACTTTGTACCATTGCTTTTGTTACAAGATCTTTTTTAGAAACACCAATAAACACATCAGCTCCACGCAATGCATCTTCCAAATTTCCTTTTTTTCGAGAAAGATTTGTTTTTTGAGAAATATCCTGTTTTTCTGGTGTAGAAGAAAAATCTTCCCTCCCAAAATAAATAATTCCTTTGCTATCACAGACAGTAAAATGCAAGCCTTTTGCTCCATAGGAAAGGAGAAGCTTTGTAATAGCAATACCAGCAGCTCCTGCACCATTGACAACAATTTTCACATCAGCAATATCTTTTTTCTTAACTTTCAAAGCATTAATCATTCCNNCCTCCAAAAGCAGGGGCAATATTTTTGATTGTTGCAATAGTAAGCCGTACATCTTGGGATGCAAGGCAAATGGGGAATGCATCAATATCTGCAAACTCCTTAAACAAAATTGCTTTTCCTTCCATAACAGGGAGTCCAGCAGCACTTCCAATATTCCCCAAGCCTAAAACAGCACTGCCATCAGTAATCACAGCAACACTATTTCCCTTCATAGTATGTGTATACAATTTTTCTGTATCCTCTACAATTGCTTCACAAACTCCAGCAACACCAGGTGTATAAGCAAGTGAAAGATCTTTCTTATCAAGAAGGGGAAATTTAGATTGGATAGCTAATTTTCCTCTGTGTTGCTTATGCAAAGAAATTGATTCTTTTTTGTAATCCATCCTTCACCACCAGAAAGAAGGATTTATAAATTTTATCAAACACAAAAAGAGGATGATAGTTGCACAAGCTTCAGAAAAATGGTATATACTCTTGCTTCTTGGAAGTATTCTTCTTGGAGCAATAGTATATTTTATTATTCTACTTATAAGATAGTTTATAATGAAGAAAAATGAGTCCTATAAAGATATGTGCGTAAATAAGCATATATTTTCCCTCGTATCATCCTATCAAAAGAATAACTTTCTATATTCTCAATGCTTTCTTGTTGTATACTAAGAATGGATCCTATAGCACGTCTTCGTAAAAAACTTTTTTGGACATCTTGTGCTTCAAGAGAGTGAAAGTATGCTGCATAAAAAGATTGTTCTGTTTTTACCATCTGGCTAAGAGGCCTTGTATACAACACAAAAACAGTTTTCTCAAGGTTATTCTGCATAAGATCTGGTAAAGTATCCCCAAGAAGAAGCCTTTTTTTAAGTTCTCCTAATTCTTTTCGTGTAAAATAATTCATAGATCTTTCTCCAATTACTCAAGAGCCTTCTCTAAAGAGCCATAAATCTGATGAAGCATAATACTATCAAATTGTTCCTTACAAAAAATTCCAGATTCCAAATCTTCTAAAGTCCCAGTAAGAACAGTATAATCTCTTGAGCAAAATTGTTCACTATTTTTACATTGCTGAATAGCCTCAGCATCAGAACGATAAAAATAGGCATCATGAAAGAGAAATTCTTCATTCCTTGTGTTACTTTTTTTTGGTCGAGAAATAAGAACTGAAAGAGAAATTCCTTTATCATATTCTTCTAAAAGAAATTCAATTCCTTCAGGGCACTGTAAATAAGCCTCTTTTAGTTTTTGTAATCGCTCTCCACTTAATTCCATAAAATAAAAAATAAAATGCTTGTATAAAAAGCTTTCTCTGGCATATTAATTTCGTAAAAAATAGTAACTGAGCAAGCGCACTCCAGTCCCTGTTGCACCTTTTTGCAAATAATCCCTGCCTTCAGCAAGGAATGCAGGACC
>DUFP01000011.1:0-12169 GCA_013331795.1 Nanobdellota archaeon
GACAGAGCCTATATATCAAAACCCTTATAAATAATAACTAAATTAATGTGGATAATCGTGAATGAGTTATGTACTTATTTTCGAATAGGAGATTTACATGGATAGCGTAAAAAATGGAGATACAGTGAAAGTACATTATACAGGAAGTTTAGATGATGGGGCAGTATTTGATAGTTCAGAAGGAAGAGATCCTATTGAATTTACTGTTGGTTCTGGTCAGATCATAAAAGGGTTTAATGATGCGGTTATTGGCATGAAAAAAGGCGAAGAAAAGAAGATTCATATCAAAGCCGCAGATGCTTATGGAGAAAAAAATCCCCAATTGTTAAGAAAAATTCCAAGAACTGCTCTTCCACAAGATAGAGAGCCACAAGTAGGAATGGTTCTTGGTCTTGTTCGTGCAGATGGTGTGCAAGGTGAAGCAAGAATTATGGAAGTAACTGCGGAAGAGATTTCCATTGATATGAATCATCCATTTGCAGGGAAAGATCTAACCTTTGCAATAAAACTTATAGAAATAAAAGAAAATTAAATAGTTTTTTCTCTCTATTTTTTTAACACTCTTTCTATAAAGAACATCTTTTCCGAGAGAAAACTTAGAGTCCACTAAAACGCGGTTGAGAAACGACATTTCCCTCATCATTGACAACATAAAGATTGGGATTATTTTCTAAAAGATTTTTTTGAACCAGAAAATTAAGCATTCGTGTATAGTTCGGGATAATTTTCCTATGAGAAACACCTGCTTGAATACGAGTAAGTTCTTTTTCAAAAGAAGTAGAAGCTTTTCCATTATGGTAGAAAATAACAACAGGAAAACCTGGAAGGTCATGATAAGATCTCAGGTGAAATTCAACTTCCTGAGAACTTTGACCAGGAAGGACGCATTGTTGTAAATCAAAATATGCAAATCGTACATTCCCTTTGAAATGTTGTGCAGATTTCCCAAAAGCAGTCTCTGTATAATCTAATATATTTTGTATTTCAGGAGAGAATTGGCCAAGCTCATTTTGTGATGGGCTAAAAAGAACTACAGCAACACCTTCATATCCCAGAATGTCATTTCTATAACTGGAATGATCAAGAGGAAGAACAAGTTTTTCATTTTCAAAAGGATGAAGAAGGTAAAATAATCCTTGAAAAAGAGAATGCCGTAGACTCATAAGGAACTTTTTTTATTCCTCCTTATAAATTTTGTTATAGGAGTGCATAATCAGGAAAATAAGTATATTTATATTCTTCATAAGCAATGAGAACTTCATAGTCAATAAGTGTATCAGGAATAATATTTCGTAATTGAATAATCGTTTGATTGAGCTCTTCGGTTGTATGCACACAAATATAACTCAGCATATTAAATCTCCCTACACATTTTACAGCCCAGAGAATATGAGGATTTTCTTTCAAAAAGTTTCTCAATATAGTTTTTCTTTTAATATCTAATCCACTGATACGTAAAAGAACAGCATAAATATTGTACGAAAGTGCAGCATAGTTAATCACAGGAACAAATTTTAAAATAACTCCCTCTTGGAGGAGTTTTTTGATTCGATATGCAATTGCATCTGGAGATAAGCCTGTTTTCTTTGCAAGAAATTGATAGGAAGCAGTTGCATCATCAGCAAGAATAGTAAGTAATTTTTTATCAAGAACATCAAGAATAACCCCATTGCTTTCAATCTTTTTTTGTGATGCTTGAGTATAGTCATAAAAGCTTTTAGGGAAGACCCTTCCTACATATGTTTCCGTTCGAGCAACAATAAGATAATCCTGAAGATAAGGAGAGCAAACAGTAAGAATATCATCAAGGATTCTATCAAAATCTTGTAATCCTTTTGCAATCACAGCAAGTTCAAAATCAAATTTTCCACTAAATTTTATAATCGCACGCATAAAAGAAAATTCTTGAAATTTTTGAATAAGTTTTTTTTCTATTTCTTCTGTAGGCTTATTGAGCTGAAGAAAAATATGATATGCATCATAACCAAAAAGACTTATGTCAACAACAGTTCTGTATCCCTGAATTAATCCTTTCTTTTGATAATTATCTAATCGGTATGCAACAGTATCTCTCGAGAGTACAACTTCTTTTGCAATGGTACTGCTATTTACACGGGCATTTTGACTGAGAAGAGAAAGAATCTTTTTATCTTTGAGATCCAGTTTGACTTTATCCTCAGTTTGTGTTTGCTGTAGATAACGCATAAGCAGTATATAACGTAATAACTATTTAAATTATTCGGAAAATAGGCAATTTTGGATAAATTATTTTTTATATACCTCTAACTATAGTATATTAAGTTTGGAGGTACAAACATGGTTGTATATCAAGATGAAAGAAATTTAATGTCTTTGGTGGGTGCAATGATGCCAGATTTACCTTATCATAATTTTGGACATGCAGTGGATGTGTATCTTGCATCTATGCGCTTAGCAAAACTATCTAGTCTCAGTCCAGAGCAAACATTGATTGTCGGAAGCGCAGGACTTCTTCACGATGCAATTCTTATTCCTACAGCAAAGGATAATGAAGAAAGAACTGCAGAGTTTGCAAGGCGTTATCTCCCAGGAATTGGCTATTCAACAAGGCAAATTGAGCAAATAGCTTCTCTAATTTTAGCCACAAAAATTCCTACAGCTCCAAAAAATATCCTTCAGGAAATTTTATGTGATGCAGACCTTGATAATCTTGGAAGAGATGATTTTTTAATAAAAAATGAAGCCGTAAGAAAAGAATTAGGAATTCCAGAAGGAGAAGGATGGTATACGAGTTCTCTACAATTCCTCAAAAACCATACATATTATTCAACTGCAGCAGTAAAATTACGTGATGAAGGGAAAAAAAAGAATATGGCTAAATTAGGGGCAATAATAAAGAATTTTCAGACATAAAGAAGTGATGAAATGGGAGGGGACAAACATGGCGCACTCTACAAAAAAATTGGGAACTTTTTTAAGAAAAATACATGGCCTTAGGGCACGAAGGTTTTGTTATGCACCAGCAGCCTAAGAGAAATATTTAAGAACTGTTATGCTTTAAGAAAATGAATGCTTCAAAATTATTGTGCACAAACCATTGCAGTAGCCTTAGACTTTGATGGGTGCATTGCAATAGGTGAGCACGTAAAAATAAAATATGCCAAAGAATATCATAAAATAAATATAAATCCAAAAAATTCTGTAAAAGAGACGTATCCCTTAGGTTCAGTTATGTACAAACAGCTTATGGATAGAATTACTGTAGAGCATATGGATGAGTACATATTAGATCCTCATTGCAAAGAAGTGCTTGAGGCTTTACGCAAGGAATCTTTTATTTTTACAATAGTTACGTATAGAGCGAACAAATCTTTAGAAGCCTGTAGAGCTTTTGTGAAAAAACAGAATCTTCCTATTCAAGCAATCTATGGAACAAATGATCAAACAAAGGCAAATATCTGTAAAAAGATCTATGCACGTGCTATAATCGATGATGATCTAAAAAAACTTTTGGAGTGTACAGACACAGCTATGCATCTTTTTTTCCTGCAAAGAGAATGGAACACACATGAAATCCTGCAATCAAAAGAGATTTCTTCTCTTACTGATTGGAGAGAGTTTGCACAAAAACTTCGAGAAATGAAAAAAATGCATGAAGCAATATGTTTTTATAAAAATTGGGTGAATAGTGATACAAAAATACAAGAGATACATAATCTGATAAAGAAAGATCCTTTCCTTGTACAAAGATGTTTACTGGAGTATAAAAGAAAACAATGAAAACAATATTTTTTCTTCTTTTCCTTCTTCTTTTGGTAGCTTGTTCTATAGAAGAAGAAAAAGCACAGCCTGGAGAAAGTTTTGTAACCTATATTGATTCAGAAGGTAAAGATATTGCAGTCCAAGTAACACTTCCAAAGGAAGCAAGATATGATGCAGCACCTCTAGTTATTCCAGTTTCAACATTTTTTACTCCTCAAGAACCAACTTTTGATAAAGATATAACTGGAGTAACGGATTTTGGTTTTGTACATATAACCTATCTTTGGCCTGGAAAATCAGACCCCTCTGGAGCAAAAAGTGAAGGAGTATATGATTATGGTGGAGAAGATTCTCTCAAAGCACTGCGTGATGTCATCCATTTTGCATCAGGAGATATTCCTAATACAAATGGAAAATATATTAAAGAACTTTCTGCACTACCATTAGATACAGAAAATCTTGGTCTCTATGCATTTTCGCATCCAGGTATTGCAGCAACAAATGTTCTTGCACTCTATGCAGATGAGTTGGATGTAAAATATTTTGTAGGGAGAGAAAATCCAACGAGTGATGAATTATATGCCCTTGAGCTTGGGTATTGGGATGAAAAAAATAATCCTGTGTATAATCCTTTTTATTCTTATCCAGAAAACTATTCTCCAACAAGTATAGATATAGATCATTCTACAGTTCAGTGGGATACAAAAAATGAAGCTCCATACTTTGACGCAAATGGAAATAAAGAATTAGATGCAGGTGAGTATGTTTTAAGTGACAAACATCCACAAATGTTTGGAAAACTATTTTATTCTCGTATTTTACTTCAAGCTTTAGAAGAGAATAACGCCTTTGATACTATAAAAAGGCCAGAAAATCTTGCAACACCAGAATTAGCAGAAGAGCTATGGGATTTTCGAGAAACAGTTTTTAATTATGATAAAATAAATAAAAAGATACATGTCATGCTTGTTTTTGCAGAAAAAGATCATGTACAGAGTGTAAAAGATAAACCACATATTCATCAAGCCTATGATGGTTTTACAAACAATAATATTTGGATACGTTTGAATCCAGATGCAGTATATGCTTCTTCAATGGATGCTTCTCTAACAACTCCTGATAACGATGCAAATACAGAACCAAAAGATTGGTTGGAAATTGAGTCTTGGGCTCATACAAATAAAGTTCCAGCAGCAAAACGTATTCCTCTTGCAGCAATTGCAGAAATGGCAGATAGAGTCCATACAAATAATTGGGATAAAAATATAAATGAACTTTTAATTTAAAGGGAAGAAACAAAATTATTTCCTTTCATATAAAAACGTAATTTTTCTTTTTGTGCTTTGCTAATGCCTATGCGTGTTTTTGCAACAAGAGAAAATGCTTCTTTTTTAGAAAGGAGATACAGTGGCTTTTCTAGAAGAAAATGAGTATTAAGCTCTTTTATAATGCCCATCGCTTGTACAAGTTTTGCAGGGCCATTGCAAAGACTATACAAATCTTCCATCTTTCTCCTCTTTTTCATAAGTGCAATTCCTTCTATGGGCTCCAATGCACGGATAAGCACTGCTTCACCAACCCCTTCATTTGCAGTGACCACATTAAAACAATAATGCATGCCATACGTGAAATAAATATATGCAGTTCCTGGCTTTCCAAACATCGGAGCATTTCTTTGCGTTTTTCCTCGAAAGGAATGTGCTGCTGGATCATTCCAAAGATATGCTTCCGTTTCTACAATTTTTCCTACAGTTTTTCCTTCTGCAGATTCATGAACAAGATACATCCCTAAGAGTTCTTGTG
Source organism: Nanobdellota archaeon (assembly GCA_013331795.1). Taxonomy (GTDB): domain Archaea; phylum Nanobdellota; class Nanobdellia; order SCGC-AAA011-G17; family GW2011-AR17; genus JAGVZZ01; species JAGVZZ01 sp10136u. The sequence goes on from DUFP01000011.1 coordinate 5,545, forward strand.
CGAAATCTTTTGTATCTTTCTTGAATAGTTTTTGAAGCATCCTTGAAAAGAGAAAAGGCAGCTATAAAAAGCTTTTTAAATAAAATAAAAACTCAAACCCTATGGCAATTCCTCTCTGTCCCTACTTTACACAATGTGGTGGCTGTACTGCGCAGCATATAGATTATGATCTGCAGGTAGAAAATAAAAAAAAATATCTCCAACAAATAACAAAAAAAGAGGATATCCAGGTATTTTCTGATAAGAAATATCATTATAGAAATCGTATGGATCTCATTTTTCACAAAAATGGTCTAGGTTTGAGAAAAAAAGGCCATTGGGATAAAATTATTCCTATAGAACAATGTGTGATAGCAGAAGAAAAAATAAATATTCTTATGAGAGAAATACAACAAACGTTTACAAACTGTGATGCATTTGATCTAAGAAAGCATTCTGGAACCTTTCGCTATGCAGTCATTCGTTCAACACCAGAAGATTCTTCCATTTCCTTTGTCCTAAATAAGAATTCTACAAGAATTGCAGAGGCTATAGAACAAATAAAACACTTTGCACAAAAATCAACAGCAAAAAATATCCTTGTAACATATGTTGCAGCACAAACAGACATGAGCATTTCTTCAGACTATATTTGTATAAAAGGAAAAGATTTTTTGCAGACTTCTTATCATAAAAAGAATTTCTTTTATCCTATACAAGGTTTTTTTCAGAATAATCATAGCATGGCTGAGAAAATGCAGGGTTATGTAACAGACATAATAAAAAAATTTAAAACAAAAGATGCTCTTCTTCTTGATTTGTATGGAGGGGTAGGAACTTTTGGCATTATGAATGCTGAATATTACAAAGAAGTTCTCAGCATTGAAAGTGTAACAGAGTCTATAGAAACAGCAAAAAAGAACAGCGAAGAAAATAAATGTAGCAATGTTTCAGCAATGCTTCTCGATGCAAAGCAAATCTCAAGGCTACAGCTAAAAAAACCATTATTCGTTATTACTGATCCTCCTCGTACAGGGATGGATCAAAAAACAATAGCTGTGTTGAATCAAGAGCAACCAGAATGTATAATCTATATTTCTTGTAATCCTCAACAGCTTGCAAAAGATCTTCCCAAGTTCAAAGACTATGAAATACAAAGCGTAGCACTTTTTGATCTCTTCCCGCAAACACCTCATAGTGAAGCAATTATTGGGCTAACGAAGAAAAAGCCATAAAAAGAGACTGAGAAGAATGCTCAAAAGAATGGATGTTGCAAGGGGGAAATAAAATTCTCCATGTGTACTTTGATAAGAAAAATCTCCAGGAAGTTTTCCAAAAGAAAAATATTTTTCTCCAAAAGTCCACAGTACTCCAAGAAGAAGAAAGAGAATTCCTAAGATAAAGAATATTTTTCCAAGATTTTCCATACAGAAAAGAAAAAAAGACGTCTATTTAATTTTTGTGATACACAACTATTAAAAAGAGCCTATCCTAGAAAAAAAGAATGATCTATATTGATGGAAAAGAAGGTGGAGGACAAATACTTCGTACAGCATTAGGACTTTCCGCAATTACAGGAAAGGAATGTACCATAGAAAATATTCGCATGGGGCGTCCAAACCCTGGACTGCAAGAGCAGCATTTACAAGGAGTCTTTGCAATGCAAAAACTATCTAATGCAGAATTAAAAGGCGCAGAAAAAGGCTCGACAAAGATTATTTTCTCCCCAAATAGATTAAAGAAAGGAGATATTGAAGTAAAAATATCTACAGCAGGATCTGTAGGTTTAATTCTCCAGGTGCTTCTCATTCCAGGAGTACAAACAAAAATAGATATAAGAATAAAAGGCGGTGCAAGCTATGGAAAATTTGCTCCCCCAATTCATCATTTTGAGAATGTTCTTTTTCCACTCTTAAGAAAAATGAACTATGCAGTAAATCTCAATATTATTCGCCATGGATTTTTTCCAAAGGGTGGAGCAGAAATAGAAGTCTTTTCTCCAGAAACAATACTAAAACCATTACATATTCCAAAGAAGGGAAAAATCCTCTCTATAAAAGGAATTTCTATTGCTTCAAAAGATTTGGAAAAAACAGAATGTGCAGAGCGCCAGGCAAAAGAAGCAAAACAATTGTTGGAAAAAAAATTTCCTGAGATACCCATACATATACAAATAGAGTATGTGGATGCATTAAACACAGGTTCTGGTCTGCAAATAACCATTGAAACAGAACAGTCTTTTTTCGGTGCTGATGCTCTTGCTGAAAAAGGAAAAACTGCAGAAACGATTGCACAGGAAGCAGTAGAATCTCTTTTTGACTCATATGAACATGGAACAGTAGACATACATACTGCAGATATGCTTTTACCGTATATTGCTCTTGCTGGAGGCTCGTATAAAATTCCTAAAATAACAAACCATGTAAAAACAAATATACAAGTGATTGAGCAATTCTTAGATGTAAAATTCAAAATAAAAGAAAATACAGTAAGCTTAATAAACAAAAAAGATACTTCTTCTAAAAATGCACATTAAAACCATGCAAGAAAGTCTAAACTTTCTCAAAAAAAATCCTATCTTATATATTCCAGATATTTTCATGGCTGCAATAAGTTCTATTTTAGTCTATTATCTTTACCTTTATACTGGAGCTCCAGATTTTTTAGCTTTAATACAAACAGAAGCTGCTTCTTTAGATCTCATAAAAAGTTTTTTCTCGGAAAATCTCAAAGAAATTATTATATCTGGAATAACCTTTATCTTAGTAACATTTATTTTTGGAGTAGGAGTAATTATTTTTAAGTTTTCTATGATTAGGGAAATGCTTACAGGAAAAAAAATATCCTTATTAAAGTCATGGAAAGAAAAAAAGGGCTTTTTTTGGCCAGTAGTTTTTTTACGAATACTTGTGTACCTCTTGAGCATTCTTTCTATACTCATAATATCCCTCATAAGCCTAGCCATCTATGCACTGCTTTTTTCTCTCAGTGAAAATCTTGCCTTGTCTATTGCTTTTATAGTTTGGATTTGTTTAGGCGTTATAACACTAATATATCTGAAACTAGTAATACTTTTCCGTTATCCTATTATGTTTCTAGAGCAAACAAAACATCCTATACAAATTATCAAAGAATCGTATAAATATCTAAAAACACAACCTAAATATGTTGGGGAAACATGGCTCATTGTTATTCTTCTTACTATTATCTTTTGGGCTGCAAATTATATCATTGGAACCTTTGTAGGTGTTGCTGTATCCTTTGTATCTTTAGTAAGCATAGCAACTGTATTCAGTGCACTTTGGATGGTACTAAACATGCTCATTGACATTACTATAGACCTTTGGACAACGATCTACGTTTTTTTACGCTTCAAAGAAAAAACTAAAGAGTAAATGTATCCAGATCTTTACCAATAATAACAGAAGAAAAAGTTTTTCTTGCTTCTTTTGAGAATGGACGAAGATCTTTATATCTCTGTGAGAAATGTATTAATACTAATTTTTTTACCTTCGCTTTTTTTGCAATAGTTGCTGCTTGTGTTGCAGTCATGTGTTTTCTTTCTATTGCTTGCTCTTTGAGATCGCCAAGAAAAGTACTCTCGCAGAAAAGAAGATCAGCATCTTTTGCAATACGAATAGCTGCATCACAATACAAGGTATCAGTAACAATGCTTATTTTTTTCCCAGGAATCATAGTAGTATAATCTTTTGCTTTAATTTTCTTTCCCTGGTACACAATATCATGCCCTAATTGCAATTCTTTAAGGTGAGGCCCTTCTTTCACAGCGATTTTCTTCAGGGCTTTCATATCTACTCTTCTCCTATCCTTTTCTGCAAATCGATAGCCAAGACAGTGTATGCCATGCTGTAAAGGAATTGCTTCAAGAAAAAATTCTGTATTTTCAAAAAAGATTCCAGATACAACTTCCTGAACAGTATATTTCACAAGTTCTCTTGGAATAAAAGCCTGCATAATCCTTTGAATATATTCATTACTTCCTAAAGGGCCATAAATCTCAATAGTTTTAGAATAATTTTGAGATCCTAAAGTAAGAAATAATCCAGGCAAGCCAAGAATGTGATCCCCATGCCAATGAGTAATAAGAATCTTTGTAATCTTCATCGCAGAGAGTCCAGCCTTGCGAATCTGCCTTTGCGTTCCTTCACCGCAATCAATAAGAATATTCTCCTCTTTATAGTGAAGCAATGCTCCTGAATGATTTCTCTCTTCTGTAGGCACCATAGAACTTGTACCCAAAAGTGTAATTTCCATACTCTATTTTAAAAGAAAAGCTTTTTAAATACTTTACCTTTCAACTGCGTATGGAAAAAAAGCCGAAGGACGCCACTCCAGAGCTTGAAATACAAGAAAAGATTTCAGCGGAGTATTGCGATGGCAAAGTACTTGCGGAAGCAACAGATGCAAGCAGAGACTTTTATGAGAAAAGCCGTTATGGTGAACCTTTTCAGAAAAAATTCCAATATTCCTTAGTTGAAGCATTATATCTTTTAGAAAGAGGAAAAATACAGCTGCTACAAGCAAAAAAAGAACTTTCTTTTGATCAGCTTTTAAAAATTGCACAGAAGATAGAAGCAAATTTTTTTGTACGCTATGCTGCATTTAAAGATATGCGTAATCGTGGTTACATTGTAAAGACTGCATTAAAATTTGGTGCAGACTTTCGTGTGTATGATCGTGGAGTAAAGCCTGGAGATGATCATGCAAAGTGGATTATGTATCCAGTTTCAGAGTCTTCTATGCTTACGTGGTACGAGTTCTCTGCAAAAAACAGAGTTGCACATTCTACAAGGAAAAAACTTCTCATTGCAATTGTAGATGAAGAGGGAGATTGCACATATTACAGCATTTCATGGACAAGACCTTAAAATAATCCAAAAGAAGAAAAAAGCAACAAAAAAGATGAAAAATTTATTTCATGGAAAAAAAGTACATAAAACTTTTTAAACCCTGTTACTCTTAAAAAAAATCTATGACAAATAGGATTCTAGAACTAAAAGAGCAGGTGTATGAATATGTAAATAGGCATGGTCCTGTTTTACCTGCGGTGATTGCAAAAGAGTTTCGTTCTACGAATATTTTTATTTCTGCTTTGCTTTCTGAACTCATATCAAACAAGCGTATAAAGTTAACGCGGGCAAAAATAGGGGGTTCACCTTTATACTATTGTAAAGATCAAGAAGCAAGAATTGTAGAACTATTACGGGGGAATCTTGGGCAAAAACAAAGAGAGGCATTAGATATTCTTATAGAAAAGAAAGTGCTTCGTGATCGCGATTGTCTTCCTTTTGAGCGCGTTGCTCTGCGAGAGTTGGAAGATTTTGCAATTCCTGTAAAACTAGTAATAAGCGATGTAGAAGAAATATTTTGGAAATGGTACCTTCTTCCAGATCAAGAAGCAAAAGAAAGTATTGAAAAATCCCTTGAACGCATTTATGCTCCAAAAAAAGAAGAAGCAGTTCTTATACAAGTTGCAAAAACTCTTGGAAAAACAGAAGAAAAAGAAGAAAGAGAAAGAGAGCCTATCCTAAAAGCTGTAGAAAAACAAGAGCCAAAAAGAAAAAAGAAGAAATTTTTGCAGGAAGTATTGCTTGACAAAGGAAAAATAGAAAAGAGTGATAGTGATTTTGAGAGCATAATTATTCAATATTTGAAGAAAAAAGAAATTAAAATCCTTGATAAGGTTGCAATTGCAAAGAACAAAGAGTTAAATTTTACTGTACAAATCCCTTCAAATGCAGGTGATTTAACCTATTTTGTAAAAGCGAGGTATAAAAAAAGCTTAAGTGAAGGGGATTTATTATTAGCATTTACAGAGGGGCAGAATCTAAAACTGCCTACATTGTATTTATCTTCTGGAGACATTACCAAAAAAGCAAGAGAATATATGATCAAAAATCTCAAAGGGATGAATTTTATAAAAATAAAATAAAAAGATGGGCTGTTTTTTCTCTTTTCACCTAGCGGATAAAGCATCACCTCAAAGAAAAGGAGAGGAAATGGCTTTTTAAAGGAAAAGAAAAGAGTCTCTAGAGCAGGCATCTAGACACATAATTTTAATAAAGATAAGGAAAATTCCTAAACATATGTACATTGGCGTAGATATGGATGATGTTCTAAGAGATTTTATGTCTCATTTTATTCTATATCATAATAGAGCGTATGAAACTTCATATACTCTCTCTCAATTTTCTTCTTTTAATCTCTCAGAAATTCTTCAAATTTCTAAAGAAGAGGAAACAGAAAGGCTAAAACAGTTCTATAGTAGTCCTGAGTATCTAGGAATTCCACCCAAGGATGGTGCCATTGAAATAATTCCAAAAATTGCAGAAAAAAATGATCTCATTGTGATAAGCGGTCTTCCAAAAGAAGAAAGGGAAAATTCTCTTTTTTGGATAAATAGATATTTTCCAGAAAGATTTTCTGAGGCATATTTTATTGGTAGTATAAGAAATAATAGGAAATCTCATCTTTGTTACGCTCTGGGCATTCCTTTGCTGATAGAAGATTCTTTAGACACTGCAAAAGAGTGTAGTAGCCTTGGAACAAGAGTAATTCTTTATGATGCTCCTTGGAATCAGACAGAGAGTACAAGCCATCTCATTGAAAGAGCTCACAATTGGAA
>DUFP01000011.1:12230-37024 GCA_013331795.1 Nanobdellota archaeon
ACAATTTTTATATGCATTTCCATTAACTAGCCTCTTCAAGAAAATTCTCTTGTAATGGAGCATAAGAGCAGTCTTTTGTACTTAAATACTCATGTGCAATTTGATTACTAGAAAGGTAAAGAGCGCTACGAACACTTTTCTTGCGTTTCATGTTCATAACTTACCTGGAGCTATACTTCTTATTAAAGGTCAAGGTAAGGCTGTTTTAAACCAATCAGTTTAAAAATAAAAACATTTAAATAGGCCTAAATATATATTCTAACTATGATTATCCGAGCATTACTCCCAAAATTGACCCCAAAAACTGTAAAGGAGAAAATCATAGTTCTTTTAGCCTCAGAATTCCCTTTAACCGTAAAAGATTTAAAACTAAAAATTAAATCTAATTTTAATGTATCTGTTTCCTATCAATCTGTGCATAAAGAGCTTAATCATTTAATAAGTGATGAAATTATTATTAATGATAATAAAAAATATTTATTAAATGTAGAATGGATTAAACAAGTAGGTTTATTTTCAGATCTCATTGTTTCAAATTATACTTCCCAAAAAAAACATTCTATTAATAAACTCCTAGAATTAAAAAATGATGGTGATTCTTTATCCTTTGATTTTGAATCCTATGCTCAGTTAGATAATTATTTCCTAGAGCTTATTGATTATTTTAATGAATTCTTTGAAAAAGATAAAAAAATCCTTATGCATTATTCTCATAACTGGTGGCCACTAATGTATCCTCTACGCGAAAAGGAAGTAGTTGCAAAACTAAAATCAGAAATTTATTGTCTTTGTGGTGCAAATTCAAATATTGATAAGTTTTGTATTAATTTTGAAAAAGGAATAGGTATAAAAGTTCTTTATGTGAATAATCCTCATTTACATTGGCATTTAAATGTCATGGGTGACCTTATATTTAGTTTTTACGGAGACGATAGCATCAACAAAGATATTAATGATTTTTTTATAAAATATAAAGAATTAAGAAATTTAGACTTGAAAGGATTAACAGATATTATCCAAAAAAAAGGAAAATTTAGAGTCTTGGTAGTGAAGGACTCTCAATTTGCAAAGAGCATCTTGGAAGAAATAAAAATCTTCAACTAAAAGTTGAATATAACAAAACCGTTCACTTTTTATAGGGTTGCCTTAATGGGAAAGGAATGGTAGGAAGTATGGGTACCGAAGAAAATAGAAAAAAATATCTTATTGTTGCTGATTCTGCAATAGATCTAATTCTCTTACCAACCAAAAGACAGTATTCACGGCTCTGTTCTATTGTCGCAAAGGAAGAACTAGACTTTGGGCTGGATCCTAATCTTGAAGATAGAAAAGCACGGGCAATATTGAGAAACAATAGGGGAGTAAGGATAAATAAAATTCCTGGAGGGCCTGTATTAAACATTGCACAATATTTGCGTGCGAAAGGACAGGAAGTTGCAGCAATTAGTGTTGTAGGAAATAATCCTGAATCAAAAAGATATCTTGAGATCTTAAAAGACTTAAGTGTCGATATACGAGGAATACATAAAAGAGAAGGATCCATGCCAAAATGTTTATATGTCTATTATAATCCAGAACATCAGCTTCCTCCAATTTGGAGAGGAAATGTTTCCGAAAGAGCATATATTCCCAAAAGTGATTTTCTTCCAGAATTCTTTAATGCACAAGATGTCTTGGTATTCTCTGTAACACATCCTGAAGTTGCAGTAAAAACATTGCAATATTTTAAGAAAAACATTGCCTATAATCCTGGTCCTGTTTTTGATTACCTTTCATTTGAAGAAACCCATTTTAGGGATATTATAGAAAGAACGCATATTCTCTCAGTAAATAAAAAAGAAGCTTTGCAAATACAAGAAGGGCTTAGTTTAAAACAATTACCGGATCTTTTTAATTTGGATAATCCTAATCTTGAATTTATTATTCATACAAAAGGGGAGGAAGGTGCAGAAATTCTTGGAAGGAATAATAAAAGTGTTTGTATGCGTCTTGATCCCAAAATCCCCCTAAAAATGGTAGACGACATCGGAGCAGGTGATGCCTTTTATGCAGTAGCAGTTGATGACCTTTTATCTGGTCTCGACCCCTATGAAGTATTGGTAAATAGCACTCGTGCAGCACAGGATTCCTTACAATATAGAGGGGCATATAATCGTGGCTTAGAAATGCCAGAAAATACAGGATTTGCTATGGGAAGAAAAGTAAGCAATGGCCATTAGCCTTATAAATAAAGATTCTTCTTGAAAACCATGCCAAAATATATTTTTATCTTAGGAAGAGATCCAGAACTTTCGCAAAAAGAACTTTTTTCTTATCTAGAAGCAAGAAAAATCTCTTATGGAGTAGAAGAGTGCTCAGATATTGCTTGTGTTCTTGAAATAAAAACTATTTCTCCAGAAAAATGTATCAAAGATCTTGGTGGCACACAAAAGATTGCACAAGTCATTGATTCCTTTGATAATCTCTATATGGGCACAAAGAATAAAGTTCGTTATGCCATCTCAAAATATGGAGAAAAAGGAATTGAGGAGCAAACAGAGGAAGAGGAAGAAAAAGATGATCTAAGATCTGAAATAAAAGCATATTTCAAAAAAGAAAAAATAAAAGCAACAATAAAAAAATCACATCGTGAAGAACAAGAGTATCTTGATCCTTCAGAAGCACAAAATATTGTTGAGATTATTCAATATAAGAAATACCTTGCAAAAGTACTTGCAGTATTCAACCCTAAAGAATATAAATTTCGTGACACAAAAAGACCTGCACAAAGGCCATTACATACAGTTTCTATCCGCTTGGCAAAAATACTCATTAATCTCTCTGCAGCAAAAGAAAGAGATACACTCCTAGATCCATTTTCTGGTATTGGGACAGTCTTGCAAGAAGCGATGATTATGGGCATAGATGTAATAGGAATAGACAAAGATAAATTTTGTATTGAGGCAAGTAAAAAAAACTTGGATTGGATACGAAAGGAGTATAATTGCTCCAGCTCATATCGTTTAGTACATGCAGATGCACGGCAGCTAGGGAAATATCTCTCCACAATTGATTGTGTAGCAACCGAGCCTTACTTAGGTCCATTTCTAAAAAAATATCCTTCAGAAGCAGAAGCAAAAAGAATTGTACAAGAATTGCTTCCATTGTATCAAGAAGTATTATATAATCTTATAAAAATAACAAAAAAGAGAATTGTTTTTATTACACCTCGTTTTCGTACAACTGCAAAAAAAGAAGTTCCTATCAATCTTGCTCCTCTTCTTGATAAAAAAGGTATACCTTTTGAAGGCCCTTTTTTGTATAGTTCTCCAACTTCAAAAATCCTGAGAGAGATTTGGGTTATAAAAAAATAAAAAATATTTTAAGAAAGAAAATCTCTTTCTTAGATATCCTAATTCAAAGAATTTTCCTCTACATCAAATTTATTCGTTTTATAGAAAAGATAAATTAACTCTTGGTAAAGCACTTCATAGAAATGTTCCCGCGCAATAGAAGTTGCAATGCCAAATTGATTAGGCTCATAAATATAAATAGTATTTTTCATGCAAAAAGCTCCCTCATCTGTTTCTTCACCGCGTAAGGTATAGAACTCTTTCTTATCTCCAACAAGAACAACTTCCACTTCTTCTGGCTCTAAAGAAAACAATTCGCTGACTTTTGCATAAAAATAAGGCAGTCTTGTATCTAATATAGTAATTTCCTTATCTCTACACTCATTTTCTACAATTTTTATATTCATATTGAACTCTCTTTTCAGATAATATCCTCTATTTACATCAAAGATGTTAGGGGAAATTTGGGTATCCCCAAGGAGTAAAATCCTGAGATGGAAAAACTGAAAAAGAGTAAGAAGGGGCTTCCTCAGGGATATATTTTCCTGTAGAGAGTAAGAGAACCTTTTCCATCTGTTTAATCTTTCCAGAATCTGTCATGTGGATAATGCTCGCAAGTGCCAATGCTGAAGGTTCTCCCATGCTAATACCTTCATAGTCTTGGGCTAATTTTTGCGCGAGAAGGATCTGGATAGAACTTGCTATAGAAATGTTTCCACCAGAGGCACTACAAGCAGCATATACTTCTGGATAAGTTTCTGTTTTATCTCCTCTAAGTATAGCTTTAACTAATCCATTAGGATTTTTTATTTTATCCTTTTCCCTAATAATAGGAGAACCTTCATTCCAAGCAGAGTACATACCAGCATTTGAATTTTCTTCACAAGCAACAATTCTTGGAATAGTTGCAATCCTCCCTAAATCCTTATAACTCTGAAACATCTCATAACTACTAATAAGCCCCATACCACTACTTACTGCTTGGAAGAACCAATCAAAGGTATGCCCAACTTGGTCTATTGCCTCAAGAACAGCGGTACCAGCAGCTGCCCTTTTTGCAAAATTCCTTGCTCTGCCATCTGTTTTTAAACCCAAAGATTTTGCGTAGTTCTTAGCGACTTTAGCAGAAAATTCATAGTTTCCATCAACAAGGAAAAGCTTCACATCAGCAATATCATTACTTTGATGATGCCTAGTCAGAAATTCTGGTCCTAAAATAAATGTTGCTTTTAAACCTGGTTTTTGTCGTATAGATTCAGCTAATGAACTACTATTACTTCCAGTTGAAGAACAAGCAATAGACTCTATTCCTTGAGATGCAAGAAAAGCCCTATTAGCTCCATTGATCCTATCTTTTGTCGTACCTGTAGGATAATCTCCTTCACATTTAATATACAGAGAATCAAGTCCTATTTTTCTTCCTAATTCTTTTGCATGCAAAAGTCGTGTATTCTGTACACCAAAATATTTTGCATCTTCAAGAGAAGGAATAGGAAGAATATCAAAAAATCTCTCCAAAGGATTTTCTTTGTTTTGGAAATGAATATTATTCGTTGAAAATTCTGGAAAAATAAATCCCTTACAATTCTCCTTGGTGCAGTGTAACTGAAATCTGTATGGATAGCTGGTGCCACATTGCTTACAAATGAGGGAGAGATTTTTTAGATTTGCCATTTTTTTCTCCTATCCTCAAATTGAATAAGCTCACAATGAGGGTTGCTTATTTTTAGAGTTTCTTCTTCACTAAGCCCTTCAAAATATTTTCTCGCAATTCGTATAGGCCCATTATGAGAAAAGACCAAAATATTTTTATTTTCATATTGAGATTCCACTTCATTAAAAAAATGGCGAAGTTTCAGTTCTAAATCAGCAAAGTTCTCTCCTTCTGTAGGTCTATCATTAAATGATTTTAAAACATCTCTTCCTTTATATTCTAGGAATTTTTCTGTATAATCTTTTCTTGGATGGCCTTGTAAATTCCCAAAGTTTCTTTCTGCTAACATAGGATCAACAATGAATAGTTTTCCCTTAGGTGAAACATATCTATCTGGATAAATGAGAACATAACTTTCTTTGGAGCTATCTTCATATTCACTCAAAATAGGTTTAGCCATTCCTAAACTTATGATTCCTGTATGATATGCTCTTAGAAGAGGTGAAGAGTATACCACATCAAAAGAATGAGGGTCAAAAGTAGTCCCTAATGCAAGTGCTTGTTGAACACCATTTTGGCTTAATGGAATATCCAGAGTTCCCATAAATATTCCTTCTTCATTAAATTTAGTCTTTCCGTGTTTTACAAAAGAGTAGTTGTTTTTCATTTCTCGTTCTCATATCTCCAATAACTATGAGAGTAGGTAATTTATATATACTTTTACTAATTATATTTATTATTACTCCAAATATAATTATAATTAACTATGAAGAAAACTTATTAAACCACTTCTAGATAGTAATAAAAATGGTAGAAGACTTTCCTTTTCAAAATTTTAAGTTTAAACAGCTTATTACAGATCCAGAAATATACCTTCAGCTTGCTAGACATGCAGATGAGTACAGCTCTCAATATAATCAAGATCCCCTAGCTTTAGCCCATAGTTTATATAAAGAAGCATTATCTCTTGAAACAAACTGGCGCAATTACATACAAAGGCTAGTAAAAATGGTTATTATTGATAAAAAAGCAACTCTTCTATCAGATTCAAACAAACCCATTTATACAATAGAGAATATTGAAGATAGAAGAGTACGTGGAAGGGGAAGGTTTATCTTTAAAGTGTTTGATGATCCCATTTCTGCTGAAATAGAATTCGCAATTGGGCGATACTTACAAAGTACTATAACACAATTGAATGAAACAAATTTTAGTGTCCCAGGGAGTTCTGGAATATTTCCTCTTGAGGATGGTAAATCAGTTCACGTTCAAGTTTGCTCAACAGGCATAAATTTTGCAGAAAAAGTGAGGAGAAGCAAAAAATACCTAGAACAAAAAATAGAAGAAATGGATGAAGAGTCCAAAAAAAGAACACAAGACAACATTCAAAACTTAAATAGCATAGTTAGATACACAGCTTTCATTCATGTTATGGGAAATAAATTAGTAAAAGAGATTCAAGGTATTCAAGAAACTCCATATAGAGATAGAACTATTCAAAAAGAAATCATAAAGGAATTTCCAAATATAATCCAGATCTCTAAAAGGCAAAACCTAGAAGAAAAAGTAAAGAAGAGATTGAATACACTTTTATTAGATACAGAAAAAGATAGCAGTATTGCAGTAAAAAAGATTTCTGATCATCTTGAGCCGATTTTGTATCTTTTGGAAAACTCTTGCAATTGGGTTATCAATGCAGATGCCCACCCAGAAAACTGGTTTGTAAATGATTTTGGTGGAAATCCAGAAACTGTACAGAGAATAGATTGTGAGGTAAGGAATATGATCCCACAGCAAGTTGATCTTGTGAATTTACTTAATTTTCTTGGGAAGTCAATACTTTCTAGCTTGCCAGTGAAAATTGCTATCTTGTATAAGTATGCTTATTTCTATAATAATTATTCTCTCATGGAGAATGAAGACCAAAAAATGGTCCATAAAATAGCAAAGATTGTACGACTTAGCCCAACACAAACAAATGTAGATAACATAATGGATAAAATGAGTGAAATAGAAGATGGTTTTAGGCAATATGAAATATTTGGTAATAAAGGTCTCATAACAGATCTTAATAAATTCTTTATAGAATTAGAGATAGCAACGATTTACAGGGCAATTACTTTATCAGGGGCGTGGACCGAGAGGAAAAAGCCTAAATATAAAGAAAAAAGACAAGAAATACTCAAAACAGCTGAAGAAGCAGGAAGATTTTTAACTGACTGGATAAAGGATTTGCCACTAGAAAAAGATTATTTTAATCCCTTAACCGAAGGTTTGAAAGAGCTCAGAGAGGGTCTAGAATAATCCAAAACGGAAAGAAAGATAAAAATATATATACAAGGAGATTTATAATTACCTTATGAAAAGAAAAATAAACTTGGTAGGAACAGGAACATTAACAATAAGTCTCCCTTCTTCTTGGGTAAAGAAGAATAATCTTCAAAAGGGAGAAGAGCTAGAAATTACAGAAAAAAATAATGAGCTTATTCTCTCCTCAGAAAAAAAGAATGAAGAAAAGAAAGAGATAACAATAGATATTCCTTCAAGTACCAATTTTTCAAGAAGATTTATACAAGTGCCTTATATACAAGGCTATGATGTAATTAAATTTACTTCAAATGATCCAAAAGTCTTTCAGAAGATTGAAGAAAATATGTATACAGTAATAGGGTTTGAAATAGTAGAGCAAGGAAAAGGATATTGTATAGTAGAAAACATTACAAAACAGAAAGGAGAGGATTTTGAAAAAATATTTTTTAGATTATTTAACTTAGTATTTACAGTAAATGAATATCTTATTGAAGGAATGAGAAAAGACAACAAAGAAAGTTACAAACTCATGATTCAAATAGAGGATCTTGCAAATAAATTAGATCTCTTTTGTAGAAGATTAATCAATCTCCAAGAAACAAATCAAATTCAGGTGGCAGCAAGTTATTATTTCCTTACAAGGAGTTTGGAAGGAATAACAGATATTTATGAAGACATAGCCAAAAAAATAAAGTTTAATAGGATTGTGAACAAAGACTTTTTCATAAGCATACTTGTTTCATTTGGGGAAATGTTACAGGCTATAAGAGAAAGTAAATCAGAAACATGGTCAAATAACATTGGGAAATTCAAAAAGAAATACCATGAGATCGAGATAAAGCTAGACATAGAAAGCGCCAAGAATAAAGAAGAGGTAGAACTTATGGGTTATCTCTATGCAATTCTTCGTTATATTCATGGACTATCTGAAGAAGGGTTTATGCTTTAATGAGTTTCTACTTATTGGGTCTAGTAAATCTAATTAAAGAAACCTTAAAAATAATGGGGCTCTACAATATCAAGAGCTATCCAAAACCTTTATATACCCTAGTTAAATAATAAAGACTATGGGAAGAATTAAAACAACCATGATTAAGCGTGTGGGAAATAAACTCGTAAATCAATATAGAGCTAGCTTCAAAAAAACATTTGAAGAGAATAAAGTGATTGTCCCAAAATTTGTAGAAGTACCTTCTAAGAAACTAAAAAATGTCCTCACAGGTTATATTACTAGGTTAATGAATAAAGAAGAATAAAAAAGAAGACTCTATAAGAGTTTTAGCCTAGTAGAATGTAGCAATAACAAGTTGCAGGAGGACGCAATGGATCCAGAGAAAAAAGAAAGAACCAATGATAATGTTGTCTTTATTGGTGAAAAGCCATTTATGAATTATGTAACAGGCGTTGTCATGCAGTTTACCACTTTAGGGGCTCCTGAAGTAGTGATAAAAGCACGAGGAAAATTCATTGCAAAAGCAGTGGATATTGCAGAAGTGGCAATGAAACGCTTTTTAGAAAATCAAGTAAAGACAGAGAAAATCCTGATTGACAGTCAGCAGTTTACAAATAAAGAAGGAAGGCAGGTACGTGTCTCTACGATTGAGATATATCTCAAAAGATAATTTTTTTTATCTATGTATGACTTCCAGTCCTGGCATATGCCATTGGCATTCTTCTGCAAGCAGTCTTCTATGGCATCTATCCGCTTTTTCTTCAATGCAAAGCAAAGTAATGGGCAGACTAAAAGCGATTCGTGCAATATTTTCTACATGATATGCAATAACTGGTTCTTTAAGATATTCTAAATAGCTCTTTTCAAATAGTTTCCAATCAATTTCTTTTCGATAGTATGCACCAACAAATTTTGCTGGAGCAGAAAGAACTCTATTCCATTCATCATAAAGAGTATGGTGTATCCTTGGATCTGGAGTAATACCATCTTCTAAAGTATGCCTGCTCATCACAGAAATACGTAAGCCATCTCGTAGATCTCTTGAGGAAAGAATGCATCGTGTAAACAAAGTCATAAAAGATAAAAATATTCTTTTCTTCAAAAACTTTACGAAAACTTATAAAGTTTCTTAGCATCTAAAAAATAATGCTTATAATAACAATCCTTCTTTTTGTTATTTCCTTAAGTGTTTTAGTGAAAAGTTATCAATGATGCAACCCTTGCTCTCGGTGTCGTAATTCTGATACACCCTTTTATATTTGATCCAAGAGTAATATATACCACTGGGGTAGCAATGATTATAGCAGCAGCCCTAGTTATATTTTTTATGAAGACAGATCGTGTGCTTTCAAAAAAAGAAGGGGTTGTTCTCATTCTTTTTTACATTCTCTTTCTTATCACAGAACTCATTTTGGGAAAAATAATCTAAAAAGATTTATAAATTCTTCTTCCTAATGAAAGAAGAAATGCTAGAATTTTTACAAAGTGTAGATCAAAGTTTACTTTTCTCTATAGGCATTATCCTTATTGCGGCAGCATTTTTTGCATATATCGCAAGAATATTCAAACAACCATTGATTCCTGCATATATTATTGCTGGATTAGTCCTAGGCCCCATAGGTTTAAAACTCATTCAAGATGTAGAGCTTATTCAAAGTATTTCAGAGATAGGTATAGTTTTTCTTCTCTTTATTGTGGGTCTAGAAATGGATTTGCAGAAGTTAAAAAAATTAGGTTCAGTAACAGTCATCACAGGTGTTCTTCAGGTTATTTTAACCTTTGCTGCAGGATATGCAATTGCTCTTCTCCTAGGCTTTGACCAAATAAATGCAGTCTATGCAGGTCTTATTCTTGCATTTTCCAGCACCATGATTGTCATTAAACTTCTCTCAGATGAAGATGAGCTGAATACGTTGCATGGAAGGATTATTTTAGGAGTGCTCTTCATTCAGGACATTATAGTTATTATTGCTTTAACAGTATTACTCAGTGCAGATTCCTTAACAGTAATGACATTATTGACAACGTTAGAAAAATTTATAGCATTACTTCTTGCAGTCTATGTCTTAAATCGTTTTATCGTACATTCTTTATTTAAGTTTGCAGCAAAATCAAGTGAACTACTTTTTCTTTTATCCGTAGCGGTATGTTTTCTTTTTTCTCTTGGCGCATATCTCCTAGATTTTTCCATTGCAATAGGGGCATTTCTTGGAGGAATTACACTTGCAAATCTCCCGTATAATCTTAATATTATTGCTCGTATAAGCTCATTAAAAGACTTCTTTGCAACAATATTTTTTGTATCTCTTGGCTTGCAGCTTGTTTTTGTCAATATAAGCACAATATTCTTTCCTCTTTTCATTTTCCTTCTTGTCATTATCCTTTTGAAACCAATAATAGTTATGATAATTCTAAGTTTCCTAGGTTATGATAAAAGAAATGCCTTTGTTTCTTCAGTAGCACTTGCACAAATATCCGAGTTTGGCTTAATCCTTGCATTATCAGTGGATAATATTTCTCCAGAATTATTTTCGATTACAATCCTTTTAGGAGTGATAAGTATTGCACTCACTGCATATATTATGAAATATGAACTAAGTTTTTATACAAAAATAAACTATTTCCTCTCATTTTTCGAAAAACTCTCTAAAAGAAAAAAACAATTAGGCTATGAATATAGAGACCATCCAGATATGATTCTTTTTGGTGCAAATCGTGTTGGTGGTACATTTCTCAAAACCTATCATCACAATAAATTAAAAATAATGGTAGTAGATTTTAATCCAGAGATTATTGAAAAATTAAAACAAAATAGAATTCCTTGTATGTATGGGGACATAACTAATATAGAAATTTTGAAACGAATAAATTTTAAATCTGCAAAAGTAGTTATTTCTACAGTAAAAAGAGAGCAAGATAATCTTTTTTTAATGGATTACGTGAAAAACCTGCGCTCAGAGGCTTTAATTATCCTTACAGCAAAGACTGTAGAGGAAGCAATAACCCTGTATGATGCAGGGGCAGACTACGTTCTTGTACCTTATGTAAAGTCTGGAGAGATTATTTCTGGATTGCTGGGGAAATATCTTCATAATAAAAAAGATTTAGAAAAAATGAAACTGAAGCATCTTGCAATTTTAAGAGAAAGCATGAGGCAAAAATAGTTTTTAGGGAGATAAAAGAAGTCGAAGGAATATAGTTCTATTCAAGTCTTTTTCCAAGGGAAAATAAGGGGAAAAATCTGAGAAAGTATAGCCTGAATAGGTTGTAAGAAATCTTTTCAGAAAGCCTTCTGCATCTTGAGCAAGATGAGCTTCTTTCATGAGAGTGACAAGATCATCTTGAGGAGAAGGAAGAGAGGAAAATCGCTTGGAAGGATCATACCCAGGATAGGATGTTTGAATGCTCTCACAAAGTTCTATAGCCTTATCTTTTTCTCTTCTTGCAAAAGCATAAGAAGCCAGAATAAATAAAAAATCTGCAGGAAGATAGGTATCACTAGAACAAATATCCCGCGCAGAAACAAAAGATCTTTCAAGATCTTCTAAAACAATTGCATCTCGGTGATTTCTCCATCTCTTTTGAAGAGAAACAGGAATTTTTTCTTGAAGAAAATGTGTGATGCTCATAAAAAAAAGAAATTTTTCTGTATGTTATAAAGTTTAGGGTTTTAATGGGAGTTAAGAAGAATAAACTGTGCATACTTTTTTTGAGGCAAAACATATCTTTGATACATGGGCTCTACTGTTCTAATCCATCTCCTTTTCGTTCCTTCAAAACTTTTCCCCCTCTCATGTATATCCCTAAGAAGGCGCCTTTCCAAGCGTACTTTCTCAGGGGCCTCAATAAAGATTTTAAGATCTAAACAAGAAAGCAAAGATTCATGCAAGGAGTATAAGCCTTCTAAGACAATAAGGGGCTGTGGAAAAAAGAGTTCATAGCCTTCTCTTTTTCCTGTATAATGATAAATAGGTTTTTCAATGCTTTTTCCTGCTTTAAGGAGATGAAGATGTTCTGCAAGAAGAGGAAAATCAAAGCATGCAGGATGATCATAGTTATCTCCTAAATGTTCTGGTCGCTCACTCTCATTAAGATAATAATCATCTAAGGGAAGATGGCTTGCATGCCCATTATACATCTCACAAAGAAGGCGAGCGAGATGGCTTTTTCCAGAAGCAGAACCCCCTGCAATAGCTACAGTAATAAGAGGAGTTGTATCACGCATGTGACCAATATCTTTTTGTAAAACAAGGAGCCCTTCATCAAGAGAAATTTCTTTCATAAACAAAATAAAAAAAACTTAGTCTTTTTAAATATTTTCATGGCACAGGGGGGATTTGAACCCCCAACCCCGAGCTCATGAGACTCGTGTTCTACCAGGTTAAACTACTGTGCCAAATGTTCTTTGAGAAAAATTAGTCCTTTAAAAGGCTTTGGATGGTTTTTTGAACTTTGTCTAAATCTGGATCATGCTGTGTTCTCCAAGTCTCAATTTTGATTCCATCACCTGGTCTTCGAGGGATAATATGAAAATGCACGTGCGGCACAAGCTGTCCTGCATCCTTTCCATTGTTTTGAAGAATATTAATGCCTTCTGTATAATGCATCATACCTTTGGCAATTTTTTGCAATGTTTTCATAAAAGCAATATATTCATGCTCTGGTATTTGAGAAAGAAATTCATAATGATTTTTAGGAATAACAAGTGTATGCCCTTTACTTGCAGGATGAATATCTAAAAAAGCAAGACTAAAACTATCCTCATAAACTATCTGTGTAGGAATTTCTTTTTGTATGATACTACAAAAAACGCAATTAGACATCTTTAGATCCTCGGAAGATCTCTTTTTTATTTTCTTTAAGCCCATCGAGAATTTGCTGCTTTGCAATTTCCAAAAGACCTACAGTCTCTTGTGGAGCCATATTTTTAGAACTCATCTTCGTTGCCATCTTTCCATCTTTAACAATAAATTTAATGATAAATATTTTGTTTTCACTCATCCAAAAAAGAAGGCTAATATTCTTTAAAAAACTATCTTTTCAGAAAAGCATACGGAAAGTTTATATAGGAAAAA
Source organism: Nanobdellota archaeon (assembly GCA_013331795.1). Classification (GTDB taxonomy): domain Archaea; phylum Nanobdellota; class Nanobdellia; order SCGC-AAA011-G17; family GW2011-AR17; genus JAGVZZ01; species JAGVZZ01 sp10136u. The sequence continues at coordinate 25,554 of DUFP01000011.1, forward strand.
GTTTTCAGAAGAAAAATGAACAAAATATTCATTATAACATTCATTGCAATTTTATGCATGTCTTTTTTTGTAGCCGCAGAAGAAAATCTTGAAACCTTACTCTTAGAAGGAACAGAAGAGTTTTCAGGAGAAGAAAGAATCGATGCACAAAAAGAAGTACTCGCAAATAATCCTGATCTCATTACAAAAGAAATTGAAGCATTTACAACGTCTCTTCCAGGCATATTAAAAACTGTCGTAGGAAATGTACGGGTAAATATATATTTTGAGAATGATTATGTAATGGGTATTGTATTAGAAGATACAAAAGTGGTAGAAATACAAAATGAAGAAATAGCCAATCCTACATTTGAGGTTTATGTTTCTGATAAAGTCTTTGAAAAAATAAATACAGGTGAAGAGCCGAATATAAAAACAACATTGAAAGANNTAGAAGAGGCAGAAACCCTCTTGCCAAGAGTAGAGGAAAAAATACAACGCCTAAGAAAAATCCATAAAGCCTTAGAATTTCTCAGTAGCATAAATATAGAAAATGAAGCAGACAATCCTGATGTGGATCTTATTATTACAAGATTAAATATGAAATATTATAAAAGGGTATATCTCTATCATAAATATCTTACAGAATTATTAACCATGGGAGTAATAATAAAAGATATCCGCCTTGGTATTGTTGATTTCTATGCAAAATATGAAGGGCGTTCTATTCACCTCTGTTGGAGAATAGGAGAGAAAGAAATAAAATACTGGCATGAAATTAATGAAGGTTTTGTAGGAAGACAGCCTATTGATATACTACACCAAAAACACACACTCTAGAAAAATTTAAATATGCATGGAACTCTTTTTTTCCTATGGAACACAATAGACTCGCACAAGAACGGATAGAAAAAGTAAAAAAATTGCGAGAAATGGGCATAGATCCCTATCCCTATTCCTACAAAGACTATGTCTTTAGCTCAGTTCTTCTTGAGAAATATCAAAATCTCAAAGAAGGAGAAAAAGGAGAAGAGAAAGTTTCAATCATGGGGAGAATAATGACCCTAAGGGAAATGGGAAAAGCTTCTTTTGCACACATACAAGATCAAGAGGGGCAAATACAAGTATACATAAGAGAAGAAGAATTAAAAAATTATGATGTCTTTAAATTAGTTGATCTTGGGGACATTCTTGGTATAAAAGGCCATGTATTCAAAACAAAAAAAGGGGAAATTACAGTATGGGCAGAAGAATTTGTTCTTCTCAGTAAATCCATTTTGCCATTACCAGATAAATTTCATGGATTACAGGATACAGAGATTCGTTACAGACAAAGATATGTAGACCTTATCGCAAATCCAGAAGTAAAAAAAACTTTTCTTTTGCGAAGTAAAATTGTAAGTGCAATAAGAGAGTATCTTGATAAAAAAGGCTTTGTAGAAGTAGACATTCCTGTATTGCAGCCAGTCTATGGCGGAGCAAATGCCCGTCCTTTCAAAACGCACATTAATGCATGGAATTTAGATTTATTTCTATCTATTTCACCAGAATTATATCTCAAAAGACTGATTGTAGGCGGTTATGAAAAAGTGTATACTATCTGTAAGAATTTTAGAAATGAAGGTGTAGATAAAACGCATAATCCAGAGTTTACGATGATGGAATGTTATTGGAGTGGTGTTGACTACAATGATATGATGGAGCTAACAGAAGATCTCTATGAATATGTTGCAGAGAAAGTATTAGGCACAACAGAAATTGTCTACCAAGGAACAAAAATAAGTCTAAAAAAACCCTGGAAAAGGCTTACGATGGCTGATGCATTAAAAACCATGGCAAAAATAGATGTAGAGAAACTTTCCGATAAAGAAATTTTCAAATGTATCGAACAACAAAGAATTGATGCACATAATCTTACAAGAGGCCTTGCAATAGCTGCACTTTTTGAACAGCTCTGTGAAGAAAAGCTCATACAGCCAATATTTATTACAGACCATCCTCGAGAAACAACTCCCCTATGTAAACTAAAAAGGGGAGATCCAGAGTTAATAGAACGTTTTGAGCCCTATATTAATGGCTGGGAAATTGGTAACGGGTATTCAGAGTTAACGGATCCTATTCTGCAAAAGAAATTTTTAGAAGAACAGGTGGAAAGAGGTCGTGGTGGCGATGAAGAAGCACATCAAATGGATACAGACTTTATCCGTGCAATGGAATATGGAATGCCTCCTACTGGCGGTGTAGGTATTGGTATTGATAGAATGGTTATTCTTTTAGCCAATGCAAGTTCTATTCGCGAAGTTATTTTCTTCCCAACAATGAAACCAGAAAATTAAAGAGTTCTAAACCTTTCTATTTCTTTTTGTATCTTCATCTTATCCCAGCCTCCTTGAATAAGATCATTGAAAATATCCCCCTCATGATGCCCCAGGCAAATTCTTTTGTAAATATATGACTCAAATTGCCCTTGAGGCAGTTTTTTTATTGCAAGAGTCATTTTTTGAATAGCATCTTCTTTCCACCCTTGGTTCAGTAAAGCTTCTCGAAGATGTTCCCTATCCTGATAAAGGTACACATACCGTTTTAGAATACTCTGATTTTTCTCCTCAACAACTTCTTCAGGAACAATTTTTTTGTTTCGTATTCGCTGATAAAAAGAGACGCCTGTTTTTGCAAAGTAGTAAAGCAATAAAGAAAAGAGTACCACATAGACAAAGATAAAAAGGAAAGAAGAACTTGTTGGATAAGAAGAAAGTACTTCTCCTAAAGAAGCAAAAGTACCATTATCTTCACTTTCTTCTGGAGCATTGCCTGTTTTTAGGCTTTGAGCAGTAACGCTTTCTTCATAAAGAGTCTGTGTGCTAAGTGTAAAAGTCCCAAAACGATTCACATCACTTTCCAGATAATAATATTCCTCATCCTCATCAACAAAATAGATATCATAAAAAGTCCCTTCCTCATCAAAAAAGAGAAGATCTTCTAGTGAATATCCATTCTCTTCGAGCAAGGATTTCTCAAAAGTATATTCAAGAGTAAAATAAGAAAGTTGACTTGTATCAAATGTAGAAGAAAAAATAGAAAAACGATTATAATTTCCTTCTGGATCAGCACCTTGAACATAAAGAATAATATCCTTCAAATCACTGTTAGATGCAAAGTATCCAGAAAAAAGAGCGACAGCAGAGTCATACATGTCTATACGTTCTTCAACATCAGTGGAAAGGAATAAAAAAGGAAATTCATAAAGCAAATATTCCTCTTCATGGAAATCAATGAACGGTTCTTTTTCAGCAGCTGCTTTTCCTCCATCACTAGCAGCAGCACTTGTTGTTCCAGGTGGAGCTGGAGGCGTATTGGAAAGAGTATAAGTCCCAAAGACATTTGTGCTAAAAGGGATATAGTAGCTATTCCATTCATTTGTTTCTGTTTGTACAACCCACGTAGAAGTGGCGTAATTAAAACGGAAGAGCTTGAAAGTTGTCGAATAAAGGGTATTAACTGCATCAGACACATAGGAAAGACCCACAGTAGCATTTCCACTTAAATTTCCTACAAGGTGATCATCAGGGATAATTGTCCAAAAATTAACAATTTCACTCTCTAAGTTTGTACTTGTATTCTCAGGATTTGTAATAGAAGCATGGACAACAGCAGAAATTTTAGCACTGATATTATTTCGTGTAGTAAGACTAATACTTGCAAAATTGTCACCAAGGCTATTTGTAAAATTAATAATAACAGCAGTATTTGCAGTAAAATTATAACTAGTTGTATTTTGGCTAAGAACAAGTGCACTTCTATTAAAAACATAAAAGCTCAATGTTGTATTCACAAATTGATTTGCAGTATCATTACAATTGATATAATAGGTATAGTTGCCTGCGGCATTGCTCAAATTAATAACTTGTCCATGACTAAGTCCAGAAGTAAATGTCATTGGGCCATAAGATCCACTCTTATTTTTGTATTCACAGTATGCAGGCTCATTTGTCGTTACATTTAATGAAGTAGTATTCTCCCAAGAGACAGCAATAGGATCATCAATAGCAGTTAAAGTTGGTACCCGAGTATCGAGCCGCACTGTTCGGTAATTCCAAATGCTTGTGCTCCTTTCGCTATCAAGACTTTCATTAATAGCTTGGTGAGCACGGGCTCTCCAATAATACGTATTATCAGCATAGTCTGCAAGAGTAAGCGTGTAGTTCGTGCTGTTCAAATATTCAATTGATTCTCTTGCCACATTGCTAATACGAAGTTCATCAATGGTTCCGTTAAGAACAATATTTCCATCTGAAAAACTCCCATTTGTTCCAAAATAAACCATCATTCCACTAACCCCTGCCGTTAAATTAGGCCCAGTAGTCCTATTCACAAGAGTTCCATCAATAAATAAACTTAAATTTTTGTTTCTCTGCCAAGAAACTCCAATATGATGCCATTCTTGTGCAGTCCAGAGAGTAATATTATAACTCAAAACAACAGAATTATTCCGATCCATACTCAGATAAAGAAGTGATCCTGTACGATTAAGAGCAAGTCTATTATCTCCTTGTGCAAGAAAATAATTTATTCCACCATCATTTCCTCTCCAATTAGGTCGCACCCAAAATTCAATAGTCCCCATACCATCATTAAGTACTGGTCGGAGTGTACGAAGGAATTGTCCACTATTTTTGATTTCAAAGCCATTTCCCCATCTCCCATAACTCTGTGTATTACTCCAGTTCCCAAGAAATCCATGATCACGTAAAGTTTCCTTCAATTCAAAATGTTCTACAAAAATTGTCTGATTATCATCACTATAATCTACTTCTGTGAGATTATTAATAGCAAGTGTACTCACAAGAACATTGCTAAAGTTAGAATCATTTGCAAGCAGAAACTCATAAAAAACAGTATCATTTTCAAAATCAATTGCACGCGTCCAATTAAAAGTAACATTCGTTGATGTTTGTAAAGAATTATTGTTTTGTGCTAAAAGAGAATTATTTCCTGTGTTAGTATTATGGATATATGCAGAATAATTAAAAAATTGGAAGGAAACATCAAAGAGAGTTGGGCTTTGAAAGCTGCTATTAGATGCAAAGAAGACTGTATACTGCATAAATCGTTGAAGTTCTCCTGTATATTCTCCTCCGGTAGAGTTAGTAAATCTATCCTCTGCATGAGAAAGGATTTCAGCAGCAGAAAGCGTTCTGTTATAGATGACAAAACTATCAAGTGTTCCATTAAAAATATTAAGACCAGGCCCATCTCCAATAGTAAGAGCTGTTGTTCCAGTGCTTATACTCCCATTTGTAACTGAAGCTTTTTCAAGGCTCCCATTCACATAAAGTCTTGTGGTATTATCAGCATCTCGAGTAACGACAATATGTGTCCAATTTTCTAAGAGAAGAGAAGATACTCCTTCTGTTGTTTTAGTAGTCCCATCATCATTGCTTACATTAAAAATAAGAGTTCCACTTCTATTTGTATAAAGTGTGTATTGAGATTTACTAAATAATGCAATGCCTGTGTTATTATTTGTTGGCTTTACCCAAAGTTCTATACTATAGTTTTTTGGACTATTCAAACGAAGAGCAACTGCACTAGCAATAGCAACACCATTTTCTCCATACATCCGTACACCATAGCCATGTTTCCCAAAAGGAGTAAAATCATTATTAGAAAGGTTTGCTTCTGAAGCTAATTCTCCTTTTGTTAAACTTATATTCCCCTTTCCCTCAGAAAAATCTACTCCAATAATCATATTGAAATCTTTAGAATGTGTTGGATCAGGTCCAGAATATTCTGCCCAGTTTGTTGTTCCATTATCTCCTTGTACTCCTGTACGAACTTGTAAAGAAAGATTTGTTCCTGCAGGAGTATAGTTTGACCAACGAAGAAGAGGGTCATCATGTCCATTTGGAAGGGCAAGGACTTGTGAAGTAAAATTTCCATTGACAAAGTATGCAGTACTAGAGCTATTCAAAAGACTAATATTCCCAATCTGTAAACTACAATTAACATAATTACAAGTGCCATTTCCAAATTGTGCTTGTGTTGTTTCAACTTCTAAAGTATTTTGTCGAGAAAGCCGTACAATTCCTCTTTTATACTGGNNGTGTTTCCATGTGTTCAAAGGAAAGAGCCCACTGCCAACAAGTTGTTGAGAAGTGCCATTTGCCCCTAAAGGAAAATCAATTTCTAAAATGTTACCATCAATATGAATTCTAAATTGATCAAGATGATAGAGTTCCATATTTGCTGCTTCTCGTGCAAAAACCCACATCTCAAGAGTAAAGTTCTTTGTAAAGTTGAGTGATGCAGTATTCCCAACAGTAAAATTATTTGTTCCATTTGGAACAATAGCATAATAGTTTCTTCCGGTAGTCCAATTAGACTGGTTGCTGGAGCCAGAAAAATTATTTACAAATTCATGGAACTCAGTCCCAATGCCTTCATCAAAAGCCCAATATGCAACAAGGCTATTTCCAACTTGAGGAATAATACCACATTCAATCTTATCATGAACACTAACATTTCCTGTTGCAAGAGTACTTTGATTTTGTAGTCGCATTGTATTTCCATTCACATACCAAAGATACAAAAGAGAAGTGACGTCAGTGCTTATGGATCCATTTGCACAAGTAAGGATAATATTATTACTCAAATAAGGAGTTTCATTTTCTACATTCACATAATCAACTTGATATGCTCCACTACTATTTCCAACAAAAAATCCTGAATATGCAGTGAGTATGCTTGCACTTTCTTCTTGTACTACAACAGGCTCTTCTAGCATAGCAATACTTGCATTTTCTTCCGTAACATTCTCTACAACAATAACCTCTTCTACAAGCTCTTCTTCGAGGCTGATATATTGCCTTTGATAATATACATATGCACTATCTACAAGAGTTTCATTAAGAATAAGATCAACATAGATATAGCCCTCAGAAAGATTGTAATTGTCTAAATCAAAAGAAAGAGTAGTATCTTGAACATAAGGTTCTAAAGGAGAAATATCATACACACTTAAATTCTGACTAATACGTGCAAATCCATCGCTGAGATTCCATCCTTCTTGAAGAGAAAAAGTAACAATATTTTCACTTCCTAAAAAAGCAAAACCTGTAAACGAAGGAAAAAAGAAAAGTGTAGAGAAAGAAACTGCTAAAAAAAGAAAAAGCAAAACCAAAAGAAGAGGAGATCTTTTACTTTTCTGTATTTCTTCTCTTTGTAAAACATGAACACCATAGCTTCTCAGATTCCTTGCTTTTTCATCATAACTTCTAGAAAAATAAGAACCCCTAACTTTTTCTTTCATCACATATCCTCTTTTATATAATAAAAGGAGTCTTAAATATTTAAAAGACTTTCTTTTTAAGAAGGAGTATAATAAAATTTAAAAACAAAAGAAACATGGGAAAACCTATGAAAACAGGAATACATGTCGCAGATGCAATGACAGTAAACCCTGTAGTTATTTCTGGAGCAAAAACAATTCTTGAATCTGCTAAGATTATGGTGAAAAAAAGGGTGGGAAGCCTTCTTATCATAAAAGAGGAAATCCTTGAAGGGATCATTACAGAAAAAGATTTGGTTCATTTCCTTGCAAAAGGCCTTGATCCAAAAACAACAAAAGTACGCGAAGTCATGACAAAAAAGATTCTCACAATTTCACCAGAAGAAGATTTGTATAATGCTCTTTTGAGAATGAAAAAAGAAAAAATACGAAGACTTCCTGTAATAAATAAAAAGAAACTTGTTGGTATGCTCACTTTAAATGATATTCTCAAATTACAGCCTGCCCTTTTTGATCTAATGGTGGAAAAAGGAAATATACGCTTAGAAAAGAAAAAAGAAAAATATGTAGAAGGAAGCTGTGAAGTCTGTGAAAATTTTGAACGCTTGTATGAAGTAGATGATCAATATATGTGCGCTGAATGCCGTGACGAACAGAGTGCAAAGTCAGCAGAAGAATAACCGAAACTATTATTAATTGTATTCTCTCTAGAGATAGAATGGGTTTAGAAAAAGTTCCAAGTCCAATAACTGTTATTAATGATGCACAAATTAAACATCATTCTTATGTAGATATTATTGGTTTATTAAGGTCTCTTCCTTCATGGTTTAATTCTATGGGCTATCTCTTCTTTGAAAAAGGCCTTTCGGAAAAGGATATTGGTACAGGGGATCAAATAGAATCAGAATGGACTGCAGTAAAAGATGTGACAGAATATATCCGATATTCAATAGATATTACCATCGTAGCAAAAGACTTGAGAAAAGTAGTTTTAGAAACTGGTGAGGAGGTCTATTGGGGGAGAGTACTCATAAGTGTTACTGCAAAGCTTACAAAAGATTTTCAAAAGAAATATGAAGAAAAAAAGATTCTGCGTGAGCTGTATGAGAGATTTATAATCAAAGAGGATATAAAAAAACACCTTGGAAAACTAGTCGTAGAGTCAGGTGATTTAATAAGCACCGTAAAATCCTTTTTAAAATAACCCTAAATCAAGAAGCTTTTTTAGGAATATTTTCTAATAAGCCGTCTTTTCGCAATCGATTATAGAGGCTGCGATTTTGTTTCTGCAATTCTCCTCTTGTTACTCCATTATAATGTTCTTGGTAATATGCAACAGGATCTTCTCCAAAATCCATTCTTGGAAGTAATGGTATTTTGTCCAAAAGCTTATCCCTTTGTAATCGTGTGTACAAACTGGGATTTTCTTTCTCGAGTTGTCCTCGGGAGAGATCATCATAATTTTTCTGGTAGTATCCTAAAGGATCTTTTCCAAAATCACTTCTGGGATAGACAGGGATTTTCTTCAATAATTTATTTTTTCGTAATCGCGTATACAAACTCGGGCATAAGAGCTTGAGCTTTCCTCGTGTTACCCCATTAAAATGCTTTTTGTAATATTCAAAGGCATTTTTTCCAAAATCATGTATGGCAAGAGGAACGTCTTTTAGTACATCCTCCTTCCGCAATCGATTATAGAGGCTGCGATTTTGGTTCTCCAATTCTCCTCTTGTTACTCCATTATAATGTTCTTGATAATATGCAACAGGATATTCTCCAAAGCCCGCTCTTGGAAGTAATGGTATTTTGTCCAAAAGTTTATCCCTTTGTAACCGTGTGTACAAACTGGGGTTTTCTTTCTTGACTTGCCCCCTTGTGAGTCCCTCATAATTTTGATGATAATACGCAACAGGATCTTCTCCAAAATCTGCTTTAGGAATTGTGGGAATACGATGAAGGAGTCCATCTCTTTCTAATCGATTGTAGAGAGATTTATTTTCTTTTTGTAATATCCCTCGTGTTATTCCAGTATAGTGTTCTTCATAAAAAAGAAGCGGGTCATGTGTTTTCGCTATCTCTCTCGTCCAGCGTACTTTTTCTTCAAGAGTATCCATAATTTTTAAAAATAAAGCCCTGTTTATAAGTCTTCTTTCAAGGAATAGAAAAGTTTATATGGCGCAAAGCTTTTAAAACTATAAAATGGGTGTAAAAGATTTTCTCAGTCCACCAAAGACAATTAATAGTACTTTAGTGTATGATCAAAAAGAACTTTATCGCTATCTCCAAAAATGGCTTTCTGAACGTGGCTATGATGTTGCAGAATTAGATTATACAGAAAAAATTCTTGCTGATGGTAAAAAACTTTATGCGTTTAATTGGATCTGTGATAAGCGCGTTGATGATTATACTAAATTTATGGTAAGTATTGATTTCAAAGCTGAAGCAGAAAATGTACAAATTGAATTGCAGGATGAAAAAAAGAAAACTGCACAAAAAGGAACAGTCACAATAAAAATAGCAACATATATAGAAAAGGATATAGAAGCAGAGTGGTCTTTAAAAAAAGAAGCTCCCTATCGTGCACTTATGCGGGAGATCTATGATAAAATGGTGACCAAAGGAAAATGGGCAAGGTATACAAACAAACTTGCAAAAGATGCAAATCTTTTGATCTCAGATATAAAAACATATTTGAAAACACATAGATATGACTAAGAATGGAAAGAAAACTTATTGAAGCAATTGCAACTTTGGTGGGTCTCACCATTGGTGCAGGCATTCTCGGTATTCCCTATGTTGTTGCACAGGCTGGCTTTCTCACAGGCGTCTTTATCATTCTCTTCTTAGGGCTAATTATTGTCTTAATGAATTTGTATGTTGGAGAGATAACACTGCGAACAAAAGGGACGCACCAGCTTCCTGGATATGTAGAAAAATATCTTGGGAAAAAAGGAAAATTTTTTATGATGATTTCTTTGATGATTACAGTCTATGGAGCACTGACAGGCTATATTATTGGTGAAGGTGTGGCATGGGCAGCAATCCTTAACATTTCTCCACTTTATCCCATGCTCATATTCTTTGCACTTATGGCTATCATTGTTTTTCGTGGTTTAAAGCTCATTAAAAATATAGAACTTTGTCTTAATACTTTTGTTATTGCAATAATTTTGGTGATTGTTTTTTTATCTTTCCAAGGAATACAAGCAGAAAATTATACGGGCTTTGATGCAGCAAAACTTCTCATCCCTTACGGTGTCGTCCTTTTTGCCTTTGCTGGTTCTGCAGCAATTCCAGATATAAAAATGGAATTAGAAAAAAATAAAAAACTCATGAAAAAGGCAATTCTTATTGGGACTATAATACCTCTCTGTCTCTATCTCCTTTTTGCCTTTGCTGTTGTTGGTGTTACTGGCATCAATTCGACAGAACTGGCAACTGTTGGCTTAGGCCAAGAGATTGGTTTGCATATGCTTCTTCTAGGAAATATTTTTGCAGCCTTTGCAATGGGAACAAGTTTTCTTCTTCTTGCATTGGCGCTCTTATGGATGTATCACTATGACTACAAGATGAAAAAAATCCTTGCTTGGGCTCTAACATTGACTATCCCCCTTATCATTGCATTTTCAAACTATTCTAGCTTTGTACAAGTCCTTGCAATAACGGGAACTTTCGCTGGTGGTTTAGAAGGTATTCTTATCGTCCTTACACATAGGGCTGCACAGAAAAAATCAGAAAGACAACCAGAATATAGCATAAAAAGTAACATTTTTCTCAATATTTTATTGATAGGAATTTATCTCATAGGCATGCTATACATGCTCTATATTTTATTGTAACAGAAAAAAGAGACTTATTCAGTGTTTCTATCATCCAAAAAATCTTCTAATGTTTTATATGGGACTTCAAGAGAAGAGTATAATTTCTGCAGTACATCTTCTTTAGGGAAAGACTTTCCTTGTACATATTGCGAAACTCTTTGCTTTGTAACCTCTATTTCTTCAGCGAGCCAAGACTGATTTCTTCCTAATTCTTTGAGCCGTTTTTTTATGAGATCACTCAACTCTTGATTTTCAGGCCTACTAGTCCTCTGCCTTTCATGATAATCATTATATTCAGTTCGTGATGCAAATAATTTTCTTGTTTTTGGGTTCGTTCTTTGTCTTATATGATAATCATCATATTCAGTTAGTGATTCAAATAA
>DUFP01000019.1 GCA_013331795.1 Nanobdellota archaeon
TTATCTTTGATCAAGATCAAGATGGTTACCTTGATATTATCATTGATAATAATTGGTGGTTTATACTTGCACGAGACCCAAAATCTATTGCTTCAGCAGGTACTCACAATAGAATGTATAGAATATGTTATACCCTAACAGATACTCAACTAACAACAAAAACAATGACAGAAAAAGAATTTCTCACACAAGTTCGTCCATTACTAGAAAAGTGTATGTATGAAACCTATATCTACGAAAACAGAGACTAATAACACTTAAATACTCTATAAGAATTCTTTTTTTCATGAATAAACTTATTGTAAGCGCAGATGATTTTGGATATACAAAAGAAGTAAATCTAGGCATTCTTGATGCGCATCGCTTTGGCACAGTGACAAGCACAACAATCATGGCAAATCAAAATTATTTTGACCATGCAATTGCTATTTATCCAAAATCCTTAGGCATTGGAGTACATCTTAATCTTACCTGGGGAAACTCCTTGCTCAATGGAAAAAAGTTTTCTCCATGGAATAAACAAAAAATAGTTTTAGGAATTATAGACAAGGAATTCGTAGAAGATGAATTCCGAAAGCAAATAGAAAAGCTTCTTGAAGTAGGAATACGACCGGACCATCTAGATACACACCACCATATGCATGCATTTCAACCAGTAACAAATGCAATTATAAAACTTGCACAAGAATATCATATTTATAAAATACGTTGGCCAAAAGAAAAAGAAAATAAAATGATATTACAAACATCCTACCTCAAACAAAAACTGATCAATAAAAATTTAAAAGAGTGCCCCATAAAAACAACAGATCATTTTTACGGAGTGCTCCATGCAGGAAAACCTGAATTAAAACATTTCCTTTCCTACTTAAACTTTGAAGGTACTGCAGAAATCTGCTGCCACCCTGGAAAAAAATATGGAACAAAACAAGATAAACTCTGGAAAACACGAGAAAAAGAACTACAAATTCTCACAAATGATATGTTCTTAAATAAAATAAAAGAAAAAAATATCCAACTTATTACATTTAAGGAGCTTTAAGATGCGCATCGTAATGCCCTGTGAAAACCTCAGCGCAAATGGCTCTCTAAGAGTCTACCCATTTGCAAAAATTATGTCTGAAGAGCATGATATAACAGTTCTTGGCCCTATAGAAAAGAAAGGAATCTTTACTCCAATTAAAAATGATCTAAGTGTTAAATATGTATCAATACCTAAAAAATATTTTCCTCCAGGATACATACAAAATCAAAGAGATATATACAAACAACTCAACGACGCAGAGCTCATTCATGCATTCAAAGTCACTGCATGGTCTTATCTTCCATCATTACTACAAAAAATAAAACATAAAAAGAAAATAGTATTAGATATAGATGATTGGGAAAGTCAATATGTAGCAGATTATTATTTCAAAGCAAATCCTATAAAATTAGCAAAATTCACTTTCGTTGATGCCTACACCCCAGAATCATATTTCATAAAAAAAATTTTAGAAACACAAGTAAAAAAAGCAGATGCAGTTATCACAAGTTCCAAAACATTACAAAGAATGTTTGGAGGTACATGGATCCCAACAGGTCCAAATACAGATTATTTTAATCCAGAAAATTTTTCTGGGAAAAAAATACGAGAAGAATTTCGCTTGGAAGATAAAACAATTATTCTTTTCATGGGCACACCAAAAAAGCATAAAGGGGTAGATGAACTCATACAAGCAGTAGAGGAATTAAGAACAAGAGATGAATCACTTCACTTGCTCATTGTAGGTGCAGAAAAAGATAATTCCTACGTACAAACATTGAAAGAAAACCAAGGCCTAACCATAGTTGGTTACAGGGATAATAAAGAAATGCCAGACTTTCTTGCAGCAGCAGACATTGTATGTATTCCACATAAAAATAATAAATCAGCAAATGCACAACTTCCTATTAAAATATTTGAACCTATGGCAATGGAAAAACCAGTGATAACAACAGATACTACAGACATGAAGGAAATCTTTGAAGACTGTGGCCAGGTAATAAAACCTGATTCAGTTGAAGCACTAAAAGAAGCAATAGTATTGTATCTCAACAACAAAGAGCTCAGACTACAGCATGGAAAAAAAGCAAGGCAAGAATGCCTAAACAAATATTCCTGGAAAATCATGAAAAAGAAAACACAAGCAGTCTATGATGCATTATAAATTTTTAATAAGCTTTTTAATTTCGTCTAAATCTCTTTGCATATTTTGTATCTCTCGCTCAGCCTTTCTATTTACATCATAGTCATATTTCGCATGCAATCTATCTCGCTGTGCTGACCTATTCTGACTCATAAGAATAACAGGAGCTTGCACCGCAGCAAGCGTAGAAAGAATAAGATTTAATAAAATAAAGGGATAGGGATCCCAAGAAGAAAGCAAAGCAAAAATATTAAGAAGCATCCAGGAAAATAAAAAGAAAAAGAACAAGAAAAGAAAAGTCCAACTTCCTGCAAAAGAACTAATCAAATCTGCAGCTCTTTCACCAGTGCTTAATCTATGATGTGGATATTTTGGAAACTTCGCCATTCTTTTCTATAATGAAGCTCTGAGATTTATAAATCTTTGGAGCAATCCGGAAATCTTCCGGATTTTTCTAAGAAAGTTTTATGAAAGCAAATGGGATAAAGAGCATATGCAAAGTCTACAAGAAAAACAAATGGACGCAGAACAAAAATTTAAAGAGTTTTTTAGACAGACAAAATATTCCCTATTGGTATATTAACCAAGGCATAGACACATTTTCTCCAGCACTAAAAAAACTCCAAGTGCAAAGACCAGATTTTTTCATTCTCATTCCAAACTTTGGCTTCATCCTTATTGATGTAGAACACAACATACCTTTAGAGAAGTATGAAAAATTTTGCATTTCAGAACCAGAAACATTTAGTTATAATAACCTCCAGAAATATTTTAACATGCAAGTATGATACGCATTCTCCAATGAAAAGATTCATTATACAACGTGGTATTTCATGCCTGTATCAAAAGTTATTGAACTCAAAAAGCAATATCTTGCAAAAAATAAGCATTATATCTCCGCACCTATAGAAGCATTTACACAGATTTCCAGCTCCGAAAAAATTACAAAGCTCTTTCAAAGTTAAAGCCCTGCGGCAATTGAGCACTGGAGCGAAGCGACGATAAAAAGAAAACTATTTCTCTTCTAAAGAAGAAAGTATATTCATAAATTTCCCGCAAACTATATAAAGAAAGAGAAAATCCAAATTTTCACTATGAAAAGAAGTTCGCGAAGATGGAAGAAAAAAGGCCAAATGAGATGGAAATGGCAGCGTAAACGAATGCGAAAAGAAAAAGCAAAACGTGCGCAAAGAAAATAAGTCTTCGTAACAAAAGCTTTATATAGAGCCTCTTTTTAAGAGAGCATGTGATACATTTCACGATGATGAGTACTTGATTGAACAATCAAGTATGAGGTATGGATACGAGCAGAGCTTAGTAGAAATAAATAATAAGTGTGCAAAAAATAATCCTTTAAGTAAATTAAATATTCTTGCGCTAAATTGCGATACCCGTTGATCCTGCGGGAGATTACTGCTATTAGGGTTCCACTTAACCATGCAAGTCAAGGGGACTCTTCGGAGTCACCGGCGGAATGCTCAGTAACACGTCGATAATCTACCCTAAGGTCTAGAATAACCATGGGAAACTGTGGCTAATACTGGATAGAAAATTGATACTGGAATGTACTTTTTTTGAAAGTTACGACGCCTTAGGATGGGTCGGCGGCTGATTAGCTAGTTGGTGAGGTAATGGCTCACCAAGGCTCAGATCAGTACGGGCCTTGAGAGAGGGAGCCCGGAGAAGGACACTGAGAAAAGGGTCCTAGCCCTAAGGGGTGCAGCAGGTGGGAAACCTTTACAATACACGAAAGTGTGATAAGGGAACCCTAAGTGCTTACCAGTGGTGAGCTTTTATTAAGTGTAAATATCTTGATGAATAAGTGGTGGGTAAGACCGGTGCCAGCAGCCGCGGTAACCCCGGCGCCACGAGTGGTAATCGCGTTTATTTGGCCTAAAGCGTCCGTAGTCGATAAAGTCAGTCTTTTGTTAAATCCTTATGCTTAACATAGGGGCCGCAAGAGATACTGCTTTATTAGAGATCGGGAGGAGACAAAGGTATTCCTTGGGTAGCGGTAAAATGCGATAATCCTTGGAAGACCACCAATGGCGAAGGCATTTGTCTAGAACGAATCTGACGATCAGGGACGAAAGCTAGGGGAGCAAAAGGGATTAGATACCCCTGTAGTCCTAGCTGTAAACGCTGCAAACTAGGTGTTGCATATTCTTCGGGAATATGCAGTGCCGGAGCGAAGGTGTTAAGTTTGCCGCCTGGGAAGTATGGTCGCAAGACTGAAACTTAAAGGAATTGGCGGGGGCGCGCTACAAGGAGTGGAACGTGCGGTTTAATCAGATTCTACGCCGTGAACCTCACCAAGAACGACGGCAGGATGAAGGTCAGATTAAAGGTTTTACCTGACAAGCCGAGAGGAGGTGCATGGCCGCCGTCAGTTCGTGCTGTAAAGTGTCCAGTTAAGTCTGGCAACGAACAAGACCTGTATCCATAGTTGCTACCGAGTCCTCCGGGACGATCGAGCACACTATGGAGACTGCCTGGGAAACAAGGAGGAAGGTGCAGGCAACGGTAGGTGGTATGCCCTGAATTTCTTGGGCTACACGCGCGTTACAATGGTAAGGACAATAGGATACAACTCCGAAAGGAGAAGTCAACCCCTGAAACCTTATCTTAGTTCGGATTGAGGGCTGCAACTCGCCCTCATGAAGCTGGAATTCCTAGTAATCGGGCGTCATCAGCACCCGGTGAATATGTCAACGTGCCTTGCACACACCGCCCGTCATTCCAGCCGAGCAGGGTTTAAGTGAGGCTTATGCTTCAGCATATTTCGAACTTAAGCTCAGCAAGGAGGGACAAGTCGTCACAAGGTAGCCGTAGGGGAACCTGCGGCTGGATCACCTCCTATTTATTTTAATAAAAAATAAAAATCAATTTTTACTAAGCGCTTAAAAATCCATATCTCAATCATATTTATGGGCCCGTAGCTCAGCCTGGTAGAGCACCTGCCTTGCAAGTAGGGGGCCTCGGGTTCGAAAGTGAATCCCCTAAAATAAGAGGATCCTCGGAAGTCCCGACGGGTCCATATCATAGTCATCAATTGACATATAATGCGGCGCATTTCTGAATAGAAATGTGCTAAGGGTACTTAACCTCTTGAGACCCAAGAGAGAAAATCATATTCAACAATTAGTACCATGCATAGGTAAGAAGAAATTTAAATAGCTACTACTAACACTATTAGATGGAGGACTTGGTTCAAGACACTGATGAAGGGCGTGGCAAGCAACGAAAAGCTTCGGCGAGCTGCATGCGAGCATTGAACCGAAGATACCTGAATGAGACTTCTCAGAAAATCCGAAAGGATAAGGAACCTAGGGAATTGAAGCGTCTCAGTACCTAGAGGAAAAAAAATCAATCGAGATTCCGTGAGTATCAGCGAGAAAAAACGGAAGAGAGCAAACTGAATCCTGCGCAGAAATGCGTTGGAGATGTGGTGTTATAGACTCATCTTTATACCTTAACTTGTTAACTCGAAGTCTCCTGGAAAGGAGTGCCAAAGAGGATGATAGCTCCGTAGAGAAAAACAAGAAGGAGAGTGAGTATCTTGAGTAATGTACATTGGAAATTGTGCACGAATATGGGAGACATCAACTTCCAACTCTAAATATGTCTTGAGTCCGATAGCATATGAGTACCGTGAGGGAAAGTTGAAAAGAACTCGTGATAGAGAGAGAAAAGAACCTGAAATCTAATAGTTATGGTGAGATACGGCTCTTAGGAGTTGTATCGTACGTTTCGAATAACGAGCCAGGGAGTTTATTTTAGTGGCGAGAGTAAGTCTATAAAAGACGCACTCGAAGGGAAACCAATTTTTCGCAGTTTACGAGGAAAGAGGTATGAAAATGCCTTTAGTCATTAGGATATAACCCGAAACCGGGCGATCTAGTCGTGAGTAAGGTGAAGCCGTTCTCTGAATGGTGGAGGCCTGAAGACGTGCTACGTGCATGTGTTGTTCTAACTTGCGGCTAGGGGTGAAAAGCCAATCGAGCCCGGTAATAGCTGGTTCCTACCGAAATAGGCCTAAGTCTAGTCTCAGCAGAGATAGTTGGAGAGGTAGAGCGACGGATTTGAGGACTCGGGGGAGAAATCCCTCATCCTCTTGTCCAACTCCCAATTTTCTAACATCGAAGAAGCTGGGAAACGGGGATGCTGGGGTAAACTTGCATTCCAAGAGGGGAACAACCCCAACTATTGTTAAGGTCCCTAAATAGCAACTAAGTGTTAAAGGGTGAAAGGTGTTCATCACCACAGACAGCGGGGAGGTTGGCTTAGAAGCAGCCATCCTTTAAAGAAAGCGTAACAGCTCACCTGTCAAGGTCATGTGCCCTGAAAATGGACGGGACTAAGTTGTTTACCGATACAGTAGTCCTTCATACAAGAGTATGAAGAGAGGTAGGTAGGTGTTCTGCTAGGGTAGAACTGCATTCGAGAGAGTGTGGGGACCTTGTAGAATTAAGAATCCTGGTAGTAGTAGGATCTATTTAAAGTGAGAATCTTTAAGACCGAAAGGGCAAGGGTTTCTCAGCAATGTAAATCAGCTGAGAGTAAGTTAGTCCTAACCACAATCCTAACAGGAACTGTGGGAAAGGGAAAACGGTTAATATTCCGTTACTGTAGAAGTACGCGCGGCAACGCAAGCTTTGTTTCTGACACTTTGGAATAGACTCACAAGTACTATCGTGCTTGTCAAAAAGAACAAATCAATGGAGTATCATAACGATGAGAAATTGATTACATCTTTGAGGAGCTCATTCTGTGAGTAGAGTTGATATCTAGAGTCAGTGAAAAAGGAACAGAGAAGGATCTTCTATAACTATACCTAGATCCGGCACTGGTGTCCCTGCGTGAGAAGCGCAAGGTCTGAGGGAGTAATCTTGTTTAGGGAACTCGACACATTGGCCCCGTACCCTAGGTATAAGGGGTCCCTGCGATTGTACTTGCATAAGTGCGATTACAGGGTTCAATAACTCGGGCGATCCGACTGTTTAACAAAAACATAACTAACTGCGAGCCAGAAATGGTATGTATAGTTAGTGACGTCTGCCCAGTGCTAGTACTTCAAACTCCAGTTCAATGGAGCTAAGAGCTAGTAAACGGCGGGAATAACTATAATTCTCTTAAGGTNNAGCGAAATGCCTTGTCGTTTAATTGACGACCTGCATGAAGGGCGTAACGAGATCGCTATTGTCCCAAACAAGATCCCCCCGAACATTACATTCTGGTGCAAAGTCCAGAGACTTCCAGTGGGAAGCGGAGACCCCATGGAACTTTACTGTAGCTTATTGTTGCGATGCGAGTTTTATTGTGTAGCGTAGGTGGGAGTCGCTATGTTCTGGTCGCTAGATCAGAAATAGACACTAATGAAACACCACTCTATAGAGCTTGCATTGCTCACTTCTGAAAGGAAGGACAGCAGTTGGTGGACAGTTTGGCTGGGGCGGCACCCAGCTGAAAAGATATCAGTTGGGCCCAAAGGTAAGCTCATCAGGTTCAGAAATCCTGAGTAGAGTGCAAGAGCAAAAGCTTGCCTGACTGTATTTCGAACAGTAAGAAATGCAGCACCGAAAGGTTGGTCTAGCGAACCCCTGTGTCCCAATTGATGGGGGCCAGGTATGACAGAAAAGCTATCCTGGGGATAACTGAGTCGTCGCGCCTAAGAGCTCAAATCGACGGCGCGGCTTGCTACTTCGTTGTCGGCTCATCGCATCCTGGGTGTGCAGAAGCACCCAAGGGTGGAGGTGTTCACTCATTAAAGCGGTTCGTGAGCTGGGTTAAGAACGTTGCGAGACAGTTTGTATGATATCTACTGGAAGTGCAAAAAGGTCTGAGAGGAAGGAGTATTTAGTACGAGAGGAACGGTACTTCGGCGCCTCTGGTGTATCGCTTATCTGATAAGGTAGGGCGAGCAGCTACGCGCCACATCATAAGTGCTGAAAGCATCTAAGCACGAAAGATACCTCGAAAAGAGACCGAGAACTCCTGCAAAAGACAGGGTTGATGGGACTGGCGTGTACGCAGCAAGCTTCGGCGAGCTGTTCAGCGCGCAGTTACCAATCGTTCGATTTTAGCTATTTTCAATCTTCTTACCTATGCATGTTTTTTTTAATAACATATTTTTTATAATCCATTCTAGTAAATAATAATTGTAAAAGAGAATTTTTCGCCGCTTCGCTCCTGTGCTCAATCGCCGCAGGGCTTTACAAATTTTTAGAGAAATAAAAAAAATTTTTTCCTAGACGTACATCCATAAAAGATTTTTTACACACAAAACCAAGCTTTTTATAGAAGGGTACAACACTTTCTGGAGCAAGAAGAGACACCAGAGAACAGAATGATCCTGCACGAGCAATACTTTCTTCAACAAGAAATGTCCCATAAGATCTTTCTCGATACAAAGGCTCTACATATAAGCGATGAATAAATAGTTCCATTCCTTGCTTTTTTCTCGTATCAAAAGAATACCAAAGTGCAGCAACAAGAATATCTTCTGCTGTTTCTAAAACAAAACAAGAACTCTCTTTTTTCTTATAAAAATCTCTTACTAAAACTTCCTCTTCAAAATGTGTCAAAAAAGAATGTGTTATATCTCTATCCTTTTCTTCTTCAGCACGAACATGTACATCATTTCTCTGTAAAGAACAAAAAGTTTTTCCAACTGAAGGATAAAACAAAGCAAGAAAGCTCGGATGAAGAGAAGGAAATTGTTGAGGAAGTTTTACTCCCTGCAATTGTTCTACAACTGCATCAGCAGACATCCTTCCAAGAAGAAAATCTTGTTCATAGAGCTGTAATACAACAAAATCCATACATATCTATGAGAAAAGAGCTATATAAGATTACTCCTAAAGCATAAACCAAAAAGAAGTCTTTATAAAAGAAAGGAAAACTCTTTTTTTATGGATATTTACTCCCATCCCATGTTTCGCATTCAAGGTGCAACGTTTCCAGGCCCTGAACATCCTGATAGACTCAACCTTGTAGAAGAGCTTATTGCAAATGCAGAAAGAGCCTATACATCAGAGTTTGATGAAGATCCAGAAATACGTGCACAAATAGAAGAATTGCACAGCTATCAAGATACGCTTCAATTTTCTGGCGCAGGAACAGAATCTATAGATGAAGAAGGAGAAACATTCATTGACAGATTATCTTACCGCACTGCAATAGCTGCAGCAGTAACAAGCATCTACACAGCAGAAGCACAAGGCTTTGCTCTAGTACGTCCTCCAGGACACCACGCACATGCAGCATATACACATGGGTTTTGTCTCCTCAACAACATGGCTCTCGCAACAAAAAATCTTCTCAAAAATGGAGAAAGAGTTTTAGTTTTAGATCTGGACATTCATCATGGTTGTGGAACGGAAGAACTCCTTGAAAAAGAACCTGATGCATGCATGATTTCTCTCTATCAAAGAAACACAAAAAGAGATTGGCCTCCAAACGAACATTTTCTTTATGCAAAAAATTGTCAGCATATTCCTCTCACAGGAAGAGTGGATGATCTACAATATTGTACTCTTTTTGAAAAAACAGTCATGCCAAGTATCGAGCGTTTTCAACCAACGATCATTGGGGTAAGTTTAGGTTTAGACACCTTTCAAGAAGAAAACTATGGATGGAAACTATCAAAGAGAACGATCAAAGAAATAAGAAAATTTCTCAAGGGAAGAAATATATTTGGCATCCTCGAGGGTGGATACACAGAAGAAGCAGTGAGAGATGGTATTGAAGCCTTTATCGAAGATCCTTAAACAATTCTTTTGAAAAGGGACCTGCACGTTCCTGCTTCATTTTTCTTTTTAGGATCATAAGAAAATCCTAATTTTTTATAAAATGGGACAACCTCTTCTGGAGAGCGTAATGCAATGCTTCTGCAACCAAAATCAGTCGCATATTCATTCATTGTTTCCTCGAGCAACTTTCTTCCACAATGAAAACTTCGCATTTCTGGTCTCACATATAGAGAATGAACAAAAAACACATCCCTATCATGAATTTGATACCATAATGCTCCAGATATTCCTGCAGGAAAAACAGACAATTCTAAAGAACGCAAATCCTCCTCAAAGTGTTCAAGGACAAGTACATCTTCAGGAGGAGTATCCTGTACTTTCCCATAAAGTTCTCTTTGAAAAGCATCAAAAAGATTTTCAACAACATCTTTCTCATCTTTTTGTGCAAAACGAACAACTCCAGTAAGAGAAATTTTTGGTTTAGGGCTACAGAAAGAGACTTGCATAGACCTTTTCAAAACAATGGACAAAAAAGTACTATCATAATTTTTTCCTTCAAGTTCTTCAGGATTTATAGGCTGATGAGAAAAAGCACGGGCAATATCCTGAACACTATATTCCCCTCTTTGAAATCCCTTATAAAATACATCTATAAAATCCATGTGTAAGCACTATTTCCATGCAAGATTTATAAAGCTTGAGAGAAGAAAAATATAAACTATTAGGTTGAAGAGAAAGCTTTATATATAATAACTACTAGTAAATAATAACAAAAAGGAGAGTTCAAACATGGCAAACACACTTGGATATATCACAGGCGCACTTTCTGGCTTGGCACTTCTTTGTGGCCTTAGTTACAGTATAGAAAACCCACAACGGGCACTTGTTCCCTTTAATGATACAATAAGTTCTGTAGAAAGAACACTCATAAAACCAGAAGGTTATATTGGAGAGGGAAATCTTTTTGAAGGTCTTGGAGATGCAATCCATGATCTCAGACAAAGAAATCTTCCAAGCAGAATGGGATCAATACATCTAGGTCTTGAAAACACACCTTATCAAAGTCAAAGGCTTTCTTCTGCACACTATAGAAATAGCAGAGATCTTGCAGAACATCTCAATGATGAATTGCAGGAAAAAGAGCGAGTCACTGGAATAACAAAAGGAGATCTTACTCTTGCTGGGACAGGACTTGGTCTTGGAATTGTAGCAGTCTTAGGATATGCAAATAGAAAGAGGCCATAAATAAAAAAAATGGATAAAAACGAAGAAAATTTTATACGACTCATGCTTTCTGGGAGTAATGTACTCACTTATATGACTACGAGCGTGCTTGGTCATGTGCTAGAAAATAAATTTTTAGAATATAATCTTAATGATAGTTTTCTTTGTGCAGCAGCATACATTGGAACAAGTATGGGCATGAGTAAAGAAAAAGCACTCTTAACTTCCATTGGAATAGCAAGCTTCTTTGAATACATACAAAAAATAGATATAAAGAGTGGTGGAGCAGGCTACGATCCAAAAGATTTTGCAGCGTATATTATTGGTGCAAGTCTTGCATATACCTTAGATAACTTACTCACAAAACAAAACCCTTAAATACCTTCTTTACTCCAAAAAGACTGTAGGCAGGGAGCTCATCACGGCAGAAATGCTGAGGAAAGTCCAGCCACCAAAGAACTTCAGTTCGAAACAATTTGCTCTTGGAAAAGAGTTCCTGAAAAGGAAGGCAACCATCCAGAAACGACACGTCCTTGATTTAGGATGATAATGGCGAAATTTCCTGCAAGGGAAATGAGTTAACCCATGGACATTTTTCAAGGGAACGATGAAACGATGAGCCCCAAATGGTGCAAGTCTATAAAGACGCATAGTTGAATCATGAGCACTTCCATAGGCGAAGAACAGAAGCTGGCTTACCCCTGTCTACACTTATTCTGTTACATAATACTCTTTTTTCATTTGATCAAGAGATTTTTCAGACAGAATCATACCAAAAAAAGGGAGAAAATCTATACCACCTTTTTTAAAAGCTTTCATACTATCAACAAAAGAAAAAGGGTTCATAAACTTTTGCTCAATATATCCCATTTTCAACTATTTATACTCTATTTCTCTCACAGTAAGCTATTTAAATATCCTCTACATTATTAGTATATGTCAAACGACAAAATCTCTATGCCTCAATCTGGAGGCGGTCTTTTACGGTATTTTGATGATTATAAGAGTAAAATTCAAATTAATAAAAATTGGGTGCTAGTCGCTATTGTCCTAGTGATTGCCATCGAGCTAGCACTACAAAAAGGTTTAATCTAAAAATGTTTCAAGGTATGGATCCACGCCTGGTAAAGCAGGCTATGAAAAAAATGGGAATGAAACAGGAAGATATTCCTGCAACAGAAGTAATAATTAAAACACCTGAAAAGCAATTTATTATCAAAAACCCGCATGTTGCGAAAGTAACGATGATGGGTGAAGAGAGTTTTCAAATCACTGGAGAATGTGAAGAAGCATCTGTAATAAGCGAAGAAGATATTCAGACAGTGATGGAGCAGGCTTCTTGCTCTAAAGAAGCAGCAAAAAGAGCATTGGAAAAGAGTAAAGGAGACCTTGCACAGGCAATCCTAGATGTACAACAATAAATGAGCCTTGATGAAGCAAAAAAAACACTAAGCAAAGCAGAAGCGATTATGGAAAAAAGTTATGCTTTTACGAGAGAGCTAAAACTGCTTCCCATTGCTTTGCAACATTTACAAAGCGCAACAGAATATGCTTGGAGATACAATAGAGGAAAAAAACCAAAGCTCTTAACAGATTTGGAAAAAATAACGACAAAAAGAAAAGAAAGCCCACTTGAGTTTAAAAGAAAAGAAAAACTCATCATTTGCACAGAAGATTACAAAACGACAATCATTGAAGAAAAAATAATCAAAGAGTATCTAAAAAAAACAAAAAGGTATATAGAAAAATGCAAGACGAAGAACCAGCAAGAGAAGAATTAAAAAGAATAGATCACCTGATCTTTGTAACCTTAAAATATACAAGGACAGTAGATATTATTCGTACAATTATTGGAAAATTCATTCTTACACTAGATCACCAAACAGAAAAATATTATAGTATGCAACTTGAAAAAGGAAAAATAAAAGAAATTCCACGCGTGCCTTTAATGCGTATGAAAAAACTAGAGCAGATCCATATAAAAGATACGAAGATAAAAGATATGGTTGATTTTTATGTCCAATTAAAAGCAATCTATAATGCAGATTTTAAAGCAAAAGAAGAATATAGAAAAAACGTTACACTTGTTACAAAAGGGAAAGAAATAAATATTGCAATGCTTAAAGACTATGTAGAAACAACAAAAGACTATGTGAATTACATAGAAGAACTCTTGAAATGAAAACCATCGGACTACTCAGTGGAAAAGGGGGTGTTGGAAAAACAACTTCAGCAGTGAACCTTGCTGCAGGCTTGCATTCTCTGGGAAAACAATGTATCATTATTGATGGCAATGTCACCACACCAAATGTTGCCCTACATTTAGGCAGCCCAACAAATCCTATTACATTACACCATGTTCTCCAAGGAAAAAATTCTATTCATGAAGCACTGTATAGGCATCCTTCTGGCTTGTATTTTATTCCAGGCTCCCTTGCCTTAGAAGACATGGATAAAATAAAATTTCAGAATTTTAAAGCAATCAAACAGCTGAAAGCAGACTATATTATTCTCGATGGCGCTGCAGGGCTAGGAAAAGAAGCCTTAGCAACCTTAGAGCATTGTGACGAGCTTCTTATTGTTACAAATCCAGAACTTCCTGCAATGACAGATGCATTAAAGACCATTCGTATTGCAGAAGAGCTAGGAAAAAAAATAAAGGGGGTTATTGTCACAAGAACAAAAAAAGATAAACTAGACATATCTCTCAGAAATATCGAAGCAATGTTAGAAAAACCAGTCATAGGAGTGATTCCAGAAGATCCTTCCATTCGTGAAGCACTCAGTCTAAAAGAATCTATTATTTATACACATCCACGTTCCAACGCAGCACAAGGCTATCTTCGTTTAGCCGCAGCAATCTCTGGTGCACAAGGTCCAGAAGATATCAAGCTCAGTTGGATTGACAAATTTTTCAAAGTATTCAAAAGGGTGCCACAATAAAATGAGAATATTCGATTTTCTATTTAAGAATAAAAGAGAAGAAAGAGACAAAGAATCTTGGTTAGTCAAAACAAGAAACTTTGAATATACACTCATACGAAATGGGGTAAATTGGCAAATTTTTATACCAAAAGATGGAGGATTTAGAAGATGCAAAATCATTTCTTTCGGATCAAAAGCAGCTGGGGAAGTACAAGAATTAAGAGAGATAATAGGAAAAGCTATTTTCTATGATGCTGGCAAAAAAGACAAGTTGGGCAACACTTCAACAATAACATCAGTAAAAATCCTTTAAAATATATTCTCCACTCCCTATGTTCTTTTAAAAAACAAAATATTCCTGGAAGTATGGCAACAGAACTACCAGTAGCACATCTAGAATCTTTAGATCCTGAAAAAACTTTTTTTGTAGAAACAGAAGATTCTTCTTTTGTCCTCCATTTAACAAAAGGTCTTTTCTATGTACGACGTACCACAAGCAAAGATCCAAGATATTGTTTAGTAACAAAAATTAACGGAAAAAATAAGTACAAAGAGTCTGATCTTGATCTCTACGCTGAACTTTCCTATATACACCCCAAACTAAATCAAGAAGTTCTTGGGGGGAAAATTAAAAGTGTGGCTTTGCGATAGAATAAACTTCTAAAAACAAAATAAGCTGTAAAGTTTATAGTATAAGCTAAAATATATTTTAAGACAGAGCTTGATGTATATGTATTTCTGCAAAGGCTTCTTCCTGCTCTAAGTTTACCTTTTTACCACTATGAAGATAAAGAAGAGGAAGTAAAGTCAAAATAGTTTCCTCTTTTCCCTTACCTGGATCAAGCTCAGAAAAAGGAATAATCTTTTTTTGTTGAAACAGCAATGCAAGTTTTTTATAGATCTCATCAATTAAAAGAATAATATCAACCTTTCTTTCTGGAATTTCAGGAGCTTTCCACGCAAGAAATTTCTGTAAACGCAATTTTCTTCTTGTATCAACACGCAGCGCTTTTTCCAAAGCACCAATAAGATCAGAAAGGGAAACTTTTCTTTTCCTTGCCTGTGGTGTTCGTACACCTAAACGAGGAATTTCTACCTTATGTTCCTGATAAGGAAAATACTCTCCTAATTCTTCAAACTCTTGATTATCCTGATGAAAAAGAAAAGCATCAAAATTAGTAATATCTTCTTGAACCAACCTATTTGATTTCATTTTCAAAAGAATTGCAGATGCAAGAAGCACTTTTCCAGAGATAAAATAATCCATCTCCTTCATTTTTTTAACAGCGACAATATATTTTTGTGTAAGTTTTGTAAGATCGACATCCCATGGGTCCATCTGTTCTTCTTTAACCAATTGATGAAGAATATCTTGCCAAGTCACTTCACTCTCTTTCAAGAGCATATCATACACCATCTCTTCTTTCATATAAAATTCAAGAGGAAAAAGAACTATATAAAACTTTAGGGTCTATAACGAAAAACCCAATCAAAGAAAGATTGTTTTTCTATTTCTGGAGGTGCTTGAGAGAGTTCATATTTTCTAACAGCACCTAAGAATAATTGTTCTTCACCTAGGCAATAAATATCTGCTCTAGAAGAACCACTTCTTTGAGATTCTCTATCCAATTCATCACAAGGACCAGAACCATCTATAATAAAGCCTTCTAAAAACTGTGTAGAAACATCAGAATCTTCTGAAACAAGATATGTAGATTTTTCATCAAGTACTGCTCTATAGACAACATATGCTTTACTTTCCTCCAAAGAACAGTCACCACAAGTATAACTTCCAGCTTGAAGAGATTCACCAACACATTCTCCTCCAACACAAGAATACCCTTCATCACATTCTCTGTCATCTTGGCAAAGGATACATTCTTCTAAAGAAGGAGCTTGAAAAGAATCAGCAGCATAACAAATAGAAACAGAACTCTCATCAGACTTTTCTCCAATATTCCCGGCAACAGCACCTTGAAAACCAGAAGGATTACAATAAGGAGTATAATCAGAACAATAGATTCTCTTGAGTGTTTCACCAGTAATATGGCCAGCAAGATACCCAGAATTTACTAAAGAACGTTCTTGATTTAATGAATAGTAGAGAGATGTACTTTTATCATCAGCATAAACATAATAGTCACTGTTTAAATCTATAGAACAACTACCACAAAATTCATTCCCCGATGAAGAAAGTCCACAATCTTCAATAACCCAATGTCCTTCACCTGCCTGTGTAAAAGGGCCTAAAGAAGACTTAGCTTCACCTAGCTCATTATTTTCACATGCAAAATAAGAGCCAGCAGTAGAACATCTGTACCAATAAAGATCATCAGCTGCATTCTTTTCATTATGATAATAATTATCTGCACAACTAGAACTAAGAATATAACCTGCTGCTTCTTCATTTGAACCTGAAAAAGTTCGCTCTTCCATACTATGAACCCTATCACTAAAACTAAAATAACTCTGAATTTCCTCTCTTCCCTCAGATATTGTTTGTACAACTTCAACAATGGATGCATTACTTTCTAGAATCTTAATGTTTTCATCCACAGAAATATCCAAAGCAGGTGATACACATTGATGCTCTAAAAATATTGTTTTAGGACGCAATTTTTCTCCAATATTTTGAAAGAAGGATTTAGATTCTCGAATCGCACAACTATGTACAAAGCCACTTTTATCACTTGGTGCTTCTCCACAACAATTAATATATTGCAAATCAGAAGAAATATCATCCACTTGAGTAAATTTCAAAGAATAGTCTCCACCTTTTCCAAGAGAATAGGATTCTCCTGTATTTTTTTGGTTTCGAATTTCACTTCCTCCAGGAATTTCTAAAAGCAAAGATCCCAAATGAAGAGTTGTTTTTTCACCAGCGACTTTAACAAGATAAGAAGCCTCAGTAGTATAAGATCCAATATAATATTTCTCTGCATCTAAGATATAATCCTCACTTGAAATGCTATCAAAATAAGTAAAAGAAGCATCATGGAAAACGATATAAGGTGCATCTTCAGAAATTTTCAAAGAAACTGGATCTGCGCCAAAACAAGCAATACTTTCTACAGGGGTAGTTCCATCATTACAATTCCAACCACCAAAAACTGTATCAAAACTAAAAAATTGATCACCAGAGGCAATATCCTGAATAACAAACTGTGGAAACTCTTCTCCACACCATAAAGTTGTTTCAGAACCTTTCCCTTCTTCTACTCCTCTATAAACACAACGATCAACATTACAAGTACTATCACCAAAAGTAAAATCAAAACGAGTTTCTTCACCAAAAGCATAATCTGCTAAAGAAGAGGCATATTGGGAAACACCACAAATTTCAATAGGCTTTTCAGCATCAGAAAGCCCATGTAAAACAAGTTCCCCTTGAGCAGCACTACTTGGTGCATACAAAGTTAATATATCATCTTTATTGAGAAGGAAAGAATAAGAAGACGTATCTGTTTGTAAACCTTCATCTAAGTTTGATTCTTCATACTTAAAAGCAAAAGAAGATGCATCAGTTCCAGAAACAAAAGCCACTTGAGAATCATATGCTTTTTTATCCTTGTTCAATAGAGTGATTTGATGATTACAACCTTTTGTATCAGAACTATCTTGAGAAAAAGTAAAACCCTCTCTTTTTTCTTCATCTTTTATAATAACTGAAGCATAGAATACTTTTTCATTTTTAAGAGTACAGCTTTCTTGTTTGTTTAAAATAATTTCCAACGTTTCATCATCTGTATAGTAGACAACATCTGTTGGAGAATTAAGCTCTAAAACATAAGCATTGATAACAAAAAATGTACTAACACCTAAAGGTGAAAGAGAAACATAAGGATCAGAAAGATCAAATGTAGGAGCTCGAAGAGTTGTATCTACAGTACTAAACTCTGTAGAGCTTTGTTTGAAAGCAATAGCTGCATTTTCTGCATCAGCAGCAACAGAAACATGAACACCCATTTTATCAATATTCACAATATCAAAATCTTCGCCAGCATCTAAAGAAAGAACAAAACCCTTTTCAGGATCTGATACAATCTTTGTACCAGCAACTAAACCCTTTATTGTGAAGCCATCTAAAACAAAACGATCAGCATCTTCAAAAAGAGTTATCTCAAAGTCTTTGCTATTCTTTGTAAATTGTATATCAACAGAGTCTATATCAATAAGAGTGTCAACAGTAAGAGTACAGCCAGTTAAAGTTTCATCACTCAAAGAATATTCTTTGAGCAAAGAAAGATAATGAATTTCATCATTATAACTTAAATCTAAAGAGCTAACGCCTAAAGCAGAGAACTCAGTACAATCTGAAATCTGCTGTATTCGAGCACTAACAAAGGGGAATAACAGAAGAAGAAAAAACAAGGAAAAAACGAACTTTTTCATTATTCTTCCTCCTCAACACATGATTCTTCAACACAAGAGAAGTCATTTTCACAATCAAGATCAAGAACACATTCTGCATCACTCACAAGATTGGAATAATATTCTGCAAAAAAGAAAGTATAATTTATTACACTTCCATCTTGTAAGACATACACATACGTATCATCGCTCACAGGAGCAACTGTAATTTTTGTTAAACCATAACCTAAGAGAGAAGTATAATCAATACTTTGTGGGTCAGCAATATCTGCACGAACAATTTCTTGTGCAACACTCCGTAGCAAGCCCAGATTTACAATAACATCTGTTTCATACGTTTCCGGAAGCGTATAGCTATTCTCCCCAACAGCAACTGTCAAAGGATAGGATATCTCTGCTTCAACGAAAGTGTCTTCTATAAATGATTGAGCAGAGAAAGCTCCTTCTGTAATGGTAAAATCCGAAAACTGCTCAAGGGTAATACAAGAACGAACAAGGACAGAAATATAATCATTCAATTCATGTTCTAAATCATCAGAAGAAAGGCTAAGATCCTCTCCATCATAAAGATAATAAGGAATAGGATACGCAAAAGTATCATCAGTATAAGTTTTTTCTGGAAGATCATAATACCCGCCAGATAAACCAATTTGAAAAACTGCATCAGCGCTAGAAGCATCAACACACTCTTGCACATGATCTACAACTTCTTGTATCTCTGAAGGATAAGAAAGCTCTCCGCCAATACCTACAAAACCAAAAAGGTCATCTTTGAAAACAAAAAATAATGTTGCTAAAAGAAGAACAAGGATTCCTAATACTACAAATAACGTAAACTGCCCTCTCTTACTCATACACTCGCATAAGAACCGCTACTTTAAATATATTTCGCCTCTTATAATTTTTCTTGAGTATATTTTCCTAAAAATTCTTGGAAATGTAAACCATCTTTCTGCAATTGCTGATAAGAAACAAGAAAATTTTTTCCTTTTGATTGAGGGATCTTTTTTGCTTCTAAAAAAAACCAGCCTTTATTATCAAAACGTATAGCAAGCCATGCTTCAGCACCAAAAGTTTCTGAAAAGATACGCAACTGTTCTAACTCCTCAGCAGAAAAATATTTTTTTTCCCCTTTAACAGATTTACATTCGATAGCAAAAGTTTTTTTCCCATTACTTGCAAGCAAATCAGGGCTTGGCTGCGAAGTACTCCCAGAACCTGCACTTCTCACCACACCATAATTCTCTTTCCATAATAAATGAAATAATTCTCTTTCCGCACGGGTGCCTTTAGATTTCATACTCATAACAAAAAGAAAAGAAAAGCATATACATAAACTTTACCCTAAGAAAAAAGAAGAAAATAAGAAAAGAAGATAAAAAATAATTCTATAATTAAAGATCTCTTGCTTGAATAGTACTTCTTTTATTTGCTTTAGCTCTTTCACAGGACTTCTTAATCAAAGCAACTACTTCTTCATTTAAGTGCTCTGCAAAATCTCCAGCAACATTCATACCCTCTGCAAGTTCTTTTATTTTACTTCGTACAACAACCATTTCTGTCATTTTTGCTACCTCCACAATAAATCGTAATAGTCTGTTCCAAAAAGTCTTGCTATATAAATCTTTCTTTTTATTTTTTAAATACAACAACAGAATAGGATAAATTACTCGTAGACACTTCCCTTTCTTCAACAATTCCCAAACCTTCACACATACTTTTAAATAAGACAAGATGAGGGGCAATACAAACAATCTTTCCTTTTTTCTTTAAAATAAAGGAGACATGATAAAAAAAATCTTTATATATTTTTTTGGCTTCATTCTCAGAAAGGGATTTTGAAGGAAAAGGTACTGCAGTAACAATACAATCTACTTCCCCTTCCGCAAATTTAGTATCCAACCACTCTGTTTCTATTCGCGAAACTTGTAAAATTTTTCGTACGTGTGCAAGAGTAGCATTTACCTCAGTACTATGTACATTGGGAAAAAGGCCATCATATGCAATAACCTTTCCTTTTTTGTAAAGAAGAGCTTCAATAGGAATAATACCATCGCGGCAAAAGGGATCCAAAAGAATCTTCTTGCTCCCAGTATACCCAGAAAGTCGTATAAGACCATAGGCAATACATGCATTAAGAGATTGATTATGAATTTTTACACGATATTTTCTTCGTGAAAGAAGTTCTGGAGTCTGATCCTTACCAATAAAAATCTTTCCATCAACAATATCAACAAAAACAATTGTTTTTGGATTCTTTAAATCAACGCTATTTCCTTCTTTATAGAATTTTTCTCCTATAATCTTTTCTACTTCCTGTGAATGGAGGGGATATTCCCCCTGTCGTGAACAAATCACACGAAAAGGAGTCACAAGAGGAAAAACTTTAATCTCCTCAAGACGAGAACATTCCTGTTGAAGAGAATATATTTTCATAATACTTTGTGTTTTTTTTAAAAGCTTTGCTAAAACACTTGTAGAAAAAAGAACCCTTCCAGGAAGAACAACTCTTGAAGGAACATCAAGAATTTCTTTAATTTCCTTTTGAGTAATATCTTCTAATCCTTTTGGGCAAAGAGCAATATATTTCATTGTGCAAGATAAATGTTATTCTTAGCTTCTAAAATCTTTACATTTATTAAATCTCCCCCATTTTTTTCGCAATTTTGGACAGAAACACATCTTCCCCTTCCAACAGCAATCATCTGACCAGAAAACCAGCCATGTGCTTTTACTTCTAGTTGTACTCTTTCTCCTTTACGAAAAACTTCCGGAACACGCACAGCCTTACGAATACCTAACTCTTTTGCAGTTACTTGAAGAGATAATCCAAATTCTTTCTCCCATTTTTTAATCTGAGAATAAAATTGATACCAACTTTGTGCTTTAACTCTTTCATGCTTTCGCGAATGTGCATACACTTCATATTTTTGTATGCCTAAAAGATATCCATGCTCTTTTGCAAAAGCAATAATCTTCGGCATCTCAACATCATTGACTCCAGGAATCCACACTGGGCACAAGCGTACAGGAACTCCTTTTGCTGTATACTTTGCAGCAAACTCCATAACTTTTTCAATCTTCATACATGCAGAATTTGCTAACTTCCTTGCAAGTACAGGATCTAAAGCATGAAAAGAAAGATTTACAACATCCACATCTATATCCTTCCAAAGAGTTCCATTTGTTTGAATAGAAATTTTCTCAATTCCTTGAATTGCTTGTAAACCATCAACAAGTTTTTCTAAATGAGGATAACAAAAAGGTTCTCCAACAGAATCAATATTAATTTCCACACCAGTTCCTTTCAAAGCAACAACTTTTGCAATTTCTTCCAATAAATAATCACAATCGACTTCATAAAAAACCTTATGTTGTTGAGATAAAGGTCCACCATCAACAGAACAAAAAGTGCAGTTAATATTACACACTGATGTAGCACGAATTTGTAATAAGTTTGTCCCTCTATCGAGTATACCAAATGCAATACAACCCAGTAAAGGTATATCTCTAGTAATATGAATCAGCATAGCTTTTTCACCCTTTATTTGGATTTATAAAGCTTTTCGTCGGAAGGAACTCTTTTTTTTGCTTCATGGTACGCAAAAAACAAACCATAAAGTTCTTTGGCATTAATGACATGATCTAAAGAAACTTTATCTCGAGAAATCAAAAACGCATCACTTTGCCTACCTCCTATAGAATCATGAGAGCCAAAATGAAAATGCTCAAATGCTATGATTCTTTTTCCATCAAAAGCACCGTTCAAAATAAGATCCCCAGAATACTTAAGCTGTGCAAAATAAGTAATTTGTTTAATAAGTTTTTTTTCATCGCCATAAATCTGTAAAAATCTTTCTCCACTAAATTTTATATCTTTTCCAGATATAATGACCCTCCCTTTTGCATGAATAATTTCTATAGAGTTTCCTTGTTTTCCTATAACAAATCCAACTCCAGGATGACTTACTAATCGCTCAACAAAACCAGGATATTTTTTTTCAATTTCAGCAAGCTCACAACGATGCGTACTATCAGTAAAATACATTTGTGCAAGAGAAGAGGAATAAAGCATAAGAATTTGTTTTCTATTTTTCCAATCAATACGAGGGTCTTTCTCTTTCCGTAACTGTCTTCCCATAAATTTCAAAAGAGTATGTACACCTATACGAAGAGGAAAAGAAATATGCTCATAATAATAATGCAGTTTATAATACACATACTTCATGCGGCTATTTCTCTCATCATAAGAATGAAGAGTTTTCGTTTGAAGATTGCTAATTTTAGAAACATAAGACTCAAAACTTTCATAATACAATCGATCAAAAGGAATCGCAGGTACTTGTCCATGATCAGAAAGAACATAAAAGTCATAATTATTCTTTTTTGCAATTTTATAAAGTTTTTTTACATCAGCATCAATTCCCCTAAGAAGAGTAAAGGCACTCAGAGATTCTGGGCCTCGATAATGAGAGATCCAATCATAGCCACCATAAGTCAAATAAATATAAGGGACATTTCTTTGCATTTCTAAAAGCGCAGCTTCAGTAGATATCTCCCGAACAGTTGCATTCACAAAGGTGCGAAAAAAAGGAAAATAAGGAAAAAAGAATGGCCAATTAAAATGTTTTCCACGAACAAGCCCTGTAACAATTTCTAAAAAGCTCTCATAAAGTTCAATGCAAAATTCTAAAATACTAGAATAAAAAACTTTCAATGTTGCAAGAGGATTGAGAAGAATAAGAGCAAGAATATCTCGTACTTTTTTCTGCCCAGATTCTGTTTTATAGAGATGTGCAACAGTAAGAATAGAACGTTCTGCACCACCACAAAAAATATTCCCTATAGAAGTACCCCCGGTAAGAATTCCATAGTTCTTTGAAGAAATTTCTTGTTCTATTGCACGAGCATTCTCTGCTACACCCATAGTATATTGTTTTTGTGTTTTTTTATCAAGAAACCGAAATCCAGGGATATTAAAATTATCATTATACATGATGCCAGCTTGAACAAAAGGGGTTGTTGAAGGATATCCTGGATCATATCGATTAACATGATAATGTGTTAATAATTTTTTAAGAAAAGGAATATATCTTGTTTTTCGTAAATCTTGAAGAAGAGAATAGGAAAGGCCATCTACTTGAATAATAATAAATTTTTTATGAGAAGAAGGAAGATCCTGAAGTTTTAATCTCTTTTTAAGCAGGGCTGCACGACTCAGCTTTTTATGATATAATTTCTGATAAAAACCCTGTACGTTCTTTCCATCCATTGCAAAAAAAATAAAGAGAGCAATACTTAAAAAGCTTACCACAAGGTTTATAAGGCATTGAAAAGTCATAATCCACAGCGAGGTAGGACAGCCAGGAGTGTCCGTCGAAGTACCTTAAAAAGTACTGCGGAAGGCTCATATGACACCTGAGTGTTCTTAGACACCCGAAAAAAGGTAAGGAATTATCTTTTGGGTTTAGGTCGATGGTTCAAATCCATCCCTCGCTACTTATATTTATCTTTCTTATATGCTTAGGATTACTAAAACCAATAATTTTCATCCATTTTTTAAGATTATTTTTCCCATTAATTTCTATTCTATTTATAATACTAAATCCATTTTTAAAACGAGCATCATAAACTTTGTAATTATAGACTTCATAAAAATAAAAATCCCATCCTTTTAGAATTAAAGAAATTTCTTTTACAAATATATAACTTGCAGACGCCAAAACTAAAGTAGGATATTTATTTTTCTTCTTAAAAGTTATACAACCATCTGTATCCATTAATCCTCGTATAAAATTAATTAAAAAAACATTATTATTTATTATGCAAGCGGGTATTTTTAATTTAGAATATTTCTTTCCATAAGGCAAACCAATAACATTTACAAAATAATAAAATAAAGATTTACTATAAATCCTAAAACCATAAGTTGATCCTAAACTATAATAATTTAATTTAGGACTAAAACCAAATAAATTTTTAAAAAGGGGATTTACAACTTTTTCATAAAATTCAATTTCATCTTTAGAATTTCCAGCGCATTCAACAGAGTATTCTTTATTTTTGTCTCTATAGTTTATACTTCCATCACCAGCAATAACACCACAAAGATAAGCTAACCCCGGCGTCATCTTTTTAGGCAAAACTAAGCCTTTCTTTTTTTCTTGCCAAGTATAATTAATTTGAGAAAGATCCATTTTACAGAATAGAGGATTTTTCCTTATAAATCTGGCGCGCACCCATGCCAAGCTGTCCATCTGTCCAAATGGTCAAATTCTTAGACTAGAAGAGCTATAACACAAAAAAATTTTGTCCAAGCTATCATCTTCAGAACCAAAAGCATTATTAAACAAAAAACTATCCTCATTTCTACATATGGGGAAAAAGCTGGGTGTGATTCTAGTATTATGTATTCTCTTAATGAGTCCAATACATTCTGAAGACACTTTTGTGCAGCCAGAACTTCTAGAAAGCCTAGACCAGCAAGAGCAAGTCCCAGTTATTGTAGAGCTGGAAAAAACACCAGACGAACTTTCAAGATTAGAAGAGCTTGCAGCAGCGGATGTGGCATTAGAACATTTCTCTGGAGATTTTTATGCTGCAAAAATAAATGAAGAGGAACTTCAAGAACTCATCAATGATCCTAATGTAAAGAGTATACAGCAAGATGAAATATTTCATATACTTCTTGATGACAGCGTCCCACTCATCAATGCATCAATCATGCATAGTCGACAAAATGGCACAACAAACATGACTGGTCTTGGCCAATCTGTCTGTGTAATCGATACAGGAATTAATGCAACACACCTTGGACTCGCTGGAAGAATAGTCGCACAAAAATGTTTTTGTGCAGTCTCTGATGCTGGCTCTGGCGGCTGTTGTCCTGATAACACACTGGAAGACGACTCTGCAAGAGATGATCAAGGCCATGGAACGCACGTAACTGGGATTGCAGCAGGCAATGGCTCCGGAATAACAGGTGTCGCACCTGAAGCAACAATAGTCTCTGTGAAAGTCGCTGATGCAGCTGGTGATGCACTTTTCTCAGATATTACCTCTGCAGTTAATTGGTGTGCGAACAACGCATCACTATACAATATTTCTGTAATTTCTATTAGCCTTGGTGGTGGTTCATATAATAGTATATGTGATTCTT
>DUFP01000009.1 GCA_013331795.1 Nanobdellota archaeon
TTTGTTTGAAAAGAGCTATACACGTATGAAAAAGCCAGAATTGCTTACACAGTTCAAGGAATTGGTTGAAAAAGATAAACAGTTGAGGCTTATACAAATAGAATTAGATAGATTACGATCACAAAAAAATACGCTTTCTCAAGAAATTAACATTTTGAAAAAAGCTGGAAAAAATATTGATGCAGTTCTGAAAAAAATGAAAGAGCTTCCTGAGGAAGTCAAAAAGAAAGAGGAAGAATATACTGCTTTTCAAGAGAGGGTTACTGAGTTATTGCATACATTGCCTAATATCATTCATGATAAAGTTCCTTATGGAAAGAGTGATAAAGATAATGTTGAGATTAAAAAATGGGGAAAAATTCCAAAGTTTTCTTTCCCTGTAAAAACACATGTTGAAATTTTAGAAGCTTTAGATGCTGTTGATTTTGATGCGTCTGCCCGTGCGACAGGGAATGGTTTTTATTATTTGAAAGGGGATTTTGCATTGTTGAATCAAGCACTGATCCATTTTGTGCAGGATTATATGGTAAAAAAGAAGTATACATATATTGAACCACCTTTGATGTTAAAGAAAGATCTTTTGTTTAAGAGTATTGATGCAAAATCTTTTGAACAAAGTGTTTATTCTATAGAAGGAGAAGATACTGCTTTGATCGGAACTAGTGAGTTTTCTATGTTGACCATGTATTTTGATAGGATTATTGATCTCCCTAAAAAATATTTTTCTTATACTATGTGCTTTCGAAGAGAAGTTGGAGCACATGGAATTAATGAGAAAGGATTATGGAGAACACATCAATTTAACAAAGTTGAACAATTTATTTTTTGCAAGCCTGAAGAGTCTTGGAAATTTTATGATGAGTTACTGAAAAATACTGAAGAGGTGTTTCAAGCTTTAGAATTACCTTACCATGTCATTGAACTTTGTACGGGGGATTTATCAGTGTGGAAAGCGCGAAGCGCTGATATAGAAGTGTGGAGGCCGACGACGCAGGCTTATGGGGAAGTAGCTTCTCTTTCTAATTGTACTGATTATCAGGCACGAAGTTTGAATATTCGCTATGAAGAGAAGGGAGAGAGGAAGGTGGTGCATACATTGAATAATACTGCGATTGCTACGTCACGTGCATTGGTTGCTATCGTTGAGCATTACCAGCAGAAAGATGGGAGCATTGCAATTCCAAAAGTTTTACAGAAGTATATGAGTGGAAAGAAAGTTATTACAAAAAGTAGCTAAATTCTTTTAAAGTTCGTTTTAGTTCTTTTTTTCTATGGATCCAGAGAATCTTACTCCTGCAATGAAGCAGTATGTGGAGCTCAAGAAAGAGTATCCTGACTGTGTGATTATGTTTCGTATGGGTGATTTTTATGAAATGTTTTATGAAGATGCTGTCCTTGCTTCCAAAGAACTAGAAATTACTCTTACTTCGCGAGGAAAATATGAGAAGAAAGCGCCACTAGCTGGAATACCTTATCATGCATTAGAGCCCTATTTAATTAAATTTGTGAAGAGAGGATATAAGATTGCTATTTGTGAGCAGTTAGAAGATCCAAAAAAAGCAAAGGGTTTAGTGAAGAGAGGGATTGTACGAATTGTTACACCGGGGACATTGTTAGAACAGCAATCACAACATAATTCCTTCATTATGAGTCTCTATGTATATGGGGATACTTTGTATTCTGCGTTTTGTGATGTATCTACTGGAGAATTTTTTGTTTCTGAGGGTGTTGATTTTGCTGTTGTCGATGAATGCGTTATCCCCTCTAGTTTATTTGTCAATAAAGAATTGATTGCGCAGCTTCAAAGTAAAGGTTTGTATCTTTCTCAAGTGGAAGATAGATTTTTTTCTCAAGATCATTCGTATAAAACTCTTCTGGATCATTTTCATATTCTTTCTTTAGAGAGTTTTGGTATGAGAAAAGATGATATGAGAGTTCGTGCTGCTGGTGCATTATTATCTTATCTTCTTGATACACAAATGCATTCTCTTTCACACATTAAAAAAATTTCTTTGCGAGAAAAACATACACAGATGTTTCTTGATCCTGTTACTATACGAAATTTAGAATTATTTTCTAATGTGCGAGATAGTTCTCCTAAAGGCTCTCTCATTTCTGTTTTAGACCAAACACAGACTGCAATGGGTTCACGGTTATTACGGAAGTGGTTGTTAGAGCCTCTTTTAGAACTTGAAAAAATTCACTTGCGACAAACAAGAACGGAATATCTTGTACAACATCTTATGCAAAGGGTGGAATTAAAGAATATTTTGAAGCATATTGGAGATATTGAGAGGATTATTGCAAAAATCAATCTTGATCGGGCAAATGCACGAGATTTAGTTGCATTAAAGCAAAGTTTGATTCTTGTTCAACAGATTCGATTAGAAAGCTTTGGTGATTTAGTAGCATTTCAAGGATTTCAGGAGGTCATTGATTTTTTAGATAAAGCTCTTCGTGATGATGCTCCTGCTGGTCTGAAAGATGGTGGGTTGATTCGACTTGAGTTTGATGAGACGTTACAAGAACTGCATAGTATACGAAAAAATAGCAAACAATTTCTTTCTGCATTAGAAGTGAAGGAGCGTGAACGAACAGGTATTAAAAATTTGAAGATAGGGTATAATAGAGTATTTGGCTATTACTTTGAAGTTTCTGCTGGAAATCTTGCACACATTCCTGGGGATTTTATACGAAAACAAACTCTTGCAAACTATGAACGGTTTGTGACAGAAGATCTGAAAAGGGAAGAGGAAAAAATTCTTACTGCACAAGAAAAAATTGGTGAATTGGAATATGAACTTTTTTTACGTGTTGTTGAAGAAGTGAAAAAGTATACAGAACCTATTCAAGCTGTTTCACAAAAAGTTGCAGAAATTGATGTCTTGTGTTCTTTTGCACAGGTGAGTGTAGAAAATAATTATGTGAAGCCTCTTCTGGATACAAGTTCTGTTCTTGAAATTCAAGATGGGAGACATCCTGTTGTTGAATTAAGCTGTGCATATATTCCAAATGATACACTCTTGAAGGATTTTGAGATCATGATTATTACTGGGCCTAATTTTGCTGGGAAAAGCTGTTATATGAAACAAGTTGCGTTGCTGGTGATTATGGCACAGATGGGTTGTTTTATCCCTGCAAAATCTGCTCGGATTGGATTAGTCGATAGAGTTTTTACACGTATAGGTGCCTATGATGATCTTGTTTCTGGACAAAGTACTTTTATGGTAGAGATGAATGAGACTGCAAATATCTTAAATAATGCAACGTCACAAAGTCTCATTATTTTAGATGAGATTGGACGTGGAACGTCAACCTATGATGGAGTATCTATTGCATGGGCTGTTGTAGAATATTTGTATAATCGTGTAAAAGCGAAAACATTGTTTGCAACACATTATCATGTGTTGAATAAACTCACAAATAGTTTTGAAAGAATTAAAAATTATAATATTGCAGTGAAAGAAGAAAAGGATGAAATTATATTTTTACGAAAATTGTTAGAAGGTGGTACGGATAAAAGTTTTGGAGTGTATGTTGCTAAATTAGCTGGGTTGCCTGAAGAAGTTGTTGTTCGTGCAAGGGAAGTGCAAAGTGAATTAGAGGATACTGATAAGCTTGACAGGATACAAGCGAAAAAATTGGAAGAGCAGAAGAGGTTATTTTAGTTTTTTCTCCCAGTAGTTGCTCCATGCACGAAGATGTATTCCATATTTTGCCCATAGTTCTGGTTGTTCACTTTCTATTCTTTCTAGAAGAACTTTCCTGAATACTTTGTTTGCTTCAACGGGTTCCATTTCTCTAAGCATTAATCCTTGGAATTTATCCGTTTCAAGCCCATATTCTATTTTCCCAATAGGTGTGTAAAAATGGGGTATTGTGGTAGGCCAGTTGTTCTCTGTGGATATTTTGTGTAGCCATTCTCCTACTTCTTCTCTTTTCTCATCCCAGCCCCATTCACCTCCACCAATGACCTTAAATCCCATTTCCCTCATTTTATCATTGATTCTTTCTACATAGGTTTCCCAGACTTCTCCTTCTTCTCTCTTTATGATAATTGTAGATTTTGGAAGTTTTATATATGCGAAAAAAGATACGTCTACGGTTGGTCCTCCGTAAAATGTTTTGTTATTAAGATCTTTGAGTTCTTTGAATGGCATAAGTATTGCAGTATCGGCGTCCTTCCATCCTCCTTGTGCTGCTCCGTGTGGAACCACTACATGATTTAGGGTGAGGTGAATACTTGGTCTCCAAGCAGTTGCGTACAGAACTTTTGGACCAAACATTTTAGAGACTACAACCTTCTTATAGTCTGCTTTTTTGGTCATATGGACTGCAATAAGATCTGCTTCAGTAAATGTTCTAAAATCTTTTTTATCTGTTTGTAATTTTAAAAGTGTTCTTTTGATGGGGTTAAGATCTATATTAAAACTTTTAATGATAATATTTCCTTTTGTTTGGACAATTATTGTTGCTTTACCTGTTGATATCTTTCCATTTTTTATATTCTCTTCGTTTGTAAACTCTGTTTTTATTTTATCTATGTAAAAATGATGAGTCCCCCATTTTTCTTCTTTGGCCATATAGTATGTGTTTATATCTTGCTTTTTTATTCCTAATTTATCTTCAAATGAGAGAGTGATTTGAAGGTTATAATAGAGAGTTGTAATTGCCAGCTGAGGAATGAAACTGATTGTTAATTCTTTACTTTCGTTAACTTCCAGAAGTAGGTTTTCGCATTCTATCTTTTCTGCTTTTTTCATACGTTCTTGTATATGTTGCAGGTTTACAGAAATTTCTAGAGATTTTTCAGAGTACTTTTGATCCCTTACAAAAATTCTAATTTTGGTTTGTTTTATTCCTTTTTCCAGAAGATCTAATAGGCTATGAATAGAAATTGTAAACAAAAGTTGTGATATATTTCCTTCAGAAAATTGTAGCCCTTTTTCTGTTTTTAGGTCATCGAGATATTCTTCTTCTATTGTTCCCTGATTTAATATATATGGTGTTGTTCCACCTGAGATTGTGAGAAGATTTTGAGCATTGATTATGCATGGTATTTTTTTTTTGTCTTTTTCATTAAAGTTTTTTTCATCTATTTCAATTATAAGAGTATTTTTTGTAGAGTTGATTGTAAGTTCTTGTTCCTTTACCTTTTTTGAAAAGAATCCCATATATCTCTTTTTGAGTTTTCTTCTTAATAAATTTATTCTTCTATTAATTTCTTTAATTTTCCGGATTTATGTAACTCTTCTGTAATGTCACAGCCACCAATGAATTTTCCGTTAATGTAGACTTGGGGGATTGTTGGCCAGTTTGCGTATTCTTTTACTGCTTGACGAATTTCTTCATCTTCAAAAATATTGAAATAGCCAAATTCAACTTTGTAACTTTTAAGAATTTCTATTGTGCGCATGGAGAAGCCACATTCTGGTGCGTCTGGTGTTCCTTTCATAAAGATAAAGACTTTATTTTTGTGAATCATGTCTTTAATTTGTGTTTTTGTTTTTTCATCCATTTTATTCCTCATGTGTTTCTATGCCTAGGGCATGAAGTTCTTCTTTTAGTTCCTCTTTTAGCGTTGCATAGACCATTTGGTGCTGTTCTACAAGAGATTTATCTTTAAAACCCTTATAGATAACTATTGCCTTTAAATGAACACCGTCTCTTCTGGGATCTTGGATTTCTACCTTAGAACCAGGTAAACCAGCTTCTATTTTTTCTTTGATTTGTTGGATTGTTAACATCTGATGTTTGTTTTCCATTAAATATATTCTTTTAAGTCTTTCCCTTTTTATATCTGTTATGATCCATGTCTTAGATGAAAAGCTCATTAATAAAATTGCTGCAGGGGAAGTCATTGATAGGCCTGCAAATGTTATAAAAGAACTTGTA
Source organism: Nanobdellota archaeon (assembly GCA_013331795.1). GTDB lineage: Archaea > Nanobdellota > Nanobdellia > SCGC-AAA011-G17 > GW2011-AR17 > JAGVZZ01 > JAGVZZ01 sp10136u. The sequence goes on from DUFP01000009.1 coordinate 5,896, forward strand.
GAGAATGCAGTAGATGCTGGTGCAAGTCATATTGTTGTTGAAGTTTCCGAGGATTATATTAAAGTCGTTGATGATGGGCATGGAATGAACAAAGAAGACATTGAACTCAGTATTTTACGACATGCGACAAGTAAAATCCATTCTTTTGAAGATCTTGAACATGTATCTAGCTTTGGTTTCCGAGGAGAAGCACTTTCAAGTATTGCTGCAGTCTCCTCGTTTCGTATTTTAAGTAAAACTGAAGATATGCTTGAAGGGTATGAACTTTGTGTAGAGGGAGGGCGTATCAAGTCCTTTCGTGCGGAAGCCTGTCCACAAGGTACTGTTGTTGAAATACGAGATTTGTTTTTTAATACTCCAGTACGAAAAAAGTTTCTTGATGCCTTAGAAGATGAGCGTATTGTTGGCTTTTTAGAAAAATTTGCTTTAGGAATTCCTGTTGCTGTGCGCTTGCGTATGCATGGAAAACTTGTTTTTGATGTACAATCACGAGACCCTTTTGAAAGGATTGGGCAAGTATGGGGATTTACTCTTCTCAATGATATGCTTCCTCTAAAATATAATGAGGGGAATATTTCTATTGAAGGGTATGTTTCTAAGCCTTCTTATGTGCGAAAAGACAAAAGTATGCAAGCTCTCTTTGTGAATGGAAGGCTTGTCTATAGCGATGAAATTAGTAGTGGGTTATATGATGCATATAAGAGCCTTCTTTTTGTCAATAAACATCCTGTTGTTGTTTTGCATGTGCATACAGGCGGAGTAGATGTGAATGTGCATCCTACAAAAAAGATTGTCAAATTTTCTCATCCTGGAAAAATTACTCGTGTTGTATTTGAGGCTATTCGTGCTTTGTTTAGGGAAAGCACTTTAGACTTTTCAGCAGAAGTGCAAACAACTTATGGAAATTCTTTTCAGAGTATGTTCAAGCCAGAAAATACACGCTTTGTACGAGACATACAGCAGGGACTTTCTGTATTGCCTTCTTTTGAGAATCGATATGTGCATTTTCCAGAGTTGAAAATTTTAGGAAATATTGCAAAAACTTTTTTTCTTGCTGAGAGTGAGGAAGGACTCGTGATTATTGATCAACATGTTGTTGAAGAAAGAATTAATTATGAAAAATTTATGAAGCAATATATGAAAGGAGAAGTGGTGATACAGGATTTGCTCGTGCCTGAATTACTGGAGTTTTCTCCTAAGGAAGCTATGCTTGTGCGTACACAAAAAGAGCAGTTGAAAAGTTATGGATTTTATGTAGAAGAATTTGGAGAAAATACTTTTCGCTTAGAAAAAGTACCTATGCTTTTTAACAAAGTAAAGGGTGTTGAATTTTTGCGTGATTTGCTTGTTGATTTTAAAGAAGAAGAAAAAGAGGATATGATTACTATGATGTCCTGTAAAAAGTCTATAAAAGCAGGAGATTCTGTAACTGTTTCTGAGATGTATGGCCTTCTTCGGCAGCTTGATCTGTGTGACTTGCCTTATACATGCCCTCATGGGAGGCCTATTATGGTGAAACTTCCTTTAGAGGATTTAGAAAAAATGTTTCGAAGAAAAGGATTTTAGTTATTTAGGTGTTTTTATTAGATGATGAATTTGTTTTTCCACAGCTAATGGATTCTTTAAAAAGAGTAGTTTGATATCACTTGTTTCTTTTTCATCTGCTGTATGGAGAATAAGGTCTCCAGCATTTGTTAGCCTATCCCAAAACGATATTTTTGCATCAATATTTGTAATCTTATTATATGGTACCGATTTCTTTTCGATTTGTAATAGTTTTGATTCTACCTCTAGATGATGTTTATAGAAACGATATTTATAATGAGGTGTAAAAATGAATACTTTGATGATGAGAATAGTTATGGAGAGAACTATACCTGCTAAGAAAATTGTTCCTATAACCCAATAGAGATTTATTTCCTTTCCTTGTATGCTATTTGTTATTACAAAGACTATTCCAAGAGGGATTGCTATGTAAAAAATAGTTCTTAAGATGTATTTTATGAGTGTGGGAAAGAATGCATTTATTAAATTTGGTCTTAGGACAAGTAGAGGTTCTTCTGCCATAGCTTTTTTGAGTTGTTTGCGTTTTTAACTCTTTCTTTTTCTGCTATCGTAAGTCTTAAATACCCCAATAAGGCTGATAATAGACATGGAAGAATCACAAACTCTACATAAAATAACTAGTGATATGACTATTGGTGAAGTTGTTAAACTTTATCCTCAATGTATAGAAATTATGCTCTCTTATGGGCTACATTGTGTTGGTTGTGGGTCAAATACTATGGAAACTTTATATGAAGGGAGTGCTGGTCATGGTATGCCTGATGATATCTTTCAGGAAATGCTTGAACATTTGAATGATGCAATTATTGAAATTGAAGGGAAAACTTTGACAATTACTGCTAAAGCATCAGAAAAAATTCTTGAACTTTTGAAGAAAAATACTAAAGAATCTTATGGTTTGCGTATTCAAGTTATCAAAGGTGGTTGTGCGGGGAAGGAATATAAATTTTCTTTTGAAGAAGAGCCTAAGGAAGGTGATGAAGTTATTGTTGCTGGTGATGTTAAAGTCTTTGTTGATGCAGAAAGTGGACATTATTTGAAAGGCTCTCTTGTTGATTATCTTGAAAGTTTAGAAGAGTCTGGGTTTCGAGTAAGTAATCCGAATTCTTCACACTCTTGTGGCTGTGGAAAAAGTTTTACATAACTCTTCTTCTTTCTAAATATTCTTTAAATGCTTCTGGTTCTCTTATTTTACATCTAGGAATGAGAAATTTCCTTTTCTTGGGAGTTCAATTGAGTCTCTGAGAATGTTTGATTCTATTTGGTAAGGACTGAATCTGTTGAATATTTCTACTCCTCATAGAAAGATAGAGTTAGCTTTAGCTAATCGTATATTTTTAAAACAAATTAAAGAGATGCTTTTAGACTTTGATATTAAGACTTCAAAAACTTATTCTATGATTACATCTAAAGGATTTAAGAAATATGCTTTTTATGTTAGGACTAATAGTAATCTTTCTATTTTCTCTAAAATGATTGGTTTTAATCATCCTTTAAAAAAATCTTCTCTTGGAAATATCCTTCTTCATCCTGGTAGGATTAGCTATGCTCATGGTGGGACTCAAGGAATGATTTTATTACTTTTAAAAGATATGGATTTAACTGTTGCTGAGTTAGTTCCTCTTCTTAATCGACATCAAAGTACAATAAGATTTGCACTTTTAAAACTAAAATGTAAGGGTTTAGTTTTTTCAAAAAGTAAAACCTTTAAAAAGGGAGGGGGAATTCTCTGGTCTTTAGATGGACAAACCAATTTTAATACTTAGTGAAAAACCGAGTGCCGCTTTAAAAATAGCTGAGGCTCTTGCAGATAAAAGTGTTACAAAGAATGTGTATATGAAGAAGATTCCTTATTATGAACTTACTCATAATGGAGAGAAAATTATTGTTGCTTGTGCTGTTGGTCATTTGTATACAGTCACTGAGAAGAATAAAAAAGGTTGGACGTATCCTATTTTTGATATTGAGTGGAAGGCATCTTATGAAGTGAATAAAGGTGCTGCATTTACTAAACCATATTTACAGCTCATTCAGAAGCTTTCTAAAGAATCCCAAAAAATTGTTGTTGCTTGTGATTATGATGTTGAAGGAGAGGTCATTGGTTTTAATATAGTTCGTTTTGCTTGTGGGAAAAAAGATGCTTTTCGAATGAAATTTTCTACTACTACTAAAGAAGATCTTCGAGAAGCATATGCACAGCTTATGAAACATATCGATATGGGACAGGCAGAAGCAGGAATTACAAGGCATGAATTAGACTGGCTTTTTGGAATTAATCTTTCTCGAGCATTAACTCTTTCTATTAAAAATGCAACAGGGATGTTTAAAATTCTTAGTTCTGGTAGAGTACAAGGACCAGCGTTAAAATTACTCAGTGCAAGGGAAAAGGAAATTCAGGCATTTATTCCTGTGCCTTATTGGGAGTTAGAATTAGATACAGAAGAGCTTATTGCAAAGCATGAACAAGGAAAATTAGATGATAGGAAAAAAGCTGAAGAAATTTATGTTCGATGTAATGGAAAAAAAGCTGTTGTTGAATCATTAGAAAAAGAACAGTTTAGACAAGAGCCACCTCATCCTTTTGATCTTACTGCATTACAATTAGAAGCCTATCGTGTTTTTCGTATCCAACCAAAAGAAACTTTAGAAATTGCACAAGTTTTGTATATTAATTCTTATATTTCCTATCCCAGAACTTCTTCCAATCAGTTACCAGAAAGCATTGGCTATAAAAAAGTTTTGCAAAAGCTTAGTCAACAAAATCAATATGCTCCTCTTATTTCTACTCTTCTCAAACAAAAAGAGTTGAAACCAAATAATGGGAAGAAAAAAGATGATGCACACCCTGCAATGTATCCTACTGGAGAAGTTCCAGGCAGTTTAGAAATAAAAGAGGCAAAAGTCTATGATCTTATTGTAAAGAGATTTCTTGCAACTTTTGCAGAGGCTGCAGTGCGAGAGACTGTTTCTGTGAAAATAGATGTCAATCAAGAAAAGTTTTTAGCAAATGGAACACGAACAGTTGAGGAGAACTGGCATATGTATTATAGGCCTTATGTAAAATTAGAAGAAGCAGAAGTACATGTGAAAGAAAGGCAAGAACTGCATATTAGAGAATTAAAAATTCTCGATAAAGAGACGAGTCCTCCTAGAAGATATACCCCTGCTTCTATCATTAAGGAATTAGAAAAGAGAAATCTTGGAACAAAGGCTACCAGATCTGAAATTGTGGAGAGTCTTTTTGATAGGAATTATTTGAAAAGAGGAGATTCTATTGAAGTGACTAATCTTGGTTTGAAGACAGTTGCAGTTTTAGAAAAATATTGCCCTGATATTCTAGATGAACAACTTACAAAAGATTTTGAAAAAGATATGAATAAAATCAGAAAGGGGAAAAGTACTAAAAAAGAAGTTCTTGCACATGCAGAGGTGCATCTTCTCAAAGTGTTGACTCAATTTAAAGCAAATGAGAAAGAAATAGGGAAAGAGCTTTCTGGGTCGTATCAAGAAACTATGAAACAAGCAAGTTTTGTCAAAAAATGCAGTTGTGGTGGTGATTTGCAGATTAGGTACACTCCGAAGTTCAAAAGTTATTTTATTGCCTGTTCTACATATCCAGAATGTAAAATTACCTTTTCTCTCCCTCGTGGATTCCTTGCAAAGAACTCTGATAAAGTTTGTAGTGCTTGTAGTTTCCCTGAAATATTACTCATTAAGAAAGGAAAGAGGCCTTGGAATTTTTGTATTAATCCAAGCTGTCCGAAGAAAGAAGAATACAGAAAAAGTATTGCTGCGCCAAATAATGAGCAGGATAGTCCTTCACTACAAGATCAGCCTTATACTTCCATGCCTTGATTGGTGATTATGAAGGGTATGTCTATTTTTGTATTTTCTATTATTAAAGTGCGTTTGTTTTTATTTTCTAGTTTAATTATGTATGCTGCTGTTTTTTTTATTAGTTCCTTTGCAATAGGATTTGTTTGGTTTTTAAAATCTGTGTATACTTGTGAGGTCATGATGACAGGAATTTTAAGCTCTTTAAGTTCAGAAAGCATTTTCTTAAAAGATTTGTTAATAAAAAGTTTTTTTTCTTCTTTTGTTTTTTTTCTGTAATGTGTTGTAAAAGAATCTATAATTATAAGAGAAATATTGTTCGTATTTTTGAGATTACTTATTGCTTTTGTTTGTTCAGAGTATCGTTTTGCTTTTATGACTATAATGTTCTCCACATTTGTTAAAGGGTTCATTTGCTGGAGTCTTTCAATGTTAAAAGAATTTTCTGTGTCAATGAAAACTATCTTTCCAGGGTTGTTTGCAGCAATTTGCAGACATAACGTACTTTTTCCTGATGCTGGTGGACCATATATAAGCGTAATATCCTCAGGAAAGTTTAAGAATTGTAACATTTTCTTTTTTGAGAGCTTAGGCTTTTTCTGCTTTTTGGTGCTCTTCTACTAAGAATTGACTCTTTTCTCAACCATATTGGGGATAAAGTTTAAATATTCATTTCTCTTTTTTTAAGGTGATATATGCATAAATCTTCCACACAAAATGTCTTTTGTGAGCTTTTAGGTTATAGCCCAGAAACAAAAATTATGGAATCCCTTCTAGAATTTCCTAGTCGGCATTTTACGTTTAATGATGTTGTTAAAGAAATTAATGTGAATAGAAAAAGGGCATATGAAATTCTCCATTATTTATTGGATGAAGGTTTTATTAAGGAAGTTGAGAAGATAAAAAATATTCAGTTCTATGTGTTAAATGTGCGAAGAGCTGAGATTAAGTGTTTAGAAGCCTTTTTTCAGAAATTGTTGAGATAGTGTTTTTTTTCGTATTTTTTAAAAATCCTAAGCTTTAATAATCCTTAAGTCATAATTGCATTATTGAGATAGTGAGAAAGATTTATTAAGAGGATCAAAATGGAAGAATTCACCATGAATGAAGTAACTTTGAAGGTTATGGAAGCTCTGCAAGAGGAAGCTTATAAAGGGGTTGTTCGTATAGATACAGAGACCATGCGTGATATAGGTGTTCGTATAGGTGATATTGTTGAAATTGAAGGCGGAAGAAAGACTGTTGGTATTGTTGATCGTGCCTATCCTACTGATATTGGACAGACTGTTATTCGGATGGATGGGATTCTTCGAAGAAATGCAAAGACAGGCATTGGTGAAGTTGTTAAAGTCCGAAGGGCTGCAGTAAAAGAGGCAAAGACTGTCACTATTGCCCCTGCGCAGAAAGGTGTTACTATCAAAGTTGATCCCAATATGTTTAAGAGAGGTTTGTTGGGAAGAGCAGTTGTGAAAGGAGATATTCTTGCTTTAGGCGGTACACGAAGACGAAGAAGTGCCATGTCTGATAATCCTTTTTTTGAAGATGTGTTCCAAATGTTTGAAGATGATTTTATGGGTGGGTTTGGTATTGCTGGTTTGCGTTTCGTTGTTGCTGATGGTTTTCCAAAAAGTGCACTTGTTATTACAGAAGCTACTGATTTGAAATTTAGTACTAAAGCTGTTGAAGTGCTTGAAGAAAAAGTTCCTTACATTACTTATGAAGATATTGGTGGGCTTACAGATGAAATTGAAAAAGTGCGAGAGATGGTTGAGTTGCCATTGAAGCATCCAGAATTATTTGAGCGATTAGGAATCGAGCCACCAAAAGGAATTCTTTTGCATGGACCCCCAGGATGTGGAAAAACTCTTTTAGCAAAAGCTGTTGCAAATGAATCCGATGCAACTTTTCTTCTTATTAATGGGCCAGAAGTTGTTTCTAAATTTGTTGGAGAAGCAGAAAAGAAAATTCGAGAGAAGTTTGAAGAAGCAGAGAAAAAAGCACCTTCTATATTATTTATTGATGAGATTGATGCTATTGCATCTAAAAGAGAAGAGAGTTATGGAGAGGTAGAGAAGAGAATGGTTGCACAGTTATTAGCGACTATGGATGGAATGCAAGAGCGAGGAAAGGTTATTGTTATTGCTGCAACGAATAGGCCTAATTCTATTGATCCAGCCTTACGGAGACCAGGAAGATTTGATAGAGAAATTATTATTGCTCCTCCTTCAAAAGAAGGGAGATTGAATATATTGAAAATTCACACACGAAATATGCCTTTGAAGCCACAGATTAAAAAAGCATATGTAGAGAGAGGGATTGTTAAATTTACAGATAAATTAAACGCCTTAATTCAAAAATTAGATTCTAAAAAAATTAAAGTAGATGGAGAACAAGCTGTACATGCAGAAATAGAAGAAGTTAAAGACTACCTTACTGGATTAAAGGATGTTTATAAACTTCTCAAAGGTGATCTCAAAGAAAATGAGAAGGTCTGGGAAACAGTTCCTCTTCTTCAACGTGAAAAACTTCGCCCGATTTTTATAGAAGGAATGTTGAGTGAGTTTGCTTCTCGAACGCATGGATTTGTTGGAGCAGATCTTGCTGCTCTTTGTAAGGAAGCGGCGATTAATGTTATTCGAAGAGTTCTTAAAAAGGATATTAGTTTGAAAGAAAATCAACCACTTGCTAAAGAAGTATTAGATAAATTAATTATCTTAGATAAAGATTTTGAAGAAGCAATGCGTATTGTTATACCGTCTGGTATGCGAGAAGTTATGGTAGAAGTACCTAATGTTGGATGGGATGATATCGGAGGACTTGAAGATATTAAAATGGATTTGAAGGAAGCAGTTGAATGGCCTTTGAAATATCCTCAGAGATTCAAAGATATAGGAATTCGTGCGCCTCGTGGAGTATTATTATATGGCCCACCTGGATGTGGTAAGACTATGCTTGCAAAAGCTGTTGCACATGAATCTGAAGCAAATTTTATTTTGGTGAAGGGTCCAGAGCTTTTGAATATGTGGGTTGGAGAGTCAGAAAAAGGTGTGAGAGAGATATTTAAGAAGGCACGGCAAGTTGCCCCTACTATTATCTTCTTTGATGAGATTGATGCAATTGCAACACGAAGGGGAGTGAGTGGGAATAATGTTGTTGAAAGAGTGGTTAATACTTTACTTACTGAAATTGATGGACTTGAGGAACTGCATAATGTTGTTGTTATCGCAGCTACAAACAGACCAGATATTTTAGACCCTGCATTATTGCGGTCTGGGCGATTTGATAGAATACTTTTAACGCCTTTACCAGATGAGAAAGCCCGTTTAGAAATCTTTAAGTTACATACAAAGAATATGCCTCTTGCAAAAGATGTACATTTGAAAATACTCATAGACAAAACTGTAAATTATGTTGGGAGTGATATTGAAGGAGTCTGTCGAGAAGCTGGTATGCTTGCACTTAGAGAGAATATTAAAGCTGCAGAGGTAAGTATGGATCATTTTGAAAAAGCTCTTGATAAAGTTAAGGCTTCTGTGCGCCCTGAAGATATGAAACGTTACCAAGAAATTGAAGAAAGTTATATTAGAACTGCTCGTGGTGCAGAGATACATGCACGAACTAATTATTTTGGTTAAGTTTTTATAGTCTTTTTCGTTTCTTTTTCTTATGAAAGGGTTTATTGTTGATGCTTCCTATAGGATTATTCATGGAAAAGCATTTGTGAGTCTTTTTGGAAGATCCAAAGAGGGAGAAGCATTTCTTGTTCTTTCTTATTATAGACCTTATTTCTTTATTCAAAAAAGTGATCTGGCTCAGGCACAAAATTCAGAAGATTTTGATGTAGAAGATGTAGGATTCAAAAATTTTCAGGGGCATGAAGTTGTAAAAATAGTTGTTGATCTTCCTTCTGACGTTGTTGCATTACGAAAGATGTTTGAGCCAGAAGGTATCCAATGTTATGAAGCGGATATTCAGTTCTCCAGAAGGTTTCTCATTGACCACAAAATTCAGGCTTTTGTTGAAGTAGAAGGAGAGTATAGTTATCAAGGCGAGATAAAAGTTTATACCAATCCTGAGCTAAAAACTATCGAAGCTTTTTCTGCTCCTTTACAGATTATGGCATTAGATATAGAGACTGATTCACGAGCAAAAACCATTTATAGTATTTCTCTCGTTTGTGGAGATTTTCAAAAAGTTTTGATTGTTTCTGAACAAAAATTAAAATATGCAGAATCTTTTACTACAGAAAAAGAATTATTAGAAAGATTTTTCGCTGTTCTTAAAGAAGTAGATCCTGATTTGATTCTTGGTTGGCATGTTATTGATTTTGATCTTTTAGTGATCAAAAAAAGATGCCAAAAATTAGAAGTGCCTTTTATTCTTGGAAGATTTGATTCTGTGAGTAAAATTACTTTAAAACAAGGCTATTTTTCACGATCACGTGTTGTTGCAGAGGGAAGACAAGTTATTGATCTTCTTTCTTGGGTTAGAGATACAACAAAATTAGATGATTATAAATTAGAAACTGCTGCACAACACTTTCTTCAAGAAGGAAAAAATATTACTTTTGTTGATAAGGGTAATGAAATAGAGGAATTGTATAAACATCATCAGCAGAAGCTTGTAGATTATAATTTGAAAGATTCTGAATTAGTATTACGTATCTTAGAAAAAAGTACTCTCCTCGCTTTGTATACAAAAAGAAGTGTCCTCACTGGTTTAATGTTGGATGAGGTCAAAGGAAGTATTGCATCTTTGGATTCTCTTTATTTAAAAAAATTGCGGGATAGAAGATATGTTGCTCCTTCTGTTGCACATAGTGTGAAGGAAGAATCTATTACAGGAGGATATGTGATGGATTCTCTTCCTGGTTTATATAAAAATATTCTTGTTTTTGATTTTAAGTCCTTGTATCCTTCCTTGATGAAAACGTTTAATATTGATCCTCTTAGTTTTGGGAAAAAAGGAATCAAGGCGCCAAATGGTGCAACGTTTTCTAAGGAAATTGGAGTCATGCCTGAGATTATCAGTGAATTGATGGAAGTTCGAGAGGAATATCGAAAGAAAAAAGATGAAGTTGGTCGCTATGCAATTAAGATTCTTATGAATTCATTCTTTGGAGTCATGGCATCTCCTCTTTGCCGCTATTATAGTCTAGATTTGGCAAATGCTATTACTTCCTTTGCACAATTCTTTATTAAAAAAACTGCTGAGATGATTCGAGAAGAGGGATATGAAGTCATTTATTCTGATACTGATAGTTGTTTCGTTGTTGCAGGAAAAAGGAATCCTGAGGAATTAGGAAAGGAATTAGAAGAAAAAATGAATATTATCCTTAAAGATTATATCCGCTCAGAGTATTATTTAGATAGTTGCTTGCAATTAGAGTTTGAAAAAGTGTATAGTGAATTTATTATGCCTCGTTTGCGAGGAGTTGAAAAGGGTGCGAAGAAGAGATATGCAGGGCTTGTAAAAGGGAAGCTGGAAGTTGTTGGTATGGAAGCTGTTAGAGGTGATTGGACACCACTTGCAAAGAAATTTCAGGAAGAATTGCTCATGAGGGTGTTTACTGGGAAAAAAGTAGAAGAGTTCATTTCTCATTTTGTAAAAGATTTGAGAAAAGGAAAATATGATTCTTTGCTTGTGTATAAAAAATCCTTGCGAAAACCTTTGAAGGATTATATAAAAATTCAGCCGCCTCATGTAAAAGCTGCGAGAAAGTTAAAGAATTTTAAAGGAACAGTTGTGAGGTATGTGTATAGTAAGGAAGGTGTTGAACCTTATGAAGGATTTAACGAAAGCTATGATTATGAGCATTATATCCAGAAACAAATCAAGCCCATTGCTGATTCAGTTCTTGTTTTCTTAAGCTTGAAATTTGATGAGTTACTATCTGGACAGAAGAGTTTGTCTGGGTATTAGACTATCGATGTTTTATTATACTCTTTTTTCGTGCGTAGTCTTTTAATTCTTTTATAGAAATAGGATTTTGTTTTGATTTTAGTTGTTTTAGCTCTATTTTTTGTATGTCTTTTTCATTGTGAATAATAAATGCATAACTTTTTGTTTTTGGGTAGTACATTTTTTCTTTTTCATTAAGCTGATATTCATCTCTCCAATTTCCTGTGTTCAGCATCCATTTATCTTTTATTTTCCATATTTTTGCTCTGTGTGTATGCCCGAAGCAGATTGCTTTGAAACCATTCTTCTTTAGTTTTCTTTTTGCATGGCGATCTACTTTTATTTCATATTCTCCTTTGAAAAAATTATACATATATTTCTTAAATTCTGGAAGTGTAAAGTGATATAAAGGGTCTTCTTTGTGTTTCCATTGTGTCCAGAAAAATACTTTTAATAAATACCATACAGTTCCTCCAAGAATTCTCTTTTTTAATTTAAATGGAAGCAGCTCTATTGTTCTTGCTCTTGGGTTCAGGCGTTCTATTATTGGAAATTCTTCTTTTATTGCAATGTAGTGTTCATAAATTGCATTGTAGCCCCATGGGCTGAGTAAAAAAGGCTCTCCTACAATTTGATTTGGAGAGTCATATACTAGTTTATCTGGCTCTACTCTAAAAAATTCATCCAGCTGAGAACCATGTTCAATATGGAGGATGCCATCAGAAAATTCAAATCCTGGGAAGAGAATCTTTTTTTGTTCTTCTTTTTCTTTTGTAATCATTTCTTTGATTTTTTTCTGCACTCCTGCAAATTCTATATCAAAGTCATGATTCCCATGGATAAAAATAATTCTTGACTGCTTGTTTGTTTTTAAGCATTCTGTGAGTGTAATGAAAAATAAAGGGTGTGCTTTTTGTATTTCTTCTAACTTCCATAAAGAAATCTTTTCTGTAATATGCCTAAGATATTTTCCCTTGTATGGGGCTTTTAAGAAATCAAATGTATCACCATTAAAAACAAAATCAATAGGATATTCTTTTCCATAGTGAAAATTTTTACTTATTGTTTCTATGAAAAGCTCATCTTCTACAAAGTCGTCTGTTGCATTTCCTTCCCCAAATTCTGTATCACTAAAGATAAGGGTGAGTTTTTGCATAGCTTCATTATACATTCTTCTCTTAAAAAGTTTTTTGTAGGATTTTTTGTTCTCCTAGTGGTATTTTACAGCTATTGGGGTTAAAAACATAGGTGTTTATTGCATCAAAATAGCCACAGCGGAAGTTGTCTAATGGTATAGCTGTTCTTTTTGAAAGCATATAGGCATAAAAGTATACTTGTGTGGATGCAAATTTCTCCAGACGTGCGTTTGGTTTGTAATCCCAAATCCAAATTTTTCCATCTTCTATTCTTAATGCATCAATATGACCTGTTAATGGGTTGTTTGTGCCAAAAAGTCTTTCGTAATTCTGTAATTCTTGTGCGTGTAGCCATAGGGGGACTTCGATTGCTATTGTATTCCTGTCATTCTCTAACATATAGAGTTGTACTTTTGAGTGATTAGATTGGTAGCGTTGTGCGTTTGCAGTTAAACCTTGTTTTGTCAGTTCTGTGAGTTCGTGCTTGTCAATGTGTTTCATGTTTATGTTTGAAAGGTTAAATTTCAATTTAGAAGAGCGAGGTTCTATTTGGAAATAATCATGTGGGCAGTTTTCAAAGACATCGTAGAGGTAATTTTTAAGTCCAGGATAGTTTTCTGTGAGAAGATTTGTTTTTGGTTCGTGCACTCGATAGAAGTACCACCAGCCATGCTTAAAAGAAATATGTTTTATCACCAGTTTTTCTTTATAGAAAAGATGCTTTTATAAACTTTTTTATGGCTTTTTTCTTTTTATCCCTTTTGCCTTTTTCCAGCAGTCCTTGAAATATGTTTCTAAGGCTAAAGAAAGTGAGGTATCATGCACATAGATATTATATTTTTCAGGGAGTGTTTTATCTTTTAGGGTAATTTTACATTCTTCCCCATCAATGATAAGCATGGTGAATTTATCTTGTTCTAAAGGAAGATATTTTATTTTTATTCCTACTTTTTCATATGCTTGAATAAGTTCCCATGCTTTCTCTGGTCCGCCTGTAAGAATTAAACGCACGTCTACCTTTTTTTTAATTGGTTCTTTAAACTGGTGCAGGAAAGTGTATTTATCTTTGATTTTATGCATTCTCCAGCCCAGGATGTAAATAGATTTCTTTGCATTTTTAATTGCATTTTCATAAATAGTTACAGAAGCTTTTTGTCCTATGGAAAGACTCAGAATTTCTTTTCGTTGGTTTATTCTTTTTTCTTTTTTTAGTTTTTCAATCTCTTGTAGAAGTTGTTCAGCATTCTTTTCTAGAGCTTTCTTTTTGTTTTCAATATATGAAGGGATTGAAATCTTTGGATCTATAGCTTCAAATTGTTTTGTTTTTCCAGAAAATTCTAGGATAAGATTCTTTTTCCCTAAACTTTGTAATGTTGGATAGACTGCTGTTGGTGGCACAGTTGAACATTCTGCAAGTTGTTTTGCTGAGAGTCTTTGTCCTTGGAGAAGCCCTTTATAAATTTTTGCTTCGTACTCTGTGAGATCAAGTGTTTTAAGTTCCATTAATGATTAGGAATTAATAGTTATTTCTATTTATTAATTCTTCTGTTGTATGTGTATGAAAAACTATCAACTATATCAAGAGTTAGACGTAGCACGCCGTTTGGCTGAACAAGCTGGTATTCGTATCATGAGGGGATATTTTGGAGCAGCAGATAAAACTAAGACTATCAAAGATGATGGTACTCCTGTTACAGAAACAGATAAGGCTGCAAATGAGCTTATTGTTCAAGGATTGCATAATGCTTTTCCACAAGATGGGATTGTGAGTGAAGAATTACCTCCTTTAGAAGGTTTAGAAGGGGTTGTCAATAGAGTATGGTATGTTGATCCTTTAGATGGGACAAGTGGATTTGTGTATAGAAGTGATCAGTTTGCGGTGCATATTGGTTTAGCCATTGATGAAGAAGCTGTATTAGGTGTTGTACATAAACCTACGACTGGGGAAACGTATTTTGGCATTAAAGGACAAGGTGCATATCTTGCAAATATGTATAAGACTGAACGAATGTTTGTGTCTTCTTCAAGGAATCCAGAGTCTCGTGTCGTTGTTGACAAGGATACTATCATTGATCCTGCATGGAAAGAAGTTTTTGAAGATTTACGATGCAAAAAACTCTTTACAAGCGGAAGCGAGGGACTTCGTATTATGAAGGTTGCTGAAGGCATTGCCGATGTACATATGAATAATGGACCACAGTTTTGTAATACTTGGGATCTTTGTGCGCCGCAGATTATTGCAACAGAGGCTGGAGCATATTTTTGTACTTTAGATAAGAGTCCTATGCTTTATCAAAAACAAGGAAAGATTGGAAGAGTATATGTGTTTGCAAACACTGAGGAAAGAGTGGAACATGCACGAGAAGTGCTTGGAAAGTTTTTTGCGTAAGTTATAAATACTCTTTTTTCTTTTTTCTTTTTATGGGAGTAAAGATTTCTGAGCTTGTAGATAAGCGAGATTTGAAATGGGAAGAATTACAAGGTAAAAGTCTTGCTATTGATGCTTCAAATGTTCTCTTTCAGTTTACGAGTTCTATTCGGCAAGCAGATGGAACACTTTTGATGGATAGTAATGGGCATGTGACTTCTCATTTAGTAGGATTATTTTCACGAGTGCCGAATCTTATGCAAAAAGGAATAGTTCCTGTGTTTGTGTTTGATGGTGAAGCCCCTTTATTGAAAGAAAAAACACGAGCAATACGAAGAGGCTTGAAAGAAAAAGCGCAAGAGCGATATACAAAAGCAGTTTTGGAAGAAGGCGAAGAAGCTGCAGGAAGATATTCAAAACAATTTTCTTATGTTACTGGAGATATGTTTGATGAATCCAAAGAGTTGCTTCTTGCAATGGGGTTACCTGTTGTTCAAGCGCCTTCAGAAGCTGAGGCAGAATGTGCATATATGGTACAGAAAAAAATTGTGTGGGCTTCTGTATCACAGGATTATGATTCCTTACTTTTTGGAGCTCCACGACTTATTTTTAATCTTACTTTGTCTCAGAAAAGGAAAATTACTGGGGGAAAGCATGTGTTGATTGCTCCCTATCTTGTTGAATTGAAAGGTGTGTTAGAGAAGTTGCAGTTAACACAAGATCAGTTGATAGTTTTAGGAATCCTTGTGGGTGGAGATTATAATCCTGGTGGAATCAAGGGGATAGGACCGAGAAAGGCTTTGAAGTTACTACATACTGAGAAAGATTTTGGAAAAATATTTTCTTCTTTAGAGACTGATTTTGATTGGAAAGAAATTTTTGATACCTATAAAAATATTCCTGTAGAAGATGTTGTTTTACGAAAAGGAACATTAGATGAAGATGCTGTCAAAGAGATTCTTGTTGATAGGCATGATTTTTCTGAAGAGCGGGTGAATCAAACTTTAGAAAAAATAAAGAAAGTTATACCTGAAGAGAAGAGTAGTTTGAAGAAGTGGTTTTAGGGCTCTGTAGAATACTTCAATAAAACTCACTTATAGACCTTAAAGATAGTGTCTAGACTTATAAATAGCAGATATTTTCTAAAAAATAATCTTTACACAAAAATATTTTTCTAACTTTTTAATTCTTAATTTCCCCTCTAATTTGATTAGTTGTTTTGCCTTACTCAAGAATAGTTGAAGACAAAAAGTTATAAATGATCTGATTCTCCTCCTCTTGAAATGCTGAAAGAAGTCATTAAAGTCCATACATTAAAAATTCATGCTGGCGCAAACCTCATTAGAGAAAACTCTTCTGCTCTTTGGAGTGTGTTAATGGGACGAAAACAACAATCTTTACATTTTTATTTGCATAATAATGGAGAGTGCTATGTTATTTATTAAGCTTGTTCTTAGGTCTTTTGTGTTAGCAACTAAGATTAATCTGTGAAGAGCTTTTGTGTATAAAAAATCTTTACCAATAGCCCTTATACGAACTTTAATAAATTCTTCCTTCTTTTTTCCTGTTATGAAATGTGTGAAAGTTCTCAAAAAGGATGCGGAAAAAGTAAAAAAGCAACTTTTAGAAAAAGGAGCTTTTGCTTTAGGCTATGGTCCTCTTGTTGGAAGAGAGTATATTTATTTCCCTGTGAATAAAGATGTAAAAGGATATACACTTGTAGAAAAAGATGTTCTTCTTAAAGAAAGAAAAGAGAAGTATAGCGGTGCGTATGATCAAATAGGTGATATTATTATTGTTGGTGAGGATGTTAAAACATCTGAAGCAAAAAAACTTCTTCAAAAAGTAGATGTAAAAGTCGTTTTGAGAAGAAAGGGATTGTATCATGGGGAATTTCGCACACAGGATTTAGAATGGATTATTGGAGAGAAAAGAAAAGAGACAGTGCACAAAGAAAGTGGTGTGCAGATGAAATTAGATGTAGAACAATGTTATTTTACTCCACGCTTGGGAACAGAACGACTGCGTATTGTACAGATGATTAGGCCTTATGAAAAAGTTTTAGTTTTTTTTTCTGGGGTTGGTCCCTACCCTTTAATTTTTGCAAAGTATAGCAAAGCTTCTTTGATTGTAGGAGTAGAGAAGAATCCTATTGCTCATCAGTATGCTGTACAGAACTGTATGAAATATCCTCAGATTCATTTGTATAATATAGATGCAAAGGATTTCTCTTCTTCTGAAAAATTTGATAGAATACTTATGCCTCTTCCAAAATCAGCAGAAGAATTTCTCCCCGTTGCTGTGAAACATTTGAAAAAAAATGGGATGATTCATTTCTATACTTTTGCGGCAGCAGAAGAAATAGAAAAAAAGCCTTTAGATCTTATACGTACAAAGGTTCTTTCTTTCAAAGTTCTTTCTGTGGTGAAATGCGGGCAGTATGCTCCGAAAAAATTTCGTGTCTGTGTTGATTTTACTTTAGAGTAAGTCCAACAATGTTTTGTAGAGGTCAAAGTCTCCTTCTATTTTGGCTCCATGAATGAAATGTGCGCCCACTTCTGCTGTAACTTCGCTGAGAAGAAATGTTGCTAACAAAGCAGAAGATGACCATTTTAGAAATGTTTTTGGGTCTTTGCTTTGTATTGTTTTTACTAGCCCTAATCCTAATATGCCAATGGCTAGTGCAGAATGGATTGCATATGTTTCTGTGTGAGCTACTTCGTGTGCAAGTTCATAGGCCATATATTCTGCCCCCACTTCTGCGTTGAAAACATCTTGGTGAAACTCACATGCATCCTTGATTGTTATTTCCTTTTTTCTTAATTGCACATTAGAAAGATCAAAATAGCCTTTTGTATCTTGAATGGTTACATTATATTCTGTACCAAAAATATTTGTCGCAGTATTCCCATCATAGTTTAGATTCCAACCATTTTTGTGAATATGTTGTTGTATTTCTCTTTCTATTTTCATTTTTTTGTCTCCTTGTATAGCTCTTACTATTTGTTTTGTTTTTCGCGATCAATGACCTGTTACTGATCGAAATCCTTTACTCTTGTATTTTCTCCAAAAAGTTTATATGTTCTGGATACTTTATGTCCCCATGCTGGGATTTGAACCCAGAGATCCGGTCAAGGAAAGAGGTTTCCTTAGAACATTAGTTCCTCTGGTTCTAAGGGTTTTTTGGGACCTCCGCCATACCAAGTTAGATGACATGAGCTTAGATTTTCTTTAGGCTTTTGTTTTTATAAAAGTTTCTGAGAAAAATCCGGAAGATTTCCGAAAAAAGCATTCTTTTTAGGAGGATTTTCGGTTTCTCGTCGATAAGCAAAAGTATTTAAAACCAGGATTTTTTCTTAGTTTATGGCATTTGACAAAAATTTGGATAAAGCATTATTTAGTGAGACCGTAAAATTTGAAACTACAAGAATAACAGTGAGTGTTATGTCTTATAATGAAGGAACAGCAAAATTACAGATATCTCGAGAAGATTTAAGTAATAATACGGGTGAGTATAGTTTTAGTAAATTAGGGAGACTCTTTAAAGAAGAAGCGGAAGCAGTTATGCCTTTGATGCAGAAAGCCTTGGCTTTTATGAAGTAAAAACTCTATTTTTCATTTGCATTAGTTTTAAAAAGGGGCTTTTTCTTTTTCTTTTTATGAAAATAGCTTTTCTTCTAGGAAGTGGTTTGAGTACAGCGTTTGATCATCTTTTATTGAATATTCAATATCATAAGGAGACTCACAATTCTTATGGTCGTGTGCTTCCTTATAAAACTGGAACATATCATGATGTAGAGGTTGTGTTGCTTCCTCGGCATGGGGAGAAAGATGGAAAACCTATTCGCAGTCCTGCAGAACTTATCCAAGAAAAAGGATATGAAGCAAATGTTTTAAGACTTTATGAAGAAGGTGTTGATCTTGTGTATGGTTTTAGTGCGGTAGGAGCTTTAGATTTGGATATTCCCATTGCAGATCAACATGCTTTTGTTGTTCCAGGGAGAGCTTTCCGGGGTTTTGCTGCATCTCGACATAGTTTTGGAACTACATCTAAAAATGTTCATTCTAACTTAAATTCTATTTTTGATTTAGAACTACAAAGAAAAGTTGGATCTGCAATACGAGAGACTGGCTGTCTGGCTTTAGAAAATGGATTGTATATCTATAATGGAGGAGATTGTTTTGAAAGTAGTGATGAAATTGCAGTACTGGATGAGCTCACTCAAAGTAGGAGGCCTTATAGAATTGTTGGCATGACGACAGTCCCAGAAGGAATGCTCCTTTCACAAATGGGAATACCTTTTGCAGCAATTTGTTCTAATGTTAATTATGCAAATGGGCTTGTTCCAAGTGCAGTTGTTGATCATAAGGAAACTAAGAGAGTTATGGCTATTGCAAAAAAAGATATTGTTCAGATTGTTGAACATTTATTAGATTCTACTACAACTTAAATCCTGTTGCAACAATGTAAATTTCTTTTGAACCTTGGCGTGTTGATTGAGGGCTGTATCTTTTTACAAAGCTGAAATGGGGTTTTATTTCTTTTACAAGGTCTTCTGTTTCTTGTGACTGAAATGTTTTTACGAGAAAGTTTCCATTTGTATTGAGATGTTTTTTTGCAATAAGAAATGATTCTCTTGAAAGAATATAGGATATTGCTTGGTCTCTTTCTCGCATTCCTGTTGTTTTAGGTGCAATATCAGAAATTATGACATCAAATTTTCCTTGCAATTGTTTTTTTACTTCTGTATCTTCAATATCTCCTTGAATGAATGTTACTCCTTCAATGGGTTTAATAGAAACAAGATCTACTCCAACAATTCTTCCCCTTGTCATTTGCTTAATCACTTGCAACCATGATCCGGGAGCACAACCTATGTCTAATACTGCGTCATTTTTTTGTATCAGCTGATATTTTTTTGCAATCTCTATAAGCTTGTATGAAGATCGTGCACGAAATCCTTCTTTCTTTGCTTTATTAAAATAATAATCTTTTTGATTGTATGCCATTTTAGATGCCTAGGTTAGCGGAGCGTTTGTATTTGATTGCAGTTGGAGCTTCTCCACCATGCCAAGAGAATTTTGGCCGTGTGCGCAGAGGAAAAAGTCTTTCTGAGTTATCATCGAGGAGAATTGCTGCTCCTGGTTCTGCAGGTAAAGTGTTGAGGTAGCCTGTTAAAGTGTCTCCAAGGTATGATTGCATCATTGCATTCAGTGCATCAATATCACGTTTTGCAGTGAGCCTGTGTCCAATGACAATGTCTGATTGTGTGAGAACGTCTGAATGAACTTTTCCAGGTTGTTGTGTAATTAAAAGAAGAGAAATTCCTGGTTGTCTTCCTTCTCTCAGGATTGTTACAAGAGCATCTGTTGCTGCAGTTTTTCCTTCTGAGGGCAACAGCTCATGTGCTTCGTCAACAAAGAACCAGACTAAAGGCTTTTTTTCCTTTGATTCTATTTCTTCTTCTAGTTTGAAATAGGAATACCCTACTTTGATTGCTTCCACTTCTTCTAGTTGTCGAGAGATCATCCTTTCAATGAATACTTTTTTACAAATCAAGCCTACTACTAATGCTTTGACGCCCCAACCACCTTCAGATGTTGCATATGCAGACATATCTAAAATAGACACTGTCCCTCCTTTAATGAGTACATCAATTTTTGTTCCTTCATCTGAGAAAAGACCCCAACGTTTTGCGGCACGCATTTTATTTATTGCTTCATTTCTTACATCTGTTGGAAAGGATTCTTCTTTTTCAAACGCTTGAATCATGTGGTCTAAGGTGTATTCTTCTCTTTTTTGTTCTGCAAAGTCTCCAAGAACTTTTTCGATAAGGATTGTTACTGAATCAGAGGCTCCTAGCTCAAAAGCTAAACGCCAGTCTTCACCTGTAAGCTCGGATGCTTTAATGGAAAAAGGATAGTCTGTTGGAATACCTTTGCTTTTTGCATCTTCAAATTTTCCAAAAGGAGTAAAGACTTTTATTTTTTCCAGGCCTTTTGGTTTGAGATTCCATTCTTCGAGAAGATCTGCATCTTTTTCATTAGGATATTTCATTGTCCAGAAAACACCCATTGTATCTAACATAATTACTGCAAGATTTTTAGAGACTTCTTCAGGGAGGTCGAGGATGCCTTCTGCAATTACTGAAGCTGTGTAGGATTTTCCACTGCCTCTCTTTCCGACGACAAATACAACATGTGCTTTGATAACATCCATGTAAACGTAATTAGAAAGCGAGGTTGTTTGACCCATCTTAACATATGCACGGCCTAAAAGAATTGTTCCTTTTTCACCAAACTTTTTTTTATCTTCTTCGTTCCTTCCTACAATAATGTTAAAAGCCATTTCTTTTTCTTAATCTTGTTTGAGTTATTAAGTTTTCTCTGTTCCGCAAATTATTTAAACTGCTTTTTTTTCATTTATTCTATGGAAAATACTGTTAAGACTGTACTTTTTTTAGGCTTGCTTACTGGGATACTTATTGGTATTGGATATCTTTTTGGGCCTTATGGATTAATTATTGGTCTCATATTTGCAGTTCTCATGAATTTTTTTGCATATTTCTTTTCTGATAAAATTGTTTTATGGATGTATCAAGCGAAGGAAGTGAGCAAAAGTGAAAAGCCTGAACTTCATGCAATGATTGAGGGAATTGCAAGAATTGCAAAAATTCCAAAACCTAAAGTGTACCTTGTCAAGTCTGCAAATCCAAATGCGTTTGCAACTGGGAGAAACCCAAAGCATGCAGTTGTTGCAGTCACTACAGGAATTCTAGAGCTCCTTCATAAAGATGAATTACAAGGTGTTCTTGCGCATGAAATTTCCCATATTAAAAATAGAGATATTCTTATTGCTTCTATAGCTGCAACATTAGCTGGTATTATTTCTTTTGTTGGAGCAATGGCACGATGGGGAGCAATCTTTGGAGCTTTAGGTGGAAATGATGATGATAATGGCGGTGGGATTTTAGGCTTTCTTGTTTTAGGTATTATTACTCCTATCATGGCTTTTCTTATTCAAATGGCAATTTCCCGAAGTAGAGAGTATCAAGCCGATGAAAGTGCTGCACGTTTGTTAGGTAGTGGAGAAGGTTTGGTTAAGGCATTAAAAAAGTTAGAAGATGGTGTCAAAGAACATCCTATGAAAGCAGGTGGAGAAGCTGGTGCTTCTTTGTTTATTGTTAATCCTTTTAGTTGGAAAGGTTTTATGAAGATATTAAGTACACACCCTGCAACAGAGGACCGTGTGAAACGATTACAAAGTTTAACGTTTTAAAAAAGTTTATATATTCTTTCTCTTCCTATATATTTATTCATGAAACAGAAAAGGGGCAATAGGGTAGATCTTTCTTCTAAAGTTTTGAAAGTTCCGGTGTATTCAGGCAAAAAAAGTTCTGGGAAATTATTTGTTTATCCTAAAAAATCTTTGTCTAGGAATATTCCTTTTATTCTTGAAAGAAAAGAATCTTTCTTTGAAAGACTTTTCTCTCCTTTTCAAAAGTCCTCTTATACTTTTGCAGATACAGCCAAATCTTTATATTTTATTCCTACTCATGCAGAGTCTCTTTTTCCCAAAATACATTTTACTCTCTTTAATAAAAAAGAAGCATTAAGATTAGAACATAAAAAAGTTTTAGAACAAAAGAAAGCTCCTTTACAAGAGATTCGTTTTCCTGAATTAGAAAAAAAAATATCTCCAATAAAAAATCTTTTTCCTGAATTGCGTTTCTTGAAAAAACCAAAACCTGCTGTTTTTCCTTCTCTTCCTTTTCCTGAACTTGTTATGCAAAAAAAGACTATTTTCAAAAAGCAGGCTACACCTGAAGTTGTTTCATCTCCATTGCAAGAGAAAGAAACATTTCCAGATCCACTGGAAAAAACAAGAGAACTTATTCAGAAATGTAGGAAGTCTTTGGATAAAGGTAATTTAGATTATGCAGAAATCTTTTATGGTCAGTTAAGACCTTTTTATTTGCGAATTTCTTCTTCACAACGATCTGAACTTTACCCTGTTTTTATTGCTTTACAACATGATCTTGAAATGTTACGACTTAGTTTTGTAAAACAAGATCTTCAAAAATATCTTCCTCTTTCTTATACTCCTCAAAAAATGAATCCTATACTGCATGTCCCAGAAACATTGCCTCAGGTTCTTCCTTTAACTTTTCCTCAAAAGAAAAATACTGCTTTTGAAAACCTTTCAAATTTAGACCCATTTGAGCATTGTATAGAATTAGTCCAAAAGTCACAGAAAGCATTAGAAAAAGGGAATCTTGATTATGCTCTAATTTATTCTGAAGAGTTAAAAGTATTTTATACTCAATTATCTAGAGAACAAAAAGAGCGAATAGGAAGTTCTGTGTTGGAAGTTCAGCAAGCTCTAGAGATGTTGCAACTTGCTATAGTGCGTAAGCGTCTTCAAAAGTCTTAATTTATTTTTGTAACCAGGAAATTTCTTCTTCATCTAATTGTAGTTCTTTTATTGTTTCTGGTTGTAAAAGAATATTTTTTAAGTAGGGAAGGGAATCTCTTATAGCTCTCTTTGTTGATGTGTGTGTATGTTCTGCTATTTTATTTGCAATAGATTTCTTTTTTGCATATTTCATATTTGCTTGCCAGAGTTTTAGAATTCTCATTGTCCTTGTATATTCTGTTGCATTGATATTTGTTTCTTTCTTTGCTGTTGCAACTCCTGATGTGATGAGCATGTTTATGTATATCAAAAATCTCCAATGTTGCCATCTTCGAATTCTTCCATTATAAACATCTGCTTTGGAGAGATATGCATATGCTTTTTTCAAATCTTCAGCATTATATTCTTTAGGAAGATTTTCGTCTAGCCATAGGAGGCATTCATTAAGATCTTCATCAACTTTATCAAACACATTGATGGTTTCTTCCCATTTTTTACTTTTGAGAATTTTTCTTAAGCAATATTGCATACTTTCTTCACGATCTCGTTCACTTTTTTCTTCTGTGTTTATTGTTTTTGTTATACTATAGGTTTGTATATCTGTTATTGCAGCCCTCATATCTCCTTTGCTTAGCTTAATAATATCCAAAAGATCTTTTTCTTGGTATTGAATAGATTCTGCATCTGCAATATTTTTGAGATAGTTAAACATATTTTCTTTTTTTAGTGCTTGGAACTCAATGAGCAAACATTGTTTTCTGAGTTTCGAGTATTTGTCATCCCAAGGGTCTATGCATGTTATTGCAATAGCATGTTTTGTTTTTTCTATCAAGGCTAAAATTGTGGGAAGCCCACCCCTATCTTTTGTTCCTGATAATGCATCTATGTCATCAATAAGAATAACTTTTCCTTTTGCAAAAAGGCTTTGTTGTGCAAGAGAGTTTCCTATAGTATTTTCAATATTTTCCTTGTTTCTTGCATCAGAGGCACTTATCTCAAATAATTCTAATCCAAGCTCTTTTCCTATAACTTGCACTGCAGAAGTTTTTCCTGTTCCTGTTGGGCCATAAATAAGGATTGTACGTTTTAGCTTGAGTGCTTCTTTAATTTTATAGAGTGCTAGTTCTTGTCCAAGAATATCAGTACTTTTTTTTGGTTCATATTTTTTTGTCCATGGGATCATTTTGCATAACTCGCAAGTAAGGCTTCAAGCTGGATAAATTCGTCTGCCCCTTCTACCATTCTAAATTCTATTTCTCCACATTTGTCAATAAGCTCTATTCTTTTTTCATCTGAAATTGTAGAGAGTTCCATTGTTTCTTTTTGGATTTGTTTTAAAATGTCGATGCCGGAGAGTCCGTGCTTGAGCATTGTGTCCAATAGTAATGATCGAGCTTTGATAAATTGCCTATTTATTGCCAAGTTGATGATTTCGTTTATTTCTTTTGGTTCCGCTGCTGAAACTAATGAGTAGATTAAATCTTTTGTAATTTTTTTCTCAATGGATGCACAGCTTTGTAAAATGTTTGTTACCTTTCTGACATCGCCGGAACTCATTTCAACAAGTGCTTTTACTGTTGTTTCATCCATTTCTAGATTTTCCCTTTGGATAATTGCCTTGACATAGTCTGCAATGTCTTCTTCTGTTAATGGCTTGAAGCGAAATACTGTGCATCGACTTTGTATGGGGTCGATAATCTTGCTTGAATAGTTGCAACTGAGGATGAAGCGCGTGGTCATTACATAATTTTCCATAGTCCTTCTCAGTGCTTGCTGTGCTTCTTTTGTTAAAGAGTCACATTCATCTAAGAAAATAATTTTAAATGGAACATTCCCCATTGATTTTGTTTTTGCAAATTCTTTGATTGTGTGTCTGACAACATCGATTCCTCTATCGTCACTCGCGTTCAGCTCTAAAAGATTTTGTTTCCAGGTATCTTTGAAGAGCTCTTTTGCAATGACTAAAGAAATAGTTGATTTTCCAACGCCGGCCGGACCTGCTAAAAGGAGGTGGGGCATATTTTTTTGTTCTACAAATGCTTTTATTCTTTCAATAATTTTTTTTTGGCCTTTTATCTCTGCAAATGTTTGTGGGCGATATTTTTCAGTCCAAATTGTAGAATCTTGCATAAAAATATAAAAAAAGAAAGAGCTTTATAAATTTTTAGTTCCTTTAGTTTTCTTCGTCGTCACTTAGTTCTTCTTGGGCGTAGCTTTCTTTGTCTTCATCAGACTCAGAAGAAGCAACACTTTCTTCTTCTTCAGAAGAAGCTTCACTAGAACTTCCTTCAGTAATTACTTCTGCGAAGGCCATTTTTTTGAGTACTCTTGTTATGCGTACTTTTACTTTATCGCCTTCTTTTGCACCAGGGACAATAATCACAAAGTTATTTACTTTTGCAATGCCGTCTCCCTTTGCTCCGGTGCTTTCGATAGTTACTTCTATCTCATCTCCTCTTTCAACTGGTTTTTGGTATGTATTCATTTTTTAATTAACTCCTAATTTAATGTTTTTAAGTGGTTTTGTAAAGTTTATAAGAGTTTTGGTCACTTTACTGGGGGATTTTCAGAATTCTGAGATCCATGCAAAACGTTTTCTTTCTTTCGGAAAGTTTCTATTT
The DNA here is from genome assembly GCA_013331795.1 of Nanobdellota archaeon. GTDB lineage: Archaea > Nanobdellota > Nanobdellia > SCGC-AAA011-G17 > GW2011-AR17 > JAGVZZ01 > JAGVZZ01 sp10136u. The sequence goes on from DUFP01000009.1 coordinate 31,738, forward strand.
ATATTATTGAACTCTTCTTCTAGATCTTCACTGATTGCAGCGGCTTTGAAGGCTTGTCTATCACAGTAATGTTTTAAATGGTGTTCTGCATAGTCTTTTGTGATTCCATGTGTTTTGAGTCCTCTTTTTATGTCTTTATAACTGAGAAAACCTTTGATCCAGAGTGCACTAAAACACATAAGGTTTCCTGATATTATTGGGGCTATGTACCATTTCCATGATTGTGTTTCAATACCCTCTGATTGTAATAACATGTGGAGGTTATAGCAATATAATAAGCCTCCTACTGTTGTGGACGCAACTGCTACTGGATTAATTCGTACTACATTTACTATTTTTTCAAGGGTGTTCATTTTCTTTAAAGCGTATCTTTTCTAGGAGATATGCAAGGCCTAATCCGGTTGCATATGCCAAAAAGTCTTTTGGATCATACACACCATGCTCATCATATGAATCTACTATTTCTGAGAGAGTTGCTAAGATGCCAATAGTTCCTATTGTTTTTATTTTGGATATATTCCAATGTCTTGCTATAAAATAATAAGAGAAGGGAATAAGAATGTCATTACCATAGGAGTGCATAAAATTATTTACTGTATCGTTTAGATTAAAGTTTATTTTTGTTATATTAGAAATAATAGCTGGTGGGATGGCTACTGCAAGATATTTAAAATCTTTTCTTTGTTTTAATTTCATTTGTTTCCAAGAAGGGACCAACAGAGATAAGGGACTTTATTCTTATTTTCTTTGAAAAGGGTTACTTTTCCACCTTTTTTTACATGGAAAGCTGCGAAGGGACCAAGGTTAGAACGTAAGAAATATTCTCCTTCTTTCCAGTTTTTTGTGGTTTTTGAGAGGTAATCAGTAAATTCTCTTTTTGTTTTAAGATGCTCTTTTTTTAATTTAAGTTTAGGATTTGCTTTGTAGACTATAGAGAATTCAGGGCGAATTTGCATGACCAGCATTGGTTTTTCGATAAGATCTTCCATTTTTTTGTGTTCATTTCTCTCACCACTTCTCCTTATTTAGGGTAAGAGATCCTTTATAAGGTTTTCTGTTGTTACCACTTATGGATAAATCCAATACTCCTCTTTATCTTTGTTATTTTATTTATCCAAAGTTATTTAAATATGGTTTTTACTCTTTTGCAGATGGAATCACAGGGAACTTATGCTTTAGAAAAGGAGATTTTACTCTATTGGGAAAAGAAAAAAATCTTTGAAAAATTACGAAAAAGAAATTCTGGGAAGAATGCATGGAGTTTTCTGGATGGACCTATTACTGCGAATAATCCTATGGGTGTGCATCATGCATGGGGAAGAACACTGAAAGATTTATTTCAACGATACCATGCAATGAAAGGATATGATGGAAGATATCAAAATGGATTTGATTGTCAAGGACTCTGGTTAGAAGTTGAAACTGAAAAATCTTTGGGATTTAATTCGAAAAAAGATATTGAGCATTTTGGTTTAGATAAATTCTCCCAAGCATGCCGTGCACGTGTAGAAAAATATTCTGCTGTGCAAATAGAACAATCTCAGATGCTTGGGCAATGGATGGATTGGGGTCATGATTATTTTACTATGGCTGATAGCAATATTGAGGCTATTTGGTATTTTTTACAAAAATGCCACAAGGAAGGTTGGTTGTATAAGGGAAGAAGAATTCTGCCTTGGTGTATTCGTTGTGGGACGAGCTCCTCAAAGCATGAGATGAGTGATGATGGATATGCTGAACTTGTTCATCCCTCTGTGTATGTAAAAGCAAAATTAAAAGGCAAAGAAAATGAATATTTATTATTATGGACAACAACGGAGTGGACACTTTCAAGTAATGTTGCTGCTGCAGTACATCCTGAACATTGGTATGTTGCAGCGAAAAAAGAAAATAATGTGTACTACCTTTCTGAGCTATTGGTTCATAAATTAAAGAAAGATTATACTGTTCTGAGAAAACTCCAAGGAAAAGAAATGCTTGGTTGGGAATATGAATCCTTCTATCCTGATTTTGAGGTGCAAAAAGAAATTGTGCATAGAGTTGTTGCATGGGATGAGGTTGGAGAAAGTGATGGTACTGGTATTGTGCATATTGCACCTAGTTGTGGAGAAGAAGATTATGAACTTGGAAAAAAAATAGGCTTGAAAATTTTACCCTCTGCGTTAGATGATTTTGGGGTGTATACACAGGGCTTTTCCTGGTTGACTGGAAAAGGTGTGATGAAAGCAAAAGAGGATATTGTGAAAGATCTTGAAAAGAGAGGAGTTCTTTTTGCTGTTGAGAATTACAAGCATCGATATCCTGTGTGTTGGAGATGTAAGCATGAACTTGTCTTTCGTTTAGATAATTCTTGGTTTATCGCATGTGATGAACTTCGTCCAAGGATGAAAGCGGCAGCAGCAACAGTGCAATGGTATCCAGAGCATGTTGGAAAATTGATGCAAGACTGGTTGGATAATATGGATGATTGGAATATTTCTCGAAGGAGATATTGGGGACTGCCTTTGATGTTTTATGAATGTAGTGCATGTCAAAATCTCATCGTTCTTGGTTCACGAAAAGAGCTGAGAGAGAAAGCAGTTGATCCAAAATTAGTAGATGCTCTTCCAGAATTGCACAGACCTTGGATTGATGAAATTAAAATTCAATGTTCTTGTGGTGCAGAAGTAGAGAGAGTTACTGATGTTGGAGATTGTTGGTTAGATGCTGGTATTGTTCCTTTTTCTACTTTGAAGTATTTTGAAGATAAAAATCATTGGAAAAAATGGTTCCCTATTGAATTAGAAATTGAAATGCGCGCACAAGTTCGTCTTTGGTTTTATGCACAGCTGTTTATGTCTGTAGTCTTAGAAGGTGTTGCACCTTATAAAAAAGTGCTTGCCTATGAAGAAGTACGAGATGAAAAAGGAAAAGCTATGCATAAGAGTTCTGGAAATGCTATCTGGTTTGATGATGCTGTACAAAAGATGGGTGCAGATGTTATGCGTTGGCAATACTGTTCGCAGAATCCACAGTTTAATTTGAATTTTGGATATGGACCTGGAAAAGAAATTCATAGGCATTTGTTGATCATTTTAAATTTAGCACGATATGTCAAAGAAAATACAGCCTATAAAGAGGAAATATATAGTTCTGATCCAGTTAGTCAATGGATACTCTCGCGTAAAGAAAGACTTGTTCAAGATGTCACAAAGAGTATGGAGAGTTTAGAATATCATAAGGCTATGGAAGCAATTAAGAATTTCCTTCTTTTTGATCTTTCTAAAACGTATGTTCAATGTGTACGAGATGATTTAGGGAATCCTCATGTCCAGAAAGTGTTATATGATTCTTATCTTACTGGTATTACTCTTCTTGCACCATTCATTCCATTTATCAGTGAAAAGATTAATTTAGACGTGTTTGCATTTGAGTCTATTCATCTTCAACAATGGCCAAAAGTTCAAGAAGATTTGATGGATGCTGATCTTGAAGAGAGTATGAGTGCTTTTCTTCTTGTGTTACAAGGGATTATGGCTGCACGTGATAAAGAAAAAGTCAATGTGCGCTGGCCTTTAGAGAAAGCAGTTATATATCTTACAGAAGAACATAGGAATATTGCAAATGAAGTGCAAAAATTTGTGCCTTTGTTATTGAAGCAAGCAAATTTGAAACATATTCAGTTTGTACAAAGTGATGTTGCTCTTTCTGGCGGTGTGAATTTTGCATTTGGATCTCTTGTTCTTGATCTTGCGACCACAAAAGCTTTGGAAGAAGAAGGTTTTGCTCGTGAAATTATGCGAAGAGTACAGGCTTTGCGAAAAGAAGCTGGTTTACAAAAAAATGATTCTATTGAATTAGCTGTACATGTTGATACTGTACATCTTGGTGCTTGGGCTGGAGTGATTGCAGAGCGTTGTGGTGCAAAGACTTTGCATTTAGAGCATAGAAAGAAATTTGTTCATAGTGCTGAGGGAGATATTAAGGGGAAAAAGTTTCTCATTGCTTTTGATAAAGTATGATTGCTCTTCAAACGATGAGTTTTCTTGGTAGTTGATCTTGAGGTATATACTCTAAACTATATTTCCCTCCCTTTCTTTAAAAAGTCCATTGCTTTTTTAGAAAATGAAGAGATTGCATGTAAAGGAGGGACAATTGCTGGGAATGCACGAAAGGATATTGAAAAACAATTGGGAAGAAGTGTTGTTAGTCCTAAAAATGCAAAAGAGATTTTAGATGAGTCTAAAAAGAAAAAGCTTGATTATCAGGATAGAAAGAAGAAGTCTTAAAAAGAAAGTATTTATTCTTTTTTTATGGCCTTTCTCAAAAATAAAGTGGTTGTTATTACTGGAGCTAGTAGTGGCATTGGTGAAGCAACTGCACTTGCATTTGCTCGTGAAGGATGCAGTGTTGTGCTTGCTGCGAGAAGACTAGATAAGTTAAAGGCATTAGAAAAAAAGATTCTTTCTTTGGATGTTGCTTGTCTGGCTATACAAACTGATGTGTCTCAACAAAAAGAAGTGCAAAGATTATTTTCTTTTGTGGAAAAAAGATTTGGACGTGTAGATATTCTTGTGAACAATGCTGGTGTTGGAAGAAATGTATCTTTAGAAAATACTTCTTTGAAAGATTGGCAGTCTATTCTTGATATAAATCTTTCTGGAGTTTTTTATTGTTCGCAAGAGGTGGTGCGATTGATGATGAAGAAACATACCGCTGGGCATATTATTACTGTGTCTTCGGTGCTTGGATTGATTGCAATGCCTGGAAGAAGTGCCTATTGTGCTTCTAAGCATGCAGTAACTGGGTTCAAAAGGAGTTTGCGTTGGGAGTTGCGAAAGGATCATATATCTGTTTCCATTGTGCACCCTGCAGGTGTGGACACTGAAATATTACAAAATTCAGCTGTAGAAAGGAAGAAGTGGAAGATGCTACGGTCTGAAGACATTGCAGAGTATATCATTGCTTTAGCTTCGAGGGATATTTTGCGTATTGTTTATGTTAGGATATTGAATGTTTGGAGGAGGTTTTATTATCTTGTGAAGTATTATCCTCAATAGTCTCTACTAGGGGATAGCATAGCTTTAAATACCTTTATAAAGAGGTTTTGGCATACTTAAAGAGTTAAAATATATCTTGGAGGCTATACAATGGCAGTAAAGAAAGAAATTAAAATAGTTAATATTGTTGCTACTGCTTCTCTTGAGCGGGCAATTCCTTTGGTGAAGTTGGCTGAGGCACTTCCTAATACAGAGTATAATCCTGAGCAATTTCCAGGTTTGGTTATGAGAATTAAAGATCCTAAAACCTCTGCATTAATTTTTAGTTCTGGTAAAATTGTTTGTACTGGTGCGAAAAGCATGCAAATTGTGAAGGATTCTATTGATATGATTATTAAGAATGTTGAAAAGATTAAAGTCAAAATTACTGTACAACCTAAATTCACTGTACAAAATCTTGTTGCTGCTGGTTCTATTGGTTTAGATTTGAATTTAAATGCATTGGCTATTCAATTAAGCAATACAGAATATGAACCTGAGCAATTTCCAGGATTAGTCTATAAATTACCTGGTACACGAGCTACTTTCTTGCTTTTTAGTAATGGAAAGATTGTTTGTACTGGGACACGATCAGAAGCAAAATTGCATGAAGCAGTTGATTTACTCATTAAAGAGTTGGCGAAGGTCGGGTATAAGTAGATATGGCTAAGAAAACAAAAACTATTCAAAAAGTTCCTTTTCGTGGGAGAGATGCAGTTGCTATTACTGTTCTTTGGATTGGTGTGTATCTTGCTGTAATGTATTTTTTAACAGGAGCTATTACGAGTTCTAATCTTATTTTTATGCTTGTTGGATTGACTTTTGTGTCTTTTTCAGAAATGGTTGGTAGGAGAAAAAATGGATCTTGAAACTATTATGATTGTTGGAGGAACTGCTTCTCTTGTTTGTGGTGGAATGTATGGCGTTCGTACTTTCCTTCCAAAATGGGGTTCAGCTTTAGGAGCACAATTGGGCTATGCTCTTGGTGAGGGTATTGGTCAAGGTATTACTCGAGATGTTCACAAAGCTTTTGTAGGTGAAGAACTTGATCAAAAAATATTTGATAGTCCTGAAGCTCGTGCAGAGCGATGGAATTATACCAAGCCTGTCCTTACAAGTTATTTAGGCTTATCTGCTTCTGTTTTAGCTCTTTCTCTAGGAGTTTGTTCTGGTGTGCCTTTATCACTTGCAAAACTTATGATTCATTAGAGTTTTGTTTTTTTATCTATAATCCGGAAATCTTTCGGAAAAAACACCTAAATCTTTATATTTTGAAAATTGTCTTGTAAGGTCATGGGTATTGATGCAGCAGAGCAAATAGAAAAATTTCAGGAGTTTGTTGAGCAAAGCTATCAGCAACAGCTGCATGAGCATATGAATAAGGGTTTGCAATTTATTCTTATTGATTTCTTTGATCTTACAAAATATGATCCTAAACTTGCTGATCAGTTATTATTGGAGCCTGAAGAAACAATTAAGGCTGCAGAAATGGCTTTAGAACAGTTTGAAGTAAAGAAAGGTTTTCGTGTGCGCTTTCGAAATCTTCCTAAGTCTGAAGAAATTTTTATTCGTAATCTGCGAAGCAAGCATCTTCTTAAATTTATTGCAATAGAAGGGATTATTAGACAAAGTTCTGAAGTACGACCGCAGGCAGTAAGTGCAAAATTTGAATGCCCTTCTTGTGGGAATACTATTACTATGCCACAAATTGATCAACAGTTTCGAGAACCAACACGATGTAGCTGTGGCAGGAAAGGAAAGTTTCGATTATTGTCTAAAGATCTTGTTGATGTGCAAAGGCTTGTTATTGAAGAGTCTCCAGAGAATCTTGAGGGAGGAGCACAACCGAAAAGAATGCAGATATTTTTACGAGAAGATCTTGTTGAGCCGAGAATGGAGAGAAGGACTACACCTGGAACACGAATTATTGTGAATGGCTCTTTGTATGAAGTGCCTATACAAACCAAAACAGGTGCTACATCTACGCGGTTTGATTTGGCAATGCAGGCAAATTATATTGAACCTGTAGAAGAGGATTATTCTGAAATAAATATTACTCCTGAAGATGAAAGAGAAATTAAGAAGTTGGCAAAGGACAAAGATATTCATAATAGGCTTATTCGTAGCATTGCACCTTCCATTTATGGGCATGAAAAAATAAAGGAAGCAATTCTCTTGCAATTATTTGGTGGGATTCGAAAAACAAAGAAGGATGGAACGATTGTACGAGGAGATTTGCATGTGTTATTAGTTGGTGATCCTGGAGCGGGTAAGAGCCAAATGCTTACCTTTGTGAATAATACTGCGCCGAAATCAAGGTATGTTGCAGGACGATCTGCGAGTGGGGCGGGATTAACGTGTTCGGTTGTGAAAGATGAGTTTCTTCGAGGCTGGGCACTAGAAGCAGGTGCGATGGTTCTTGCTGATAAAGGGATTCTTGTTTTAGATGAGATGGATAAAATCTCTAAAGAGGATACTTCTGCACTTCATGAGGCGATGGAACAACAGCACATTAGTGTTGCAAAAGCGAATATCCAAGCTACTTTGAGAACCCAGACGAGTATCCTTGGAGCAGCAAACCCAAAATTGGGAAGGTTTGATCCCTTTACTCCTATCCCTAATCAAATTGATATGCCTCCTGCTTTGATTAATAGATTTGATTTGATTTTTGTTATTCGTGATATTCCTAATAAAGAATTAGATGGGCATATTGCTACGCGAGTTCTGCAATCTCATGCATATAAGGATTCCAAGCCAGAATTTGAAGCTCCTTTTATTCGAAAATATCTGGCGTATGCAAAGCAGAAGATATTTCCTGTGCTTACTGATCAAGCAGTAGAAACTATTAAGAAATTTTATGTGGAGTTGCGTTCGACTGGATCTACTGGTGATGGAACAATTAAGCCTATCCCTATTTCTGCAAGGCAGTTAGAAGCAATTGTGCGATTGGCAGAAGCATCAGCGCGAGTTAAGTTGAAGAAAAATGTAGAAGAAGAGGATGCTTTACGGGCTATAGCTCTTATGAAGTGGTGCATGACAGAAGTTGGGATGGATCCTGAAACAGGAAAAATAGATATTGATCGAATGACTACAGGAATTAGTGCTTCTACTCGAGGAAGAATTATTGATGTGAAGGAAGTTCTTTATGCATTATCTGAAGAAAAGCAAGGTGGGCCTATAAGTATTGAAGATGATTTGAAACCTAAAGTTTTTGAGAAAGGTATTACTGAGAAAAAATTGGAAGAAGCTATTGACATGTTGAAGAGAGCTGGGGATTTTTATGAGCCTAAAAAAGGTTGGTTGCAAAAGATTTAAATTAAGCCTAGAATTATAATAGCTATTCCTATTTGTGCTGTATCTGCAAGTGCGTGAACTAACCAACAGGAATAAAGATCTTTGTACCTGTCAAAAATAAAATTCATTAGAATTGCATACGCACTTAATCCAACTGTAACAATAAGAAAAAAAGGTAAAGTAAACCAGTTATAGTAGAACATCATGTGATGAAGTGAGAATGCTAATCCAGTAATAATGTATGCTTTATTTCCTATATTCTCTTTCATTTTTTTGAATATGAAACCTCTCCAAAAAAATTCTTCTAGTAATGAGTTTATGAATATAATATATGCCCCTATGAAGATAATGTTTGTTGTATTAATTGTTGCTACTAACTCGAGCTTTTGTATAATTGAAGATATATCCACAAAGCCTTTTAAGAGAAAAAATGTAGTTATATATATAAGGGCTATCCCTAGGCCTAGGATACACATCTTCTTCCATGTATTTTTCACTGTTTTGAAAGAAAAATTTTCTTGATATATATTTTTTAAAGACTTTTTTTCTATGTATATGTAATAAAATAATGGGAAAAGGAAAATAAGCTTGTATAGAGAAGAAAAAAGATAATTTGTCGGAAGGAAAAGTCTGCTTAGAATTAAAAATATTGGTGAAAGAAGAATAAGTCCAAATAAAATACTTAGTTCTTTTTTATTCATGCCTTTTTTTATTTTCATTAATTATATAAAGCTTGTTTCTTTTCGTTTTCTTATGGAAGATGTTATTATCATTGGTGGGGGCGCTGCAGGTTTAGGCGCAGCATTGTATTGTGCGCGATTTACTTTGAAAACTACTGTTCTTGCAAAAGAATATGGCGGGACAGGGAATATTGCACACCTTGTTGATAATTGGATTGGAGAGCCTGGAATTGCAGGGTCTGATCTCATGCAGAGGTTTCTTTCTCATGTAAAAGAGTATAAAGTCCCACTTATTGAGGCAGAAGTTACTTCCATTGAAAAAACTGCAAAAGGTTTTGCTGTGCAAACAAAAGAAAAAAAGAAATATGAAAGTAAAACCATCCTTTTTGCAAATGGTATGACTCATAGAAAATTAGGCGTACCTGGAGAAAAAGAATTTTCGGGTAAGGGTGTACATTATTGCTATACATGTTTAGTCCCTGGAGCTGAAATTATAACTAATCCCGATGTAAAGGATATACAACTTTTAAATGATGAGAAAGTACTTACCCATGAAGGTAGGTATAGTCAGTTTTTAGAAAAAGTTGAAGTTCCTTATTCTGGAGAAGTATTATCTATTATTCCGAGATACTTCTATGGTGAAACAAAAGTTACTCCTCAGCACAGAGTTCTCGCAGTTAAAAAAACTTGGAAATATTCTAAGTCCCTTACAGAACGTTTAAAATTAATTCCTGATTGGATAGAAGCTTCTGATCTAAAAAAAGGAGACTATGTAGCTTATCCTATTCTTAAGGGGATTAAGGATATATTTTATTTGGATTTACATAGATATCTTCCAGAGAAGCTTATTGATGGAGATTTTATTAAAGAGCAGAATTGGAGTCCGACTGCAAAAAAATTACCTAAGCAAGTGGAGCTTAGTAGAGGTTTATTACGACTTTTTGGGTATTATATAGCAGAAGGTAATCTCGGTCATAATGGCATAGATTTTTCTTTTAATAATAAGGAAGAAGTTTATGTTAAGGATATTCAATTTTTACTCCTGCAAATATTTGGATTAGAGGGCAAAGTTACAAGAGAAGGTAAAGTCTTAGGCATATATTGCTATTCGAGGGTATTAAGAGATCTCTTTAAAACTCTTTTTGGGGAGTATGCTCATGCTAAAAAAATACCTCAAGAATTTATGTTTCTGCCTAAGGATAAACAAATGGAACTTGTAAAAGGTATGTGGAGAGGAGATGGTTGTTTGAGAGAGAAGGATTTTTGTTATGTTACAAGTTCTAAAAAGTTAGCTTATCAATTAAAACTTATTCTTTTGCGTTTTGGAATTATACCTCGATTTGAGATAAGACTGAAGGAGAAATTAAAATCTTCATATATCCACAATAGAGAAATTAAATTTAATCATGATAAATACCATATTTACATCTCTGGTGCATATCTTGAAAAAGGTGAAAAGATATTAGGAATTCCTCATCCTAGAACTAAATCTAGAAATCGAATTATGAATTATGGATGGACAGACCAAAACTATGCTTACCTTCCTATTCGTAAAATACAATCTTCTTATTATTCTGGTAAAGTTTATGACTTAACTGTTGAAAATGCCCATTCTTATACCACTTCTAACTTATGTGTTCATAATTGTGATGGTCCATTATATCGAGGCAAGACTGTTGCGATTATAGGTGGTGGTGATGCAGCTGCGTTGGGGACATTATTTATGAATGGCTATGCAAAGAAGATTTATGTAATTTATCGGGGTGGAAAATTACGAGCAGAGCCTATTTCTGCACAGAAAGTGTATAAGATGAAAAAAGCAGAAGTTATTCATAACACAAATATCGTTGAGATTTATGGAGAGAAATTTGTGAAAGGTATAAAGACTGATACAAAGAAAGATATCAAAGTTGATGCAGTTTTTATTGAAATAGGGCATTTACCCTTGAATGATCTTGCGAAAAATATTGGTGTCAAACTTGATGAAAAAGGATTTATTTCTGTTGATAAAAATCATGCAACGAATATTCCTGGCGTGTTTGCCGCTGGTGATATTACTAATGCGACTTCTTTGAAGCAATTTATTACTTCTGCTGCTGAGGGGTCTATAGCTGCACAAGGCGTGTATTCTTATTTGCAAAAGTAAAAATTATATCTTTAGAATTACAAAAGGTTTTTAAAATATCTTGCCTTCTCTTTTTCTAGGTGAAAATTTTTGACTGAAGAAGCACAGATGTATGATAAGATTGGTCCTGAAAAAATTGTTCGTTTCTATGATGCAAAAAGTGGATTGAAGGGATATCTTATTATTGATAATACTCGACGAGGTCCAGCGAAAGGGGGGGTGCGTTTACGACCAGATGTTGATGAGTTAGAAGTTTTTCGTCTGGCGCGAGCAATGACTTTGAAATGTGCTATGGCTGATCTGCCTTTTGGTGGAGGAAAATCTGGTATTATCGCTGATCCAAAAAAATTAAGTAAGAAACAAAAAAAGACTTTGCTTGTTGCGTATGGGAGAGCAATTAAACATCTTGCCCCTTCCGAATATGTCTCTGCCCCTGATATGAATACTGCTGAGCAAGAAATGGCATGGATTGTTGAAGGTAATGGAAGTAAAAAATGTGTTACTGGAAAGCCTAGGAGATTAGGAGGTATACCTCATGAGTTAGGAAGCACAGGATTTGGTGTTTATCATTCTACATTGGTTGCATTGAAATATTTGAAGAAAGATGTAAAACAGATTACTTTTGCTGTTGAAGGATTTGGGAATGTTGGGGAGTTTGCTGCAAAATATCTTTGCGAGGCTGGTGCAAAGCTTGTTGCAGTCTCTGATTCCAATGGTGTTCTTGTATGTCCAGAAGGAATTGATTTTTCTCGTTTACAAAAAATAAAAAAGAAAAAAGGGAGTGTTACAGCGTATGGAAAGGGAAAAATTCTTGAAGGAAATGCAATATTAGATGTTCGTTGTGATGTTTTGATCACTGCTGCGATAAAAGATCTTGTTCGTTTGGAAGATGCTTCTCGTTTATACTTTTCTCTTATTGTTGAAGGGTCTAATATCCCTATGAGCCATGCTACTGAGGAGTTGCTTCATAGAAAAGGTATTCTTGTGATTCCTGATTTTGTTGCAAATGCAGGCGGGGTTATTAGTTCTTATGTGGAATACAAAGGTGGAACTATTAAGGATATGTGGCGCATGGTGGAACAAAAAGTTGTTAAAAATACTAAGCTTGTTCTTTCTCGAAAAGGCAGATGCCCAAGATGTGTTGCAGATGCTATAGCCCTGAAAAGAGTAAATGGATATAGTTAAGAGAGTATACAATAATTTATATATCTTATTTTGTCTTATATTTCTATGTCGGAAGATCCAGTTTCAGGGCCTATTAAGAGACAAACTGCTTATAAAATATGGTTGAAAGATGTTCATCTTGTAGAAAGTAAATTTGATGAAGTTTCTGGATTACCTTCTTTTTCTTTACATGGAAAGCAGGTTCTTCGTGTCAATGTTATTGGGAGTGTTATTGGCTCTTTTCAATCTGGAATGTACGGCAGTCTTGTCTTGGATGATGGTTCTGCGCAAGTACGTGTGAAAGTTTGGGCAGATGATCTTTCCCTTATTGAGAATAAAACTATTGGAGATTTTGTTCTTGTTATTGGGAGAATAGCTGAATATCAAGGAGAAAGGTATCTACGGCCAGAAATTATTCGTATTGTTGATTTAGATTGGGCTTTGTTACGAAGACTAGAATTAATGAAAGAATATGGAGTTCCTACAAAAGAAGAAAAAATTGTTCTTCCCAAAGAGAAGGATTCTGTGCCGGAAGTTGAACCTTCTTTAGCTGCACGGGAGAGAATATTGCATACCATTGAAAAGAATGAAGAAGTTTCTGAAAATGTGCTTCTAGAAGAATGTAAGATGTCTAAGGATAAAGTTATGGTTGCTTTGTATGATCTTTTGAAGGAAGGAGAGATTTTTTCCCCGAAAAAAGGGTTTTATAGGCTTGTGTAAAGATTTATATAGTGGTCTTTTTTCTTTTATAGTATGAAATATGAAGAAATGCTCAAATTAGCCAAAGAGAAGCTCCCAAAAGTTCAGAGTAAATCTGAAAGGTTTGTTGTGCCTAAAATTCAGGGGCATGTAGAAGGAAATAAAACAATCCTTATTAATATTTTTTCTATTGCAGATCTTATTGCAAGACAACCAGAACATATTCTTAAATATCTTCAAAGAGAATTAGCAACTCCTGGTTTTTTTCAGGATAAACGACTTGTTTTTGGAAGAAAACTCACTAGTGCAATGATTAATGAAAAGATGCAAAGTTATGTTACTACTTTTGTTCTTTGTGATCAATGCAGCAAACCTGACACTCAGCTTCTTAATGAAGAAGGGAAATTAATTAAAAAATGTACTGCTTGTGGTACTAAATCACTTGTACAAACGAAAATATGAGTCTTGAAAAAATTAAGAAGGAATATGAAAGATATGGTTTTAGCAATTTTGATTCAGTTAATAAAGAATTTGAATTGAGTAGTGTAGAAATTGATAAATGGGATTTTTTGAATTCTTTTTGTCGTGTCATTAATGGAAAACTGAATAAATTTCTTGGTTATAGCAGTGCTCTTTTTATGCCTGGAGGGAATTATAATGCTGTTGTTCAAGCAGGTATTAAAGATAAAACAGTAATAGAGGAGGCTAAAAATATCTATAAGGCTCTTATGATTGTTTCTCATGATTGTTTGAAAGCAGAAATGGCTGATGAAAAAACACAAATTGCTTTTATTAAAGATTTTTTAAAAGTATACCCGAGTTATAAAAAAAGGATTTTCGTTCTTCTTGATGTTTGTAAACAAGTGTATGTAGAGCAATCTTCCGAGAAGAAGAAAGATTCTCATGGATATTTAGGATGATATCTGTACAATTTCATGAAAATGTTGTCTCTCTCTGTGATTCTGAGCTTATAGGAAAAACTTTTGAAGAGGGAAAACATTTCTTAGTTGTCTCAGAGATATTTTATCGTGGTGAAGAAATGAATAAAAAGAAAGTTATTGAAGTTTTGAAAAACGCAATAAGTATAAATCTTGTAGGAAAGAAAACTATTGCAATCGCACTAGAAGAAGGATTTATTCAGAAAAAAGATATAATCCATATTCAAGGAGTTCCCCATGTCCAAATCTACGCATTTTAATAACCCTAAATATTTTGAAGCAATTATTCAGCTTCGTCCTTATAATCAAGAAGTTTTTGAGTTTATTGAAAAGCAGATTCAAAATAAAAATAATCAGGAATATTTTATTTCTAAAATTGAAGAATTAAAAACTGGTATTGATATTTATTTTAGTTCTCAGCGATATGCGAGAACTTTAGGGCAATTACTTAAAAGAAAATTCCCTAAGGGAGAGTTGCTGATTACAAAAAAAATGCATACCCGAGATAGAATGACTGATAGAGAATTATCTCGGGCGACAGTATTATTTCGCTTGAAGAAAAAAAGAGATGATGTAAAAGAGGAGTAAGATGGAATATCCTCTCAAACTTTCTTCTCCATTGATTCTTGCACCTATGGCTGGTGTTACGAATGTTGCATATAGAATTCTTTGTAAAAAAATGGGTGCTGGACTTTGTTATACAGAATTTTTAAGTTCAGATGCGCTTGTTCGTTATAAAGAAGCTGTAGAAAATAATCCTATCTTTGATGTTGTTGAAGAAGAAAGACCTGTTGTCACACAAATATTTGGAGAGGATCCCAAGAAAATTTTTGAAGCTGCAGAATTTCTTCAAGGAAAAACAGATATTATTGATTTTAACATTGGATGCCCTGCGCCAAAGATTCTTGCTTGTGGTGGTGGTGCTGCACTTTTGAAAAATCCTCCAAAAATTAAAGATATTTTAGAGCAGCTGCGTACTTTGAAGACTCCTCTTTCTTGTAAAATTCGTTTAGGTATTGATGCACAACATATTGTTGCTTTTGAAGTTGCGAAAATTGCTGAAGATGCTGGATGCTGTGCAATTGCTGTACATCCTCGAACACAAAGCCAAGGATATTCTGGAAGTGCTGATTGGAATTATATTAAAAAAATTAAAGAAATGGTTTCTATACCAGTAATAGGTAATGGAGATGTGCAAAGTGTTGAAGATGTTTCACGCATGATGGCTGAAACAGGGTGTGATTATGTCATGGTAGGAAGGGCTGCAATGAAAGATCCATTCTTTTTTACGAAAGCAAATCATTATTTGAAAACTGGGGAGCATCTTGCTGAGATTCCCTTTGCTGAAAAGATGCGATTACTGCAGGAATATATTTCTCTTTTAGAAAAGTATGATATCTATACAAATGAACTTGCAAAGCAAACATTTATTCAATTTAGTAAAGGTTATCGAGGAGGAAATCAAATCAGGGCTGAGCTTTCACGCTTAGATTCTTTGGAAAAAATACAAGAAAAAATTACTGTTCTCCTCGAGAGCAAAGCTTTATAAAGTGGTTCTAGTTATTTATTTTCTATGAATAAGAAGAAGGAAGAAGAACTCAAACAACAACAAGAACAGCAAGAGATTATGCGTGTAAAGTTGCCTAGGGGAAAACAATCTATAGGTTTTATAGAATCAAGATTGGGTAATGGAAGAATGCGTGTTCGATGTTATGATGGGAAAATTCGTGTTTGTCGTATTCCAGGAAGTTTGAAAAGAAATTTATGGGTGCGGGAGAATGATATTGTTTTAGTTGAGCCTTGGGAATATGGTGGGGAAGATAAAGGGGATGTTATCTATAAATATAGGCCTACTCAAGCTGAATGGTTGAGAAGAAAAGGGTATATTAAAGAAGTTACAGTTGACTTAGAAGAGTTCTAGATAGATTTTTAAAGTTCTTTTATTGTGTATATACTATGTCTAAGAATAAGTTTATTGCGTTTGGAAATGTTTTTGATGAGAGTACTTTACGAGGTTTGTTTTATCTTACCGGACAAGGGTATTTTGAAGAAGTTGAAGGGCCTATTTCTATAGGAAAAGAAAGCAATGTTTTTGCAGTATTGCATAAAGATGGAAAAAGAGTGGTCAAAATTTATCGAACTTCTGCAAATTTCAAAAAGATGTATGAGTACATGAAACCTGATCCACGATTTTCTGGAATGAAAGGAACAAAGCTTTCTATTATTTATACATGGGCAAAAAAAGAGTACAGGAATCTTTTACGAGCAAGAGAAAAAGATGTGCATGTGCCTATGCCTTATGCTGTACATAAGAATATTCTTGTTATGGAATATTTTGATGCTCCATTGCTTCTCCACAAAGCTCCAAAGAAGCCTCAAGAGTTCTACGAAAGGCTTATAAGTGAGCTTCAGAAGCTTTTTCGTGCGGGACTGGTGCATGCAGACATATCTGAATACAATATCCTTAATGATAAGGAAAAGCCTGTATTAATTGACTTTTCGCATGCTTTAGACTTGCGTTATCCCAATGTACAAAGGCTTTTACAAAGGGATGTACATAATCTTATTGTCTATTTCAATAAGTTGGGATTGAAGCTTGATGAAGAAAAGGAATTCATGAGAATATGGACAGCCAAGAATTAAAAATACCTGTAGATCGTGTGGCAATTCTTATAGGAAAGAATGGTGAGGTTAAGAAAAAAATAGAGAAAAAAATGCATGTGCATATTGATATTCATTCTGAAGAAGGAGATGTTATTGTTTCTGGTGAAGATAGTGTTGCTGTCTATGAAACTTTGAGTATTGTCAAAGCAATTGGTAGGGGTTTTAATCCTGAAATTGCAGAGCTTCTTTTTGATGAAAATAATACTTTAGAGCTGATTACTATTTCTGACTTTAGTGGAAACTCGCAGAAGAAATTATTACGATTACGAGGAAGAGTTATTGGGCAGGAAGGAAAATCTAGAAAGATGATTGAATCTCTTACAGAGACATATATTTCTGTGTATGGAAAAACTATTGCACTTATTGGAGGAGTTGAAGCTGTGGCAATGTCACGACAGGCTGTGGAAATGCTACTCGAAGGTGCTCCACACGGAAATGTGTATAAATGGCTTGAGGATAAACGAAGAGAGACTATTAGAAGAAAATTTGCTGATAAAACTTTTATGTAGGTGATAGGAGAACAAATGGAATTACGTAATAAGGTAGCAGTTTGTACAATAGGTTTGTTTATGTGTTGTGGATATTTGGGATATGTAGCTGGTGTTCGTTCAGAGCGAGAGGATATCATTTTAGATAAAAGTAGCCTTGAAGCTATTGTCAAAAGACCTCATGATATGCTGCACGTCTATTTGATGGATATGAATCATGATGATAAAAAAGATCTTGTTTTTGATAAGGAACCTTTTATCTATTATGGGGATATGCATGATGCTACTATTCTGTATTATAAAAAGGAGTCTGCTGCTGGATCTGTTTTCCAATATGATCCCTAATTTTTTCTTTTTTAATAAAGTTTATAAAAGCCTAGATTTTGTTTGAAAGAAATGCTTCTTAATGAGATTAAAGATAAAAAAGAGTATCGTGGACTGAGTGATGCATTTGTTTCTCGTGTAGTTCAGCCTTATACACTGCAATATAATGAATATAATGAGAAAGAAAAAAAGAAATTGATTAAAGATGCACGAGCGCGGTTACGAGAGCTTTATGGTGCATTTCTTATTCCTGGGTATGAACGAAGAAAGAAATATCTTGCTGCTATGACTCAATGGAATGATATTGAAAAATGTGAGAGAATATTATCTTTCCATGTTTCGAGTAAAGAACGACTGCCCTATTATTCTAAATTATATTCTAAACTCCAAAGTAAGATTCATTATAAAACTATTTTAGATTTAGGCTGTGGAATGAATGTGTTTTCTCGGCCTTGGATGGGGCATATACAATATTATGGTATTGATATCAATAAAGATGATATTGATTTTTGTAATACTTATTTAGAAAAATTTCAATTAGCTGGAGGAGTGCGTTGGGGGGATCTTTTGAGTTTTGATACCTTTGTGAAAACAGATGTGTGTTTTTTATTTAAAGTTCTTGAAGGTTTGGAAGCTCTTGAACGAGGGAGTACAGAGAAGTTATTGAAGAAAATAACAAGTCCTTATATTGTTGCGAGCTTTGCTACTCGTAGTTTAGGAGGGGGAAAAGTGATTTCTGCACGGCGGTTGAAATGGTTTGAACAGCTGGTTCCAGTGCATGAGAAGTTTAGTCTTGGGACTGAGGTGTATTATATTATAAGGAGAGATTCCTTTTGATTCTGCTCTTGTTGTGGACAAGGCTTGGACAAAATTATTTTGGCACTACAAGCCTTATATCCATTGAATTTGATCCTATGGACAGATAGACACGTTTGGCAGCGGGTGTGCGCCAGCCTTATAATGGGTTTTTGTTTACATTGATTTTATGCGATCTTCTGTGTATGAACTTATTGGTGCTATTTATGGTGATGGCCATATTCATAGTACTGAAAATAGGGTGACTTTAGTTGGTTCGTTGGAAGATTATTACTATTATACTTTTTATCTTAAACCACTTATAGAAAAACTTTTTCCTGGAATAAATGTTTATATTAGAAAAAGAAATGATAGAAATTCTTACTATCTTAGCTTTGAGTCAAAGGATGCTTTTCAAAAACTTCAAAGCTTTCATTTATGGCGGGGTGCTAAAAATAATCTTGTTTTACCTATTTTGCCAAATTCTCTAAGTTTAAAACTTTTCCTTAGAGGACTTTTTGATACTGATGGTTCTCTTAAATTTTCTAAACAAAGTAAAAATATTAATTATTATCCTAGAATTCAATATGCTTTCAAAGAGAGTGATTTCTCGAGGGATTTAGGTACTTTTCTTTCTCAAGCAGGTTTTACTTTTTGCCGCTGGTATGATAAAAGAGATAAAGAATACTATTACCAAATATCTGGAGATAGTTTTCTTCATACATGGATTAAAACTGTTGGTTTGTCAAATCCTGTACACTATAGTAAATATCTCTATTGGAAAAGATTTGGTTATTTTATACCTAGATCAAGTTTAGCTTTTCGGATGAATGCATTACATTTAAAAACAGAGGATCTTTTTTAGATATAGGCCGCTTATAGCCCCGTAGAAAGTACTGTTTAGGCAGTCCTTACGGAGTGTAGCGGCCAAACTTTCAGTTAAGCTGTAGGACCATTCATTTCGCCCTTTGGAGGCGGAGACCCAGGTTCGAATCCTGGCGGGGCTATTTTTATTTTTAGATATTCTTTTAAAGTTCATTTCTTTCTCGACTGTATGGAGTTTCAAAAAGAGGAATTTAAATTACTCTGGAAAGTGTATCTTGCTGAGTTACTGAGAGGTATTGGTGCATTTATTGTCCCTTTTATGACTATATTTTTACAGGGGAAATCTTTAAGCCTTGCACAAATAGGGATCTTGTTAGGGATAGTTTCTCTTACTAACTTTTTCTTTGAAATCCCTACTGGTGTTATTGCTGATAAATATGGAAGGAAGTTTTCGGCATTGTTAGGATTTACTGTATCTTACCTTAGTTTTTTTCTTATGATTTTTACTAGTTCTTATTCCGTTTTGATGCTCCTTTTTTTCTTTCATGGTGTTGGATTTACTTTTATTTCTGGAGCTTATGATGGTTGGATTTATGAGTATTTGAAGTCACATAAAAAAGAAAAGTATATGCATAATTTTTATTCCAGAAGACTAAGCTTCTCTTATCTGGGGTTTGTTGTTTCTGCTCTACTTGCCGGATATTTTGTTTCATTCTTAGATCTGTATTGGTTAATTGTTTTTGATACTGCCTTTGGTCTATTGTTTATCCTTTTTTTATTACAAGTTCCTGATCCACCATTACTTAAAAAAAAGGAATCAATGAGATTTAAGACTTTTTTTGAAACAATTAAAACTGGTTTTTTTCTTATAAAAAATAATAGAAATCTTTCTCTCCTTGTTCTTGCTTCAATATTCTTTAGTTTTACTTTTGGGGCTAATGAATTGCTTTATCAACCGGCTTATGTTGAATTAGGAACTCCTCTTTCTTATTTGGGTTATATTGCTTCCATTGGTGCAGTTCTTCTTTTTGTTATTCCCAATTTACTTTTACAGTCTAATAAAAAATATCCTAGAAAAACAATGATTATTTTTTCTTTCTTGGATTTTATTCTTGTTTGTTCTCTCTTCTTTGTTTCTAATTATTTTCTCTTTGCATTCCTTCTTATTCTTTCTTCTTTGTGTAGTTCAATAGTTCTTCCAACTTCAGATAGTCTTTTTCAGCATAGTTCTAAAACAGAAGTTCGAGCTACTGCTATGTCTATATATAATATGCTTCTTTCAGTGGTATTTTTTATTGTTTTTATTTCTTTTGGAGCATTGGCAGATATTTTTGGTGCTCAGGTAATATTGGCTTTGTCTGGTTTGTTTATTATCCCCAGTATTATTTGTTATTGTTTAATAAAAGAGTAAACTTTTTAAATATCTCTTAAGGACTAAAATCCTATGTATAAAGTTATTTCCTTTTATCGTTATGTTTCTTTACAGAATATAGAAGTCTTCCGAAAAGAAATTGCTGAGAAATGTATAGAATCTCATATTTTAGGTAGAATCCTTCTTGCACATGAAGGTATTAATGGTGCTGTTTGTGGTGATGAAAAGTCCATAGTAAAATTTCAATCTTTTTTAGAACAATCTTTCCCTTCTTTGACTTATAGAGAACAAGATGTTAAGGAACAAAGTTATCATAAGCTTGTAGTTCGTCTACGAAAGGAAATTGTTGTTTTTGGGAAAAATGTTTCTGTTGAACATACTGGAAAGCATCTTTCGCCTCAAGAATTAGATTCTTGGTACAAAGAGAAAAAAGATTTTGTGATTATTGATGCACGAAATGTACATGAAGCTGAAGTAGGGAAATTTAAAGATGCCTTTGTGCTTCCTATAAAACACTTTAGAGATTTCCCTGAAGCAATTAAAAAATTTGAAAACTTAAAAGAAAAAAAAGTTGTGGTGTATTGTACTGGTGGCATTCGCTGTGAAAAAGCTTCTGCGTATATGAAACAAGAAGGTTTCACAGATGTATATCAAGTTGATGGGGGAATAATTAATTATGTAAATCAATTTCCTGAAGGATTTTATGAAGGTTCATGTTTTGTTTTTGATGATAGATTAAGTTCCTATATTGAAAAACCTATCAGTAGATGTACTCTTTGTCATGCTGCTTGTGCAGAGTATACAAATTGTTATAATCTTGATTGTGATACATTATTTATTTGTTGTTCAACTTGCCGAGAAAAAATGAAAAATACTTGTAGTCTTGTTTGTAAAGATGCTCCTCGACAGAGAATTATGAAAGAAAAGAATAAAGAACTTCCTATTGTTGGTGTTGTAGAAAATTATTATCCTCATGCAAAAGTAGCTCTTGTACGTTTGGAAGGGAATATTTCTGTGCAGTCTTCTGTTTTATTTCAAGGAACAACAACAAAATCTATCCAAGAAAAAATTGTTGAATTACGAGATTATGATGGTAATGTTCTTGAAAAAGCACAGAGAGGAATGAGAATAACTTTTCCAGTACAAGAAAAAGTGCGAACACATGATATTATGGTCCTTATGAAGGTAGCAGAATGAAATTTGAAGATTTACGATTGTTAGAACAAGAAAGTGTTGCTCGAGGTATCCCTATTGTGGGTGCCAAAAAAGGAAAATGGCTGTATGATAAAATTGAGGAATTACAACCGCAGAAAATTTTAGAGTTAGGAAGTGCGAATGGATATAGTGGATGTATTCTTGGAAGTACAAGGGCAGAATTATTAACGATAGAATTAGACTCTGTTATTGCACAAGAAGCAAAGAAAAACTATTCTTTTTTTCAAGTAAAGGCAAAAATTATTATTGGTGATGCTGTTGCAGAAGTAGAAAAAATGGCAAAGGATGTGAAGAGTCATAAACAATTTGATATCATTTTTATTGATTTTGCGAAGAAGAAATACCTTACAGTTTTAGAAGATTGTATTTCCCTTTTGAAAACTGGTGGATATATTATTGCGGATAATATTATGTTTCTTGATGTACAAGAGTATAGAAAACGTGTTCAAGATCATCCTCAGTTACGGACAGAAATTATTCCTATCCTAGATGGTATTGCTTGTAGCCAAAAAATTAAGAGTCATTAGATTTTTAAAGTCTAAGTTTCTCTTTGGTTTTATGAAAAAAGTATTAGTAGCAGCGCCAGTTTGTGAATGGTATGAATATTGTTATCCAGAATTTTCTAAAGCTTTGAAAGGTTTGACGTATCCTAGGAAGGATATTTTTTTGGTAGATAATTCTCAGGGAATGCGTTTTTTTCAGAGAGTTTTTGCAGATGGTTTTACTGTAGAAAAGAGTGAACATTTACATAGAATACGAGATATGGTGACACGAGACCATAATAGAATACGACAAAAGGTTTTAGATGATGGATATGACTACTTGCTTATTTTAGATTCTGATGTTATTCCACCTAAAGATACTATTGAAAAGCTTATGGAACATGATAAAGATGTTGTCTCTGCAATGTTTTTTGGGCCACATGATATTGGAGGGGAAGTTAAAGTAATGCCTTTTGCTTGGGTGTTTTCTAAAGAAATTGGAGATTGGGATCATACAGGATATTTATTGGATTCTGAAATTTGGGAAGAGCCNNTTTTATCTTGATAATTCTGTGAAATGCAAGCATTTGTTTCAGGATAGGCCTTTTGATTATTGGGAGTTGAAGAAGCAGGGGAGAAATTAGGCTAGAGAAAGCTTTATATATCATGAATTTTTCCCTATAGACAATGGATAGGAATGTGAAAACATGACTATACCGGAGAAATACTCTTTCTCCATTATTTTAAACAATGGCAAAATTATATTCGAAGAGCAGAGGAAAAGCAGGTAGTCATAAACCTATGGATAAGACTGTCCCAAGTTGGGTGACGTACAAACCGGCTGAAGTAGAACAATTAATTGTGAAATTAGCAAAGCAAGAAAAAGGTTCTAGTCTTATTGGAATTATCTTACGAGATTCGTATGGTATTCCATCTGTAAAGGCTCTTCTTGGCAAAACTATTATGCAAGTTATCAAAGAAAAGAAACTAGGGAAGAAAATACCTGAGGATCTTATTGCACTTATCAAAAAAAATATTGCTGAGATGAAGCATATGGAAAGCAATAAACATGATATGGTTGCTCATAGAGGAGTGCAGCTTACAGAATCTAAGATTAAACGATTAGCAACATATTATAAGGCAAAGAAAGTTCTTCCTGAGAACTGGACATATGATAGAACACAAGCAAAATTATATTTAGAATAAAATGGCAAAAAAAGTTATCACAAAAAAAGCACGAGTTTCTGTTATTAAGAAACGATGGTATGCAGTACAAGCTCCAAAAGTTTTCAATAATGTTGTTTTTGGAGAAACATTGGCTGCTGAACCCGAGTCTTTGAAAGGAAGAGGAATAAAAACAAATTTAGGTACAGTTATTCGTTCTGTCAAAAAACAGAGTATGGAAGTACGATTTAAGATTACTGAAGTGCAAGGGAATACTTGTTCTACTGAACTTGTAAGCATGGAAATTCTTCCACCTCATGTCAAGAGAATAGTAAAAAGGGCGAAAAAGAGAGTTGACGATTCTTTTGTTGTCACGACTAAAGATGATGTTAAAGTTCGTTTAAAGCCTATGATTCTTGTTAAGGACAATGTACAGCATAGTCTGCTTACTTCTTTACGATTTGCTGCTCGAGAGTATTTTGTAAAAGTAGCTCAAGAAACTAGCTTTAATGAATTTGTCAATAAAATCCTTATGGGTGATATATATAAGGATTTGAAAGTTGAGCTAAAAACAATCTATCCTGTATCTGCAGTAGAAATGCGGGCTTTCGTTTGTGAGTAGAAATCTTTTTAAGGTTCCAATTTTTCTTTTTTCCTATGCCTCAGTAGCTCAGCTGGTAGAGCAGTAGTTTTGTATGAGTTTATTTCAAAAGAACTACAGGTCGGGAGTTCAAATCTCTCCTGAGGCTTTTTANNGGATAAGTAAAACAATTAATGCATATCATTAAATTTGTTGATGGACTTATTTTCATCTCCATAAGCTTGAATTTTAGTCCACAATTAGAACAATCTGTTTCCAATGCTTCATATGTTTCTTCCATCATTTTTTAGTTGTATAAAATTAAGGATTTAAAAAAATTGTTGTTATTCATTACCTCTTATTTTGACCCATGTATTCGAAATGTATTTAAATTTAGGAAATAGCTTCTTTCTCTATGAAAAGAGGTTTTGTCCTAGTGTTTATTCTCTTCTTCCTTCCTTTTGCTCTTGCATATGGTGGTGTTGGGGAGAGTTGTACTGGTGATGAAGAGTGTTCAGGTGCACTTCTTTGTGAAAATGCTGTTTGCAGTAGTCCTAAAAAGGGTACTGTAGAAGTTGTTGCTCAAACTGTTGCAGTGAATGAAACTCAAAAAAATCTGGAGGAAGAGATGAATTCTGGTGGGATTACGAGTGATAATCCTTTTTTGGGCTGGGCTGATACTCTTGTTGATACTGTTCAATCTAAAACGAGTAATGATCCTTCTGTTCAAAAGAAGATTGTTCAGGAAGCTCTCGATGAGTCACAATTTTTGGATCAACGAAAGGAACGAGGGCAAATTTCTGAAACTAGTTATCTTAAAGCAAAAACAAAAAGTGGAGAAAAGTCTGTGCAAGGAATCCAAAATGGATATCAAACACTTTCTCAACAATCTTCTCAGAATGGAGAAGTTCAAAGATCTTTACAAGAATTTGAGTCTCTTGCAAGCAAAACAGAAAATGACTTGAGAAGTCTTCGTTCTCCTCCTGGAGGAAATGGAGAGTTTGCACGAAATATTCAACAATTACGATCAGATCTTGTTCAAGCACCGGATGAGTTTATTCCTCAGTATAGTGGTCCTGCGGAAACATATACTTGTACAAATATTTTAGAAGAAAGTGTTGTAGGTGATTTTCTTGTTCGTCCTTCTTCTGATGGATCACTTCTTTTTGTTGATTCTTCTGGTTCTTCTTATTTAATTTATGGAAATGCTCAAGGATTTTCCATTTCTGGAGATTCTGTTTCTGCATATGCAAACAGAGGAAGTTCTTCTGGGAGTGAAGTGATTTTCACATTAGGAAGTTCGGAACAATCGCCAGTTGTTTCTAGAGGACAAGAAGGAGAAGGGTCTCCTAGAGGAGAAAGAGGAGTTTCAGCTCCTACTGGAAGAGCAATTCAAAATCTTATTTCTCTTTTTGGTTTCAATGTTTTTGCAGGAACTGGGAGGGCAGTTGAAGCTATGAGTCCTAGAGAAGATGGACCTTTGCAAAATATTGCTCCTCAAAATATTGCACCTGAAGATGGTTTTCTATCTGAAAATACTTTTCAAGAAGAATCTGTGTCACAAATACGTCCTCCACAAGATGAAGGACAAAGG
>DUFP01000016.1 GCA_013331795.1 Nanobdellota archaeon
CCATTCCAGCTTTTCTTCCCAACCCTTACCAACAACTATGGAAAAGTAATGATAAGAATTAAATCCATTCTTAAACAAGAAGTCAGATATGCCTGCAATAGAACGTAATTTTGTTTCTCCATTCTTTGTACTAATAATTCTTTGGATATTTTTATCATCACGTTGAAAAATATGTGTAAATGATTCATTATTTTTTCCTAATTGTTCAATTATATCATCTAAAGACATGTTTATAGAGAATAACAGTCAATTTATAAATGTTTACTATGCCAAAGTAGCTACCCTAATAGGGATGAAACCGAATAATATGGTAATGGAATTATCAGATTAAACATATAGCAAAAGTGATTATATGAGAAAACATTTGGAAACCACTTTTGCTGAATAGTTGAGGCGCGTAAATGTTCGAAATATTGGCACATCAACTATATAAACAACCCCTTTTTCATTTCGAATGAAGTTTTTATTCAAGAAGAAATCCTTAGGTCATGGGTTCGAATCCCGCACGGTACGCATTTTCTATAGCGGGATTCGAAGTGCTCAAAGAACATGAGCTTACTAGAACAGAAGGAAATAG
The DNA here is from genome assembly GCA_013331795.1 of Nanobdellota archaeon. Taxonomy (GTDB): domain Archaea; phylum Nanobdellota; class Nanobdellia; order SCGC-AAA011-G17; family GW2011-AR17; genus JAGVZZ01; species JAGVZZ01 sp10136u. The sequence goes on from DUFP01000016.1 coordinate 578, forward strand.
GAGAAAACTCCCTTCTGGAGTTAGATTTCAGAGAAAACATGTCAACTCCTTGTGGCATATTGATGATAGTGAATTTGGAAAGAAAGGGAAAATGATTGCAGTGATTGATGACTGCTCAAGATATTGTTTAGAACAGGTGTGAGACAGAAACCCTCTGGACTTTTGTCTAGAGATTGAATGTCGTTAGCCTTCAGGCGTGCACACCTGAATGGAAATGTTTTTCTGTTTATAGAATAATAAGAAGTGTGAGCTTGGCAAATCGGAAGCTCACACCTAACCATCAATTTAGTGTGGACTATTTCTAGCTTAAAAATTTTTCGCGCGGCTCAGGAGCAAAAAAATGGGAACCTATCCATCTAGTACACACTGTCTTGGAGAGTCAAACTGGCATATTCAGTTGACTCCTGCCTTTCGTCAAGATATTTTTCGTGACACTCTAACTCGTGAGCTCACTGTTGCTTACCTTCTTGAAGCTGCAAAAAGTTTGGGGATTCATGTTGGTGCTATCGAATGTGGTTCTGACCACATTCACTTGTTTCTGCAAGAAACCAGAAAAGTGAGTGTTGTTTCTGCAGTGCAAAAATTGAAAGGATATTCTAGTTACAAAATGCGAAAAGGGCATAGGTCTCTTTTTAGGCAAAAACTTTGGGGTAAAAAATTCTGGTCAGGAGGCTATTTTTATCAGACAGTTGGTACAGTTACTGCAGCAAGTGTGAAGAAATATGTTGAAGATGGTCAAGCAAAACATTGGGAAAAACAAGATAAACAACAAATGACACTTTTCAACTATAGCAGTAGCTCAAGCAGATAGCAACTCACGTGATGCCACGGGCTTTAGCCCGTGGTAGTTCACAACTATTTGACCCTTTACTCCAATGAAAATACTTTATAAAAAGCTTTAAATAGGCTTATAAATCTTAACAATTGTGGAAAAAATTATTTTAGATACAAATTTTTTATTGTCTGTCTTTGAATTGCATATTGATATCTTTGCAGAGATAGATAGGGTTTGTGATTTCAAATATGAGCTCTATATTATAGATAGGACTCTCGATGAAGTAGAAAACCTTATAAAGACCTCCTTACTTTCAAAGAAACGGACAGCGAAAGCTGCATTAGAGCTTATAAAAGCTAAGAAAATTCCTCTTTTACACACGAAAGATCCTCGTCTTGTTGATGATATCCTAGTGGATTTAGATGAATATATAATTGCAACTGTTGATAAAGATCTTAAACGGCGTTTGCGTAAAAAAAATAGAAGGATTTTAACAATCAGACAAAAAAAATATGTAATATTGGAGTGAAAAAATGTATTATACTATAAAAGTCCAAGGTCATGTTCGTGTTGATCCAAAACTCTTTTCTCTTCCTGTTGAGAAAGCAATTAAAGCTTCTTTACAAGGAAAATTTGAGGGATATATTTCTAAGGATTTAGGAGTTGTTATTGGTGTGAACTCTGTAGATCAAGTTGGTGAAGGAGTGATTATCTCTGGTGATGGAGCAGCATATTATAGCACAACATTTAGTGTTCTTAGCTTTAAACCGGAGGTTGGTGAAGTTATTTTAGGAAAAATTTCTGATATTACTGATTTTGGGGCTTTTATTACTATTGGGCCTCTTGATGGAATGATTCATGTATCTCAAACTATGGATGATTTTGTTTCTTTCTCTAAGAGTAATATTCTTACTGGGAAAGAGACAAAAAGAAATCTCAAAGTAGGGGATCTTTGTCGTGCACGTATTATTGCAGTGAGTTATAAAGATGTTTCTAATCCAAAAATAGGTTTAACCATGAGACAGCATCGTCTTGGTGCATTGTCTTGGATTGAAGAAGATATGAAAAAGGAAAGTAAAAAAGGTAAGAAAGAATGAAAAAAGTTTGTAAAAAATGCAGGATTTTTGTTGAGGGGCAAGAATGCCTTCTTTGCCATACTAGTAATTTTACAGAAACATGGAAAGGGAGGATTACTATTCTCGATGCAGAAAAATCTGAAATTGCAAAAAAAGTGGGTATTACTGTTAAAGGAGAATATGCGATTAAGGTAAGATAAATGGAAATAGAAATACAAAAACAAATAGAAGTGCCTTTATTGAATAGGCAAAGAGTTAGTGTTATGGTTACATATGATGGAGGGGCTACGCCTTCTATTCTTCAATTTAAAGATATTATTGCTTCAAAGTTGAAAATACAGAAAGATCTTATTGCTATTCGGCATGTGTATCAAAGCTATGGTTTTCCCAAAGCAAAAGTCATTGTACATATCTATAAAACACGAGAAGAATTATTGCGCTTAGAAAAATTAAAAAAAGTAGAAAGAAAACAAGTAGAAGCTGCAAAGAAAGCTGCTGAAGAAAAAGCAAAAGCTGAAGCAAAAAAAGGAGCTGAATAATCATGGCTGTAAAAAAAATAAAAAATAAGATTTCTAGTAAAAAATATGCACGATATAAAAGTGGTGTTGGCGATGGTTTTTGCCCAAAGTGTGGACCAGGAACTTTTCTTGCACGACACAAAGATAGACAAACGTGCGGAAAGTGCGGATACACTGTTTTTAGCAAATAAATTCTTTCTCCTCTTTTTTTGTTAGCATACAAAAGTTTTTCTTTAGAAATTGTTATGCTTCCATTTTTGAGAGTTTTTCCTACATTCTTAAAGAATGTATGTAAGAAATATAGCTTATTTTGTTTTTAATAACCCTGGGAAGATACTCCGAAGAGTATCTTCCTGGGGAAAAAGAGGTGATTACATAGTATACTATAGAACTCCTATATAAATGTTTCGGTTGTATTAACTTATTAGTGGTGTTTCCATAAGAAGAGCATTTATTATGGCCATTGAAATATTCCTATCATGGGATAGCATTATACTCATTTTATAGAAAAAATGCTCTTTTATACATTTTACTGGCTGCCTCTTGTTATAAGGCTAAGTATGCCTGCTAAAGTCATTGTTGGGACAAAGCTATCTAATTGATCAGTAATGTCTAAAATTTCTAAAAATTGTAATCCTCCAGGAAGACCCCATAGCCATAGACCTAAAAATCCTCCTGCAATATCAAAAACTGTTCCAAAGCCAGGAATTCTCCCCAGAAAGAAATCTGTTACATCAAAGGCAATAGATAAAAGGAACTTACAGAAAAGTTGGAAGAAACTCATATTCTTTTCTTTGTATTTCTCCTTCAAATATTTTGTGTTTTCATCTCAGCAATTCTTTTAAAGGATGTTTTTCCTATTTTTTCTATGAAAGCACAATATTCAGGAATCTTTTATGAAAAGGAGTATATGCCTCTTCTTCATCAGATTCATCGCTCTTATACGCATCGTTTAGGACCTGGGGAAATGCCTGGGAAAAGAAAAGATACAGAACGTGTTTATGGTATTCTTGTTCCTCATTCTCCTTATGCTCTTGCTGGTCCTGGAATGGCATGGGGATATAAACTTCTTTCTGAACATTATTTTCCTGAGTGTTATGTTCTTCTTCTTCCTGATACAAAGGGTTTGTATGACAAGGCCATGCTTGCCCAAGATTCTTTTGAAACTGTTTTTGGTGTTTGTTCTCTTGATACTGCTTTTGCAGATGCTTTGCTTGCTACAGGTTTTGTTTCTGTCTTGAAAGAAAATCCTGAATTCCCTTTGGAAATACAAATACCATTTCTTCAAGAAGCATCTCGGGATAGGTTGAAAATATTAAAAATTCTTCCTCTTATTGTGCCTCGATGTCAGAATCTTCATCAGCTTGCTGAAGCTTTAGTGAAGATTAAAAGAGATATTGTTGTTATTATTGCTTCTGATTTTTGTGGAGGAAATTTTGTTGCTGATAGTGAGGGAAATTATTTTGGATATGATAAACAACTTCTCAAATATATTCTTCATTTTGACACAGAAGGGTTTGCACATGCTTTAGAGAAGCATAAACTTCATTTTGTTGGTGAGGGAGCGCTTCTTTTAGGAATGGAGATTCTTCAACAGCTTAGTGTTCCTCAAGGGGAGATTTTGAATTACTATACATCTTCAGAAGTGGCTTCTTCAGAAGAAAAGAGCTTTGTTTCTTTAGTATTTTAGTATAGGAATCTTTTTATAATATTATATCTTAGGTATTTTTATGGTTTTAGTGCGGGTGCCTCGTGTTGCAACGCATAGCGTTGTTGTACACAGGCTAGTTTCCAAGAAGAAAATCCCTTCAAAAAAGCGGGTGAAAACGCTTGTTCGGAAAAAGCCGAAACTGAAGATGAAACTCAAGACAAAGAAGAAGAGGTGAAATTCTTTTTTTGTTTTTGTCCTAGCTGTGCTTCGCTTATTTCTTCCAGAGTATGATCACAAAAGAAAACCAGAGGAGTCCTAGAGCAAAACCTGCGATAACATCTGTAAACCAATGTGCGTTCAAATATATTCTTGTATAGCCAATGAGAAGAATCAAGAAGATGTTTCCTGCTATGAAACTCCAACGAATAAAAGTATTTTTTATATTCTTTCCAAAGAGATAAATGAGTAAAGAAAAGAATACGATTGCAAGCGTTGCATGGCCACTTGGAAAACTATATGTGCTTGTTTCTATCAAAGCATTTTCTGGCCGTGCTCTTTGTGCGAGTGCTTTGATGAGCAATTCTAATACAACAGCACCTATTATTGCTATGCTTACAAAGAAAATGTCCTGGTATCTTTTTTTATATGCAAGAAAAGCAAGAAGGAGAAAAGAAAGAAAGAGGAGTTTTATTGGGCTTATGATCTCTGTGATGAAAATGATGAATGGTGTTAGAGATTCTGTTTGGAATGCTGTTATTTTGTTATTTATGAAAAGGTCCAATAGCATTTTACAGCTCCACAATGGTTCCTTCAGGGCCTGGATTGAGAATCAGTGTCTTGTTTATGAGCTGTTTTTTATGAAAGTTTTCATGCAGATGCCCACAGATATGCAAAATAGGTCTTATTTCTTGAATAAATTTTCTTTGTGATTTACAGCCTACATGTCCTGCCCAGTCTAGGAAATCTAATTCTGTATTGTATGGTGGGCCATGTGTAATAAAAATAATTTTGTCTTCTTTTTTTATTTTTTCCTTGAATTTACCCATTGCACTTTCTAAGGGTTTATTTATTTCTGCGAAACCGCCAGCACCCCAGAAGAAAAAAATATAATCCCCTATTTTTTTTGCTTTTTTATGCATATATATAATATGCTTTAAATTTTTACAAATTTCTTCTAGATTTGATCCTTCTTCATGATTTCCTGGAATAATATAGATGGGCTTCGTTATTTTCGTATCTAAATCCTTTAATACCTCTTTGAGGCCATGACTGAACCAGGAAATATCTCCTGCACAAATAAGAAAATCTACATTTTTTGCATTTTCTTTAATAAGATCTAAGGCTTTTTTATGCAGGTGTGTATCAGAGAATGCAAGGATTTTCATTCTTTTCTTTATGAAGTGAGGATTTTTAAGGGTTTTGGACAAGGAATGTTATTTTTTCAAAAAATCTTTTGCCTTTTTTGGGAATCCTTGTATTGCAAGGAGTGCTAAAGGTGCTGCCCAGTTTGCAGAACGTTCTACAAAGTCCCAAATTGGTTCTCCTGCGATAGGTCTAATAAGTGCTGTTGCAAAGGCCCATATTGTTGCCCAGATGAGGACAATTCGTAATGGCCAGAATAAAGCAAAAAGTGCAACGAGAATATCCAAGGTGCCTATCAATGGTAAAAGAGCTGCTGCAGTGCTTTCAGAGAAGCCTACAGCTGTGAGATAGGGAATCCATGATTGCTTTACAGCGAGTGCAAAGATGCCATGACCGAGAAAAGATCCAAAAATTCCTATGCGAAGGATCCATTCATAGCTTTTTGTTTTATTCACTTCTCTAAAAATGATGGTCTTTATCTTTAAATAATTTTCTACAAAGAGGCTCTGTAGAAATGTTCTAAATTTAATAGATACAAACCTTATACTCATTAAGATTTTCTCGCCAGAAATCCCATAATTCAGTTGCATTTTGCAACTGGATGTGCCTTTACGCATGGGAGGGCGTCAAATTAATCTCACAAGTGCATCCGCTTATTTTTGAAGCTGAATACAACAGAAGAAAAGAAATATTAAAAGATAAAAATTTGGCAGTAATGCTTAATGATTTTAAAAATACGCTAAAATCAAAATGTTACATGCTTCTTATTTTTGGGTCTTATGCAAAGAAAACACAAACCAAGAATTCGGATATTGATTTAATGTTTATTGTTCCAGATGGAAAAGAAGAGTTATTCGAAAAAGACGTCCATCGGGCAGCAAAATCTTTGCCCTTGTCGATACATGAGCTAGTATTTTCTGAAAAACAATTTTTAGAAATGGTTGATGCTAAGAAATCCAATGTCGGACAGGAAGCTTTAAAAAATAACATTATCTTATATGGCATAGAAACCTACTACGAGATGATATAAATGATAGGTAAAGAAAGAATAAAAGAAGCTCAGAAGAACTTTACGCAGTATCTTCAGGATAGGCTCATCAAAAAGGAAAAGAATGAGACGGCAAAAGCAATGTACGCTAAAAATGCAGATTTGTCTTTAAATCTTGCAGAAGAATGCATGAACATATTAAAACTGAATTGTAAAGGCAATGGAATATGTGAAAGTGGGGAGTATGGCACTTCTGATTGTCCTAATTGTGATGATAATAATAAATGTTCTGCGGACTCTTATGATTCAGCTTCAAAACAATGTATTCATACTGAAATGAAAGGGTGTGTACAATGACAATAAAATCAGATGCTGGAGAAATTTTACTTTTTATGTATGATTTCTATGTAAATGACAAAGGTTCTGTTAATCCAGAAAAGTTATTAGAAACTACAAAATGGGAAGGTAACAGAATAGACAGAGCAGTCAAATATCTAAAAGAGATACGTGCAATAGATATTGTTTTAACTATGGGCAATCATCAAGGAGTTCAACATTTTATTTTGAAGAAAATAACTCCATTAGGCATAAATACTGTTGAAGATCAACTAGAATTTAAGAAAAATTTTAGTTTTGAAGTGAATTTAGGCTTATTAAAATTTAGTTGGGGTGCTTCTGAAAAATGACAGACTCCGATAAAGCATTAGTCGTATTCCAAAGTAAGAAAATACGAAGAAGCTGGTTTAAAGATGAGTGGCATTATTCTTTGGTTGATATAGTCCAAGCTTTAACAGATAGTGTTAATCCAACTGATTATCTGAAAAAACTGCGTAAAAGAGATGAAGAGCTTGGAAGCTACCTAGGGACAAATTGTCCCCATGTAGAAATGCTGACTGAAACAGGCAAAAATAGACAAGTTCTTGCTGGTAACACAAAAGACGTTTTTCGGCTTATCCAGTCAATTCCAAGTAAAAATGCTGAACCATTCAAGAGATGGCTGGCAGAAGTAGGAAAAGAACGAATTGATGAGATAGAAAACCCTGAACTTGCACAGGAAAGAATGAAAGGAATTTACTCTGCTAAGGGCTATCCTCAAGATTGGATTGATAAGAGATTAAGAGGTATTGCTATAAGGCAAAACTTAACAGATGAATGGAAAGAAAGAGGTATTCAAGAACAAAAAGATTTTGCTATTCTTACAGCAGAAATTTCTAAAGCAACATTCGGAATGACTCCAACTGAGTACAAGAAATTCAAAAATCTGCCAAAACAATCAAAAGCTAATCTAAGAGATCATATGAATGATTTAGAGCTAATTTTTNNACGTATGACAACAGAACTTTCACAGGATGAAAAACCAGAGACTTTTGATAAAAGCAAAAATGTTGCCAAAAGAGGCGGAAAAGTCGCAGGAAATGCTAGGATAGAAGCTGAAAAAGAATTAGGTCGCTCAGTAACAACCAAACAAAACTATCTTTCTATAACAGATAAAAAAAAGAAACTCACAGATAAAAGCAAGGAATAAGGAACTCCCACTGTTTTGTCGTTTAGAAATGTTCCCTATCCGTTCGTTAGCCTTCTTTCTCGATTGAGTTTAACATCGGGCCCTGTTATCTGTCCCGAACAAAGTGAGAGCGCAGCGTGGCGAGGATTTGCAAAGCAAACCGCAGAGTTCCAGAGGTCGCCACTATTTTATCGCTTTTGCTATAACCAATACATTTAATCTTCCAGAAGGTTTTTTAGTAAATAATTTTTTCACCTTCATTGGTAGCGATTTTGCATCAATACTTAAAAATTCAACTTGGACTTTTTTGTATCCTGTTTTTTGTAAAAGATTCTTTACTTCATTTTTTGTTCTCAATTTACAAAAGACCTCTATTTTTTTATTGTCTATTAGTCTGGGAACAATTACATAATCTTTTTCTAACTTCAATCCTCTAATATCTTTTATCAAAACAGGAGTCCAAGTTGAGATGAATAATTCTCCTCCTTGTTTTAAAGAATATCTAAGTTTTTTTAATAGAGTAATTGGACTAGAATAAAATTCAAGCCCTTGGGCAAAAATTATCTTATCAAAATATTCTTTGAAATGAATTAGTTTCTCATCGCTGCCAATAATTATTTTTATATTTTCTAATTTTTGTTTTTTTAAAGAGCTTAGGGGTTTAGGAGAAATATCTATTGAGTATACTTTTCTAACTCTTGGAGATAGTTTTTTAGTCCATCTTCCTAAACCACAAGCAAAGTCCAAAACAACATCTTGACGGTTGATTTTTATATTATTTAAGAACCATTTTTCTTCAAGTTCCTCAATCAAATCAACCGTTGGACCCCTATGCGAAAAGTATTCCTCTGGAAGATTAAAATACTCTTTTATTCCTTTTCCAACCATAATATTTGTTAATATTAAAGCGATTATTAATCTTTCGGCGACCTCTGGAATTACAGATAACATATGCGATTTAACGAAGTTCGGTTTTTCCCTCGTGAGCGAAGCGAACAGAGCTGGAAAATCCGATAGAGCTGAAATCAGAGCTGGAAAAATAGAATTTTGGTGGAGCAATTTTGAGGGGGTTTTGCCCTTTAGAGGAGAGGCTCAAAATTGCGGAACCGTAAAATTCCTGTTAGTTTCTCCGACCTACGAGCGAGGACTAAAATTATCGTTAATAAAATCTCCGAGCGGAGTGGGGAGGACAAGGAGTGAAACGACGAAGAGTTTTTACATTGCCGATGCTTTAGGGACTGACGCAGTTTTTACTTTCTTAACTGATATAACTTTCCTGCGTAGCAGACTATTTTTTATGGGGGAGTTCCGTTAATGTAAATTCGCTTTTAACATTTCTTGATACGCGGGCATCCATGTTTCATATATCATAATGAGATGTTCGTAGTTTCTGATTACGTGAGGGAAGTGCTGTCTGAGATCATTAATTATTTTGTTAAAATGTTGATAACTTTCAACTGCAAATTCAAATTCGACCTCCCATGGCGCTAAACTTCTAATATAATACAAGGAGTTAGGATGGCGTTTCATCCATTCAAATAATGCTTTTTCATCTTTCTCTGACAATGTTCTAAAGTAGATTATTGCTTTGAAAAATTCTAATCCTAATTTGTTTAAGTCAACTGCTGTTCTATATGATAAAATAATCTCTTTTTGTTCTAACTTTCTAATTCTACCTCGCACAATTTCAATAGTAGAATGAACTTTTCTTGCCAGCTCAGCTAAGGGAATTCTTGCGTCATTTGCTAAAATGTTTAATATTTTTGAATCCAACTCGTCAATTTCATTTTGAATAACATCTCCTCCAAAAATAACATATTGGCTATCTTTTGCATCCGTAAAGAATTTTTTATTATATTGTCGAGTGTCAACCATTGTTCCTAAAATCTTACTTATAACCAGATGCTGCCATTTCGAAAGAAGATAATTTATTTTTGTAAAATATTCAGGAATGCTTTTTGATAAGATAGCAAAAACAAGATCAAAAGCCCCATCCGAAATTCCCATCCAGTAAATATCTGGGCTCTTTTTCAACTCTTCAAAGAATTTCTCTCGTTCTTCCGGGATGTTCTCAAGCTTAAGATAAACTTTAAACATATAGTACCCTAAGTTATTAGGGTTGATTGAGGTAATAAACTTCTCAATAATCCCTCTTTTTTGTAATTGTTGGATTCGATATTTTACCGCTTCTCTGGACTTATTCACTTTTTTGGCTAGTGTAGAGTTTGAAATACGACAATTCTTATCTAACTCGGCTAATATCTTCCTATCCGTCAAATCTAGCTTAACATTCTCCATTTTATAGCCATAAGTTGTATTTCTATATAAATATTTCTATAAAACGGTCAAAATTATAAAAGAAGTTTATTATATCCTATGTTACTATGCCGTAGTTATGAAAATAAATCTAGTGCAACCAAGACACAATTATGCACCCAAAGAGGGAATAGGGCACATTTATATGCCAACCTCACTGCTCACAGTAGGAGCTAGACTACTCAATGCTGGAGTAGATGTTACATTTCATGATGAAAATATAAAACCCCTGGAAGTATCTTCTGATTATGTAGGATTTAATCTATTGGGTGCTCCGTATATTCCAGAAGTGATAAAATTACAAGAAAGAATCAGGCAAGAACAAGGAGAGAAAACATTTCTCGTTGGAGGACAAGTTGTTTCCGGGTTAAGCCAAAACAAATTAGAGCGATTATTTGGTAGTTCAACCCATAACGGAAATGATGATTCTATGTTAACGAAAGTTCTTGGTATAGATGAAAAAGCATTGATTTCGCCGGAGAAAACTTCACTTATTCCAGCATATGAACGGTTAGGTGATGGGGCTATGAAAGAATATCTTTCCAGAGAATTTTCTCTTTACGTCTCTCAAGGATGTAAGTTTTCCTGTGATTTTTGTGCTGCTGTTAGAACTTACAGAGACCCAGCAACAGGACAAACTACGAAAGTAAAAGAATCATACAGAGATCCGAGTATTATAAAAGCAGATTTATCATATTTGGTAGGAAAATCAAAATCATTTGGTTTAGGTGAACTGCAATTATATATGTCCAATCTTGATGTATTCCAAACGCCCACTCAACTGCTCAGATTTGCGTATGCTGTACAGGAAGTTCAGCAAGAAAATCCAAATTTTAAGATTGCTCTTCGTGGTTTGGCTACGGTTGATTCATTTTTGCGAGCAAGAGAAAATATGCCTAAAAGTATAGAAGAATTGGTAAATGCTGGTTTTAATACCGTTGGTTTTGGTGTCGATGGTTGGACTAAAGAAGTGTGGACAGCAGTTAAGAAAGGACATAATACAGAAGAGAAATGTTTAGAGGCGATTAGGTCAACGAGAGAAGATTTTGGGATGACGCCAGAAATATTAATGGTTTTTGGGCACCCGACAGCAGATACAGAAGAATCTCTTGGAGCTGCGTATCAAGTAACCAGAATGGTTGTAGGAGCATATGGAGCAGTTCCTCGCCCTCATGTTTCAAAAGATTTTATTCCAGGGAACAATGGTTGGAGAAGTCCCGAGCATTTAGACGCAGTTGAAAGTTTGTTAGAACATCCAGAAGCGTTTCAGTCTTTAGATTTTACAGCACTTCCCTCACCGTTAACTCATCCTACTGAAAGAATTAGAGAATCAGCGACAAAATATTTTTTGAAGATGTGCGAACTTCCAGGAAATACGACAAAGTATGTAAAGCCGATAGCACCTGGATTAAGTCCGCTCGAGTTAGAAGCAATCAAAGAATTTAATGAAGGTCGTTTTGATCGTTAGTTACGGAACTCCCCATCATCATTAAGAAAGTAAAAATTTTGGCGAACTTGTGAGCCGTTAAATCAACGTTAGAGGACAGTTGCCGAGCAATTTCTTCCGTTTTTTCTTTTGTCGATTTAACGAAGTCAGTCCCGTCAAAAAGCATCGGTTTTCCAAAGGAAAGAACCTCTTGAGGCAATGTAAAAATTGAAACTAACGT
>DUFP01000010.1:0-28415 GCA_013331795.1 Nanobdellota archaeon
CGTGTATAGCTCTTTTCAAACAAAGAAGGGTTCTCACGAAGCAAATAAATATCAATCATAGAAAAAATAATTTCTTGTAGATTTAAATATATTTCTCTCTAGTACCAAGACCACTCTACAATAGCTACAACACAATGCTTATATAGAACGTTCATATTACGCAATATATTCTTAGAAAGAGTGGGTGAAATGGGAGAAAAAATGCCAAAAAAAGGAAAAGAAATTTTTGAGGTTTTCTTCAGAAGAAAGCCTGCTATGATATTAGTTGCACTTAGACAAAACACAAAGAACAAATATGGTTCTGTTCTTGCAAAAGAAGTTGATTGTACGTACTCACATGCTGTCAAGATCCTTCAAGAAATGGAAAAATCAAATTTAGTAAGTTTCCAAAAAAATGGAAGAATTAAAACGATTGAACTAACTGAGTGTGGCAATAAAGTTGCAGAGCACATAGAAAAAATTAAAACATTATTGTAAAATTCTTAATTTATTATTTTTTTCTTAAATTTCATCCTTTAAAACCATAAATATTATTAACTTCTAGAAGAATAAAAATGAAGTGGATCCTAAAGAATTAATTATTATTCATGAAACAAACACATTAGAACGGGCCTTAAAAATTCTTATAGAAGGGATTAGGCCTAGCACAGAAACAGGAGAGATAAATTGGTACAGTGACAAAGAAATTTGTCTTACTGGTATTGATTTCAAAGAGATTTTAGCTTGTAATACAATCTGGGGACATATTAGGTTTGTTATCAAAAATAGTTGGATAAAGAAAAATGTAAAAGAACATTTTAAAGATCATGCAACAGTAGCCCTTTTAAATGATGATAAGATTTGGTGGAATTTTTTAACTAAATATAAGATTCAAAACTATGAAGGTTCAATGAATACATCAATAAACCAATTGATCTGCGATATTCCAATACCAAAAAACGCATTAGAATGTGTAGTAATATATAGTCATTATAATGTAGACCTTAGAGAAAAAGAACTCATAAAGAAAAATCTTCCTAAAGGAATGAAACTCTTCACTAATGAAAATAATAACAAACAATTAATAGGAGTGATTTAAAACCACTTCCCTAACCCTTCCTGCTTCTCTACTTCTTTTCCAAACACACTTTCAATTCTATCCTTCAACAGCACAAGAGTCTGTTTCAAATAAGGGGGCAAATTATACTTCACAGTCAAATCCATTGCAGGATCCAAATATTTCACAATAGAACCTTCAGAGATAGTAAACATTAATTTTCCCCCGCACTTGCATAATCCAGCTAAAGGAGGCCGCCTATAAATTTCATTACACTTCCCACAGCGAAAAGTCTGTTGAGAAAACTTCCGTAAATTTCCTTTAATATCCCTAAGAAAATGTCTTTCAATAACTAATTTCGCAACATCATCTACATCAACAGCGCGTAATTTACGTGCAACTTCCATCTGCCCAAGAACCTTCTCTTTCATAGTAGGAAGTATCTTATATGCACTACACAACACACCAGCATTAAAATTATCTGTATCATGCGTAAACATCATACCTTCATACTGTGCTTCTGTCCCTAAAGTATCCCCTAACTTCTTAATTTTCACATCCCAAGGATTCTTATATTCAGCTGCAGCCTCATACAACTCCAAAGGATAGCGATCAACAATATCCATGTCAAACACCATATCATCAACTTCAGAAGGAATCAACTGTCCTGTAAGAACCAGTGGAGCATCTTGTGTAATCCCTCGTGTATTTGGAAGATATTTCTGTGAAAAATTTAAAAGTGTATCTAAGAGCAGCATACATCCTGCTTCATCGCCATCACAACGTAAATTGAGAATATTATCACCCCATAAAACATTTTTATCAATCAGAGATTCTACTTCTACATCTAAACAATAACTATGAGCCTCAGAAGAATACAAAGAAACATCTAATAAGGATTCTACATAAATATCACCCATTTGTTCAGTAAATTCTTGATAAACATTTTTATCTCCAAGGAAAGGGTTTTTTTCAGAAGATAAAGAAATAAAGGCATCTTTAACTGTAACTTCTTTTGCTTTCTTAGTAATAAATGCTCCTTCAGAAAAAGTAAGATAATCATGATTCGGTGTCATAATAAACTCTCTTTTATTATGTGAAGTTAGCTTTACCCAATTTTTTTCAAGAGGACCCTTAATAAAATATTTCACTTTCTTTTCTTTCAACAAAAATGTTTCTGAATCTACACCATAAACAACAACATTATCAATGTTCTCTACAGACAACGTCCCGACCATATCTATCTTTTTCGTTATAGCACCACGAGAAATAAGTTCATCAACATAAGTTCCTATAAAAACTTTTTGTACACCTTTTGTATCTTTAATAATCAACTCAGTTGTGGGATAGACACAATCTCTCCTCATAATACTATGAAGAAGGGGATGCGCAAACAAGCCCTGCACTTTCGAAAAGCCAACAATCCTACAAACAATTCCTGCAGATGTATGCGGGCTCATTGCAACAATAAGATGCCCAACAAGATCTCTTTTAGACTTCAAAGAATAATAAGGTGAAGTCCCATATAACTTTTCCAATTCTTCATCAATAAATCCTGCAACACGAAAAAGTATTTCATCAGCACCTTCATCAGGGCTTTCGGGACAAGAAGGCAAAATAACATCTTGTGCGAATAACTCTAAAATCTGATCATCAGAAAATAATTCTTTTCCATACACATCATGAGTATATCCTAAACTTTTCAACTTTTCAAGAGAAGTCCCCACTTCCTTTGCTTTAAAATGCGTACAAGGCAACTCAATCATATCATAACGAACGGTTCCATCTTTATTGACACCAAGAGTATACTTTGCGCGCAATATTCCTTTAATCAAATGTTCTGGAATTTTTTCTACACTACTCATCCCTCGCACACCTTTAATGAGATCAGGATATTGCCGTGAACCCATTTTTTCTAAAGCTTTGTAAAAATAATGTTTGATATCAAGAGACCGAGTCACTCCTGCCCCAGCCTTTCCATGATAAGGACAAATTTCCTCTAAAATAGTTTTATTACATTGCCTGCAATACCACTTTCTTTGTGTTTTACTTCCGCACTTTTCACACATTTGAAGAATAGTCTCATTCTGGCATTTTCCACAAGTATACATAGGAAACTGTGAAGTAATTTTTCCTGTTTCTAATGCACTCTGAAAACAACGCAAACGCCCCCCTTCATTTCCTACAGGGAATAATAAATGTGGACTGCCAATCATCTTTCGCATTTTTGCTTTTTCTGGCCTTCCCATACGCGCACCAATAAAATATCCACATTTGTCTTTGATCTCATACAAAGAAAGAGAATTAACCATTGCGAGAACAGTATCCCCCTCTGGATTTTTTTGGAAATTTCCGAGATTCAAAAGTAATGCTCTAGCACTATCCCCAAAGATAAAAAAATATTCTTGCGCAGCAACACTATGTGGACAACCAATGAGTTCAATAAATCGTTTCACAGAAAAATCAGCAAGAAGAATTTTATTCTCTTTAATCACAGCATGTTGTAGCGCAGTATACAACTGTAAAAATTGTTCTTTCTTCAAAGTATTCCAATAAAAAATATACTGAGGATGTAAGGGTACTCCTAATTTTGAGAACTGTTCTGCTTGTTCTAGAGAAACTGCAGTCTTCATAGGAAAAGCATACAATTTGTCAAGATATTCCTTATCTAATCCAATTGTATTAAACACCTTTTGTGCATAATACACCCACCACTCTTCGACAAATCCACAAGGAAGCAACTTGTGTGCTCGATTCTGAAAATCCCCCCAATTAATAAGAATATCCCCAAGATAAATAATCTCGTCAATATCCTTCAAAAAATGTAAGGCCTCATCATAACTTTTTAATTGAAGAACTTCGCCATTCTTCAAACGAACAATAGGCCCATCAATACTATCACATACATTCAAAGTTGTAGACTTTCCTGGTCTTTCTGTTTTGAATTGTGTACCAACTGCAATAAATTTATCAACCACAACCATAGTAGCAGGATGGACGCAATCAGAAGAAAACCCAGATGTCCTCCCTCTTCCATATCGTAATCGAAACCCTCCATTTCGTAAAGGATAACCGAACACAGGTCTACCCGCAACAATATCTTTAATGTAGGTTGTATCTGGACTAACTTTCTCTGTCTTTATAACTGGAGAATCAACTTTTGCTCCTCGTGCTTTTACTTCTTTCTGCAATTTCACAAAAGCATCCATGAAATCCCATTGTTCTAAATCCATATCCTTTCCCCATTTTGCTAATTGTTTCCAAACTTTAGGAGCTTTCAAACTCAAACATTCTGCAGTTACTAAACAAAAACCATTACTAATTTTATTAGAAACTCTTCGATCTAAATCCTTATGATTACTCACATCATATTTTTCTGAGGGATCTCCATCAACTTGTATGGGCAAATGTTGTACAAGAAAGGTAATTTCCTCTTCTGAAGGAAAATATTGAAGGTTTGTAACACGCTCATGATAATCACAAAGTTCTGTATATGCTCTCTTCACCTCTTTCTCTGTAGCATCATATGCAGCATACCCTAACTTCTTCCGTACATAATCAGCAATAAGCACAGAAACAGAAGCCCCAGTTCCTCCTGCACTCCGAATAGGCCCTCCATAAATTAAAGCAAAATATTCTTTCCCATCATCTTTTCTTTTTCGGAATTGTAATTCAATAAAACCCTCTAATGGCGAAGAAACAACCCCAACAGTTACATATGCAAATCCAACCCGTATTCCAATTTCAATTGCTTTTTTCTTCGTATCGAAACTACAGAATTTTTCCTTTGCTACTTCCTCTGCAATAACTAAAGCAACTCTCCAATCCTGGCTTCCATACTGTTTTTCCAATTGTTGAATTCTATCAGGAATTCCTTTTCCTAAAACTTCAGGAGCAACAGATGCAATAAGACCTTCTACTCTCTCAGCCATGTTTCTTGCTAAAGGTATTTTAACAAAAGTATCAGGATCATAGCCTAAAGTCTTGGTTTTATTTGCAATCTCATAACAATAAAGAACTTCCTTTTGTAAAGAATCAAAAATACCTGCAACACGGGAACTATAAGGAGCCATAAAGAAAGAAGAAAAAGGTATTTTAATTAACTTTTCTAAGGTTCTAAAATAGAGATTAAAAGCTCTAGAAGACAAAAGGTTTAAAAGAAAGAAAAAAATAAAGAAAAATATGAAAAAAGTCATCGCAATACTCCTCCTACTCTTTCTTGTAGGCTGTTCTGCACCAAAAGTAGAACTTGAAGCAGTCACAAATGATTCCATTATTGAGGAATTACCAGAAGTAATAGAAACAGAAGAAATCTCTGCCCCATACTATGATTTTTATGAAGGGGACACAAAAGAGATTTTAGGAAAATCAATAACACTGGAAAAGATTTATCTTAATCCTCAAATAGATATTACTGTTGGAGATACAGAAACAGGAATAAAAGAAACAAAAACAGAAGAAATTATAGAAGACGTAAAGATTATGATTTGGGAAATACAAGATAATTATCAAGAAGAAAAATATGTAACTTTGAAAATAGAAAAATTAGAACTAGGGGAAAATGAATATATTATCCAAAAAAATGAAAAGCGTACAATAGGAACAAAAGATATTCTTTTAGAAGAAAGTAGAACAAATGGATATATCCAAGTCACTGTATTTAATAAAGGAACTTCAATAGGAGACACAGAAAGCGTCAAACATGGAGAGTCTGTAGAAATAAATGGGGTAACAGTGACAAACCTAAAGAATTATTATAAGATAGAACAATACGCATGGGTCACTATTGAGTAACCTATTCTTTTTTTCTAAAATGTATTTTTTTATTTATATTTTATCCTTTTGAGAAATAAAAAGTCTTATGAAACAATTTCTGCCATTTCTTCTTTTCTAAAATCCATTATTTTTATTTGTCTTGTTTTTAAATTAATAATACTAGATTTTCCCCAAGTAATATTTGTATGACCTAATTTTTCTTGAAAAGCAGTTTTGTATTGAAAAGAACAAGAGCCAATAAGAGTAACATTTTTGTAAGAACTAATTTTGACATCATGATGAATATGACCTGTAACAAAAAAGTCAGGTACTTTTTCTATAACCAAAGAATCTTTTTCTATATCTGGAATATACAAACTAGATATATGTGTAGGCGCAATATGCCTTTTTTTCAAAACAAACTCCATCATCATATCGCTAGCATCATAAGCACCTGCATTTCGTAAAGACTCAACATTATTCATATAATAATCAAAACAATAGCCATGATAGATAAGAATATCAAACATATCATGGATGCGAACCATTGCAGGGTTGCTTACAATAGTAATATTTTTAAGTGCATACAAAGAAGCTGCAAACTCTTTACTGAGAGGGGGCTGGGGTTCAGAAAGACGCAAAGCATCATGATTTCCTCCACAAAGAACAATTTTAATATCACCACGTAAAGAACCAAGATATTTTGCAAGAGCATCATATTGGCCATAGATATCACTAATAGAAAGCTCCTTTTCTTGTCCAGGATAAATACCTACCCCATCTATAAGATCACCACTAATAACAAGATATTTTACTTTTTGTGCTAATTCTTTTTGTTCATCACTCCCATAAAGGAGATTTAACCAGTCAATAAATTTTTCAAATTCATCCTTTGCAAACATTTTGCTTCCAACATGTAGATCAGAAATAAAGGCAACACACACATCATCTTTTGCTTTTTTATATTCTTTCATAGGAATATCTGGAAAAATAATTTCTTTTACATAAACAAGACCATCACCCATAGTTCCTACAATACCAATAACTTCATCTAGAACAAGTTCATCCATAACTTTTAACAATTCTTCATTTTTATTTCCAATAAGAACTTTAATAATACCAGTAGGATCCTCAATCTCAAGGATATAATTTCCGTTTTTAGTTTGTTCTTTTTTATAAACAAACCCAATTAAAGCAACAGCTTCTTTTTGATTTTTTGTAAGTGCTTTATTAATAGAAATAGCACCTTGTAGTTCTGTTCTTTGAAGAAGAAATCTTTTTAGAGAAGCATAGCGACACTTCATATAACCCACAAAATCTTTCACCTCTCTTTTTTTTGGTTTATCTACATAAGAATCAACAATTTCAATTTTTGTAGAAAAAGGGGAATATACTGTTTGTGGTGGAGGAAAAAAATTTTGAAACATTTCTTCAGTAAGAAGGATAGTTGTTTGTGATTTTTGGAAATTTTTATGTGATTGAAGAAAAGAATCATAATCAAAGCTATCTGGTATTTTTTTTAATATTTCTGGAGAAACCATGTAATTTTTCTCAAAAAGAAAAGAAACTATTTTTTGTTTGCTCATATGCCTAATGCCTCCCTAAGTAAACTTTCTAGTTTAGGAACAGAAGAGTTTGGAATACCAAGACCAATTTGTCTTGTTCTGCCATATCTTCCTTTACTAATAACTTTTGCATTAATAATCCCAAGCATATCTAACTCGGCAATAATATCAGAAATCCTCCTTTGTGTTAATGGACGAATTTTTGATTGAGTACAAAACTCTTTATACAGCTCATAAATATCTCCAGTAAACATTGGCCTGTTTCCAGCAGCTTTTGCTGTTCCAAAAATTGCAAGGAGAGCAACTTGTGATTGCTTAGGTTGACTGGTAATAATTTCATGTACTCTATCCTTTTCTATTTTTTCTTCCGCTTCATCTAATGAGTCAAGATTAATTTTTACAATATTATTTCTTTCTGCAAGCTCTCCAGCAACACGTAACAGCTCTAAAGCCCTTCGTGCATCACCATGTTCTCGAGCTGCATACGCCGCACATTTTTCTAAAACACCTTCAGCTACTGCACCTTTGCGAAATGCCTTATCAGCGCGCTCTTTAAGGATTGCTTGAAGTTGTATAGCATTATATGGAGGAAAAACAAGCTCTTCTTCAGAAAGAGAACTTTTTACTCGTGGGTCTAAATAATTTGTAAACATAAGATCATTAGATATACCAACTAAAGAAATTTGGCTCTGTTTTAATTCAGAATTAATCCTTGTAAGAGAATAAAGAATTTGGTCTCCTGAACGAGAAACAAGTTGATCAATTTCATCTAAGATAAGCACCATAAGAATTTTTTCTTTCTCTAAAACCTCAAGAAACATTTTATAGACTTGATCTGTAGGCAAACCAGTTGCTGGAATATCTGTCTTAAGAAAACGTGCTAACTCTGCAATAAGTCTATATTCGGTATCAGCAACTCTTTTTAATTTACAATTAAGATAAAATATTTTTATAGGTAAATTATTTTTTTTTGCAATTTGCATCATACTTTCAGAAACATGTTGTACAGTAAGTGTCTTGCCTGAATTATGAGAAATAAGTCCATTTGCTATAAAACTATGAGTTCCTGGAACACTAAGATCATATACTTTATCTTCAAAAACTTCTTCAATAAAAACAATAGGTGAATAGAGAATTTTATCTTTTTCAGAAATATTTCTTGTTTTTCTACTAATTTTATAAGAAGAGAGCATGTGTAAAAGTCTTTCTTGTCTAAAAGTATTATAAAAACCAATAGAAGAAAAATAACGTTCTAAAGATTCTTTCCCACTAATAGATAATCGATAAGAATCAAACTCTTTTCCATTACATCGAGCTTTTTTATAAGAGACACGTGATTTTATTCCATCTTTGTACAAAAGAAGTTGAATATCTAAAAGGAAAAATTTTGAATTTGAGTAATATTCTATTTGTTGAGTGTGAGAAGAAACAAAACCACCACTAGAAAAAAGTGCTTTTAAAAATTCTTTTTGTACAAAAGAAGAAGCTTGAAAAATACATTCAGGTATACGAATTATATTACTTTTCTTTCCAAAAGGGACTCCATTATTATGAAGGAGCATACAAACTTCCTGAGAAACAGATTGAACTTCTTGGCATGTGTGCCAAATATTAATAGGAAAAGCATTTGTAGGGAATAAATTTTTACAATCATTTTGAACCAAACTAAGAAGTTCTTGTCTATTAGAAGAAATGCGTAAGCGCATCTTTGTGGAATTATAAAAATATCCTCTGGAATCCTTTCTTACTCGTTTTCGTACGCCCATATTCTCATCAGAAAGAGTAAAAGCTAACAATCGAACAAAAGGCAAAGAAATTTTCTCATATTTGCCAGAAGAAGAATATGTATCATAATTAAATGCAAAACACATTCTATCTCCTATTTGCAATTCATCAGCTTTCTTCCATTCATAAGAATCTATAAGCAAGGGATGATCCTTAGTCACAATAATTTCAAAACCATTATGAAAACGAATTTTTAAGAGCATATTTGTATTCTCAAATTCAAGGTAAGCACATTCTTTCCATTTATAATTTCTTTTTTCAACATCATAAGATAAAATTTTTTCTCCTGCTTGAACATCTTTAATTTTTTTATAACCATTAGAAGTATAAACAAAACTATTTCCAGAAATACATCCTGTTTTCCCATAAATAAACATATTTGAAGGTTTCTCAACACGTAAAGCAGGTGCAAGAATACCTGCAACCTTCTTTATTTGATCTTCCCTATGATGAATAGTCTCAGGAATATAATTGGACTGAAGAACTTTTTTATCTAAGAATAGAGGCTCTCGTTTGAGAAAATCCTCAAAATAATTATTCAACCCTTTTTCCATATGCCCTCCTTTTGT
This sequence comes from Nanobdellota archaeon, assembly GCA_013331795.1. GTDB lineage: Archaea > Nanobdellota > Nanobdellia > SCGC-AAA011-G17 > GW2011-AR17 > JAGVZZ01 > JAGVZZ01 sp10136u. Next base: position 9,711 of record DUFP01000010.1, read on the forward strand.
TATAGCCTTATTAAATATTCATATACAGGAAAATAAAGACACAGCCCTCTATTTCCTATGGAACTTTTATGAAACACAAATATCCCATTAAGAGTAAGATCCATTTATAAAACTACCCCCATTTTTCCGATAGAACCAAACAATGACAACAAAGTAAAAAACAATTATTATAAAATGAATATAATAATATATATAATATATAACAGAAAAACATATAATATAATATAAAAAATAAAAAAATAAAACATAAAAATAAGACTTATAAAGCCAATAAAACAAAGAATTAGAAAAAATTAAATAAAAAAGCAAAAAAGATCAAAACAAAGAAGTTTTAATTTATAAAGAACCAGTCAATAAAATCAAAACCCTCTATTTTTTCCATAAGAAACAAAGGAAAAACAAAAAAGAAGGAAAAGGATCTAATTTTAAACTCTTGTCTCCATAGGAAACTATGGTGTGAGAGGGTAGAAAACTATTTATATTCTTATATCTTAAAGAAAAACTATGGGTTTATTGGCAATAGTTTTAGTCTTTATAGGCATTTTAATAGTCTTAGAGCTCTTTAAACATCACTTTACAAAAGGGTTGATGAAATATTTAATTGTGGGAATAGTCCTCCTTTTTCTTTTGTTAATAGCTTCTGCATATATTGATTTTGCTGCTTTATTAGGTGAAGGAAGCACGTTTGCAAGTACAGGGGAAGTTATTGCAGAAGGGGTGCGTGATGATGTAAAAGATATAGATATTGATAAAAGTGAAACTGTACAAACTATTTCTGAAAAAACAAAAGAATTTTTTCAAAAGCTTTTAGAATAATATTATAACTTATAGAAGTGAGAAAACTATATAAACACTTTTAATCCTTTATGCATATATCCACACAGTGGAGGGATTATAACGATGTCAGATAAAATTGATGAAAAAAGAAATTCTAGAGCACTTCTAGGAAAAACCGTAGTCACAAAGTCAGGCAAAAAATTCGGTGAAGTAGGCAATATCACATTTGAAACAAGAACAGGGGAGCTTATGCAAATTATTTTAAAGAACCCTACATCCTACATTGATCACTTAGAAATTGAACAAGACAAAGAAGGAAACTGGTTAGTACCATTCTCTTCTGTTGTTGCTGTTGGTGACTTTGTAGTTGTTGCTGAAGAAGATATTCTTTAATTTTTTCTCTTATTTTTAATAAAACCAAAATAAGTAAACTATTTAAACAGTTTCTATATCCTCAAACATATGCCTAGATTAGAATATAAAACTACAAAAGATATTCCTATTCCTAAACTAATAGTAGACCAAGTTATCGGGCAGGAACATGCAGTAAATATTGTAAAAAAAGCTGCATTAAAAAGAAGAAATGTTCTCTTAATAGGTTCTCCAGGAACAGGAAAATCTCTCATTGGTCAAGCATTGGCAGAACTCCTACCTAAAGAAAAATTAGTAGATCTTCTTGCCTATGCAAATCCTTCTGATGAAAATGTTCCTCTCATAAAAACAGTACCCAAAGGCCAAGGGAAAATAATTATGACAAAAGCAAAAATTGAGTCTATGGGTTCTTCAAGAAATCAAATGATTATTCTTTTTGTTGTTGCTATGGTTATTGGGGCAATTCCATATTATCTGTATGCAAAAAAATACTTTCCATTTGACTCTCCCGTTATTTATGCAGCTTCAATGGTTACGAGTATGATAGTTATTATAGGAATTATGTTATTCATAAATCTCTCTAGAAAAACATCAAGGCTTGGTGGTGCAGTAATGACTCCAAAATTATTAATTGATAATTCTGATGTAAAGAAGAGTCCATTCTTCGATGCTACTGGTGCTCATGCTGGTGCTCTCTTAGGCGATTGCCTTCACGATCCTCTACAATCAGGAGGTCTCGGCACGCCAGCGCACGAACGTTTGATACCAGGAATGATTCATCGAGCATCTGGTGGCGTTCTCTTCATTGATGAGATCTCTACATTGCAACCACACTCACAGCAAGAACTTCTCACAGCATTACAAGAAAAGAAATATCCTATTACGGGTCAATCTGAACGTTCAAGTGGAGCAATGACTCGTTCTGAACCAGTACCTACAGACTTTGTTTTAGTTGCAGCAGGAAACCTAGAAACAATTCAGCACATGCATCCAGCTCTTCGTTCTCGTATTCGTGGCTATGGCTATGAGGTATACATGAACAACACAATGGATGACACGCCAGAAAATAGAGACAAGCTTGCAGTATTCATCGCACAAGAAGTTGAAAAAGATGGAAAAATTTTACATTTCACAAGGGAAGCAGTAGAAGTCATGATTGATGAAGCTCGTCGAATGGCTTCAACATCAGGAAAATTAACAGCAAGATTACGAGAGCTTGGAGGTTTGGTTCGTGCAGCTGGAGATATTGCAGTAGAAGATAATGCAAAATTTGTGGAACCAAAACATATTGTAGAAGCAAAGAAAGTAGCCAGATCTTTAGAACAGCAAATTGCAGATAAATACATTGAAGCAAAGAAGAAATATGAAGTAATAGTAACCACAGGAACACGAGTAGGCCGTGTCAATGGTTTAGCAGTCATGGGTTCAGATTCTGCATATTCAGGAATAGTATTACCTATTGAATCTGAGGTAACACCTGGTGGGAAAAAAACAGAGTTTGTTGCAACAGGAAAACTCGGAGAAATAGCAAAAGAAGCAGTAAAAAATGTCTCTGCATTAATCCTAAAATATTTTGGTGAAGACATTAGGGAAAAATATGATGTGTACATTCAATTCGTGCAGTCTACAGAAGGTGTAGAAGGAGACTCTGCTTCCATTGCAGTAGCAACCTCTATCATTTCATCCTTAAAGAATGTTCCCATAAGACAAGACACAGCAATGACTGGTTCTCTCTCAGTACGCGGAGAAGTACTAGCAGTTGGGGGAGTCTCTGCAAAAATAGAAGCAGCAATTGATGCTGGGATTAAACGTGTTATTATCCCTAAAACAAATGAAGATGATGTCGTCATTGCAAAAGACAGGCTTGCAAAGATCCATATTATACCAGTAGAAAGAATTGAAGAAGTGATTAAAGAAGCTTTAGAGTGGAAAGGGAAAGAACAAATCTTAAAGGACATTCTCACAAAACAAAAATCATCATAAAAATTTATACTTTTTTATTCATCACCTTTGGGCAAGATGGATATAAGGGAAGCGAGATCACTTGCCACAACACTAAGAGCTTGTTCTATTTGTGCATCTTTTTTAAGTAAATTTTTAATTATATTAACTTGTAATAAGAATTTTTGTAGTGGCTCTTTATGCATTCTTTTTTCTTCTTTTGCCATCTTTAGTAAATCTTCTCTATATTTTTTTAAGTTCTGAACAGCAAGAGTAGCTTCTTTTTCTTCTTTAACTAGTTGATTTTCTTGTTTGATAAGTTCAATAAGAATAGCCCTATTTTTTTCTATCACTCTTTTCAAAATTTCTTCAATTCTTTCCTCTTCATAGGCAAACTTTGTAAGACCCTCTGCTTTTTTCAATGATTCTAAGGCTTTATCATATCCTAAGTCATTATAATTTACCCAGATCTTTCCAGAAGTAACACCAGAACCTAAAAACTCATCAGAAATTTCTTCTGCTAATTTTAATGTACTTTTACTCATATTGATTGACAAAGGAATATTAAGTTTAATAACTTTTCGCTATTACTCTGCATAATAATCACAATAACTCTTTATACTTCTTATACGCTTGGTCTGTCATCATCCACATATTTTTTCGAGAAAAATGTTTAGGCGACACATTCTTGACAAGATGCTTCTTCTCCATCTCCTGCAATAATCGTAAAATAAATTCTTTATCTCGAATTTCTAAAGAAGCAATCTCAGGCGCACTTAATGCTTTTGGACTCTCATCAAACAATGTCCGTAAAATATTTGCTTTTAACTGTTCCACCCCCTTTGAAGAAAGTTTACTCATGGGAGAACACAAGACTAAATTATATTTAACTCTTTCGGCGTTTCACCGCCAATAATCAAAAACCTTATCAATACAGAAAAATTAAAAAAGACTATGTTCAAAGAAGAAATCATAAAAATTCTCAAAAAAGAAAAGATCCCTAAAGATCTTCTTCAAGCACCTCCAAACCCTGAGATGGGAGATTACGCACTTCCCTGTTTTAGTCTAGCAAAAGAATATAAAAAAGCTCCGCAAGAAATAGCAAAGGATTTGGAAAAAAAACTAAAGCCAAGTAAGAATATAGAGAAAATAACTGCAAATGGTCCTTATTTAAATTTCTTCATAAATAAAGCACAATACAATAAAGAAATTATTGAAGCGAAGCTAAACAAAAAGAAACCAAATAAAAAAACAATAACTCTAGACTTCTCTCAGCCAAACATTATGAAACCTTTCAATATTGCACACTTGCGTTCAACAATGATTGGGAATGCTCTTTCTAAAATATTAACACACGAAGGCTACAAAGTAGTAAAGATTAACCATTTAGGGGATTGGGGAACACAGTTTGGGAAAATGATCTATGCCTATGAGGCTTGGGGAAACAAAACAGAGCTCATGAAGGATCCCATGCATTATATGACTAATCTCTATGTAAGATTTCATAAGGAAGCAGAAACAGATCCAAACTTAGAAGACAAAGGAAGAGAATGGTTTGCAAAACTAGAACAAGGAAACAAAAAAGCACGTACATATTGGGAATTATTTAGTAAATTATCCTTACAATATTATAATAAAACCTACAAGCGTTTGAATGTAACATTTGATTCTTGGGCAGGTGAAGCATTCTATGAGCCAATGCTCAAGGACACAATACTACTATTACAAAAGAAGGGTATAGTAAAAGAAAGTGAAGGTGCCTTAATAGTTGACTTAGAATCGTATGGAATAACACCTTGTATTATCCAAAAATCTGATGGTTCAACCATATATGCAACGAGAGACATAGCTGCAGCGATCTATCGTGCAAAAACGTACAAATTTTACAAAAATCTCTACGTCGTCGATGTAAGACAATCTTTACACTTCCAACAAGTTTTCAAAACTTTAGAATTGGCTGGTTTTCCTTGGATAAAAGATTGTGTACACATCCCTTTTGGAACTATGAAATTTGAGGAAGGAGTTATGTCTACAAGAAAAGGAATTATTATTTTCTTAGAAGATGTTTTAGACAAATCAGTAGAAGCAGTAGAAAAAATTATTGAAGAAAAAAATCCTAAACTAAAAGATAAAAAGAAAGTAGCAGAAAAAGTAGGTATAGCTGCAATAGTGTTTTGGGATCTTTCCCATGATAGAGTAAAGGATAGTACCTTTTCTTGGGCTAAGGTTTTAGATTTTAGCGGAGAAACAGGCCCTTATGTGCAATATACACATGCACGAGCTGCATCCATTCTCAGAAAAGCAAAAAGCAGTAAAAGAATACCTGCATATGAGAAGCTAACACACGCAGCAGAAAAAGAGCTCATAAAACAAATTGCTTTGTATGAACAAGCAATTGAAAAATCAGCAGACCAATATAAACCTTCTATTCTTGCAAAATATCTTATGACTCTCTGCCAGGTTTTCAATGATTTCTATGAAAAATGTCCTTGTAATACAGAACAAGATGAGACTCTAGCAAGTGCAAGAGTATATTTAGTGAAGAAAACAAAAGAAACTTTGGCACAAGGTCTTTCTCTTCTCGGCATCCAAGCGCCTGAAGAAATGTAACACCACAAGACTTATAAAACTTCAAAAATTCTAAACTTCTATGCCAGTTGTATCATTTGCATTTGATAAAATTAATGTAGAAAGAAAAAAACAATTAGAAGTTCCTCTTAAAGCAAAAACTTCTATTAAAGTAACAGAAATAAAAGAAGAGGAGTTAACCTTAGCAGGTGGAAGAAAAGATCTTCTCTTACGTTTTTTCTTTGAATACTTTGTTGATTATCAAACTGATCAAGCATCTGTACTTCTTGCTGGAAATGTTTTGTATTCTGGAAAAAGAGATGAGTTGGAAAAGATATTCAAGGAATGGAAAAAGACAAAGAAGTTTAATCCAGAAGTAAGTAAGGATGTTTTAAATCATGTTTTTGTAAGATGTAATATTAAAGCCCTCTCTTTTGAACAAGAAGTGAATATTCCTCCACATATAGTGCTTCCAAGACTTACTACAACAGCACCAGGGAAGAAGAACAAAGCTGAAGATTATATTGGATAGATTTCTTTAATATATTTCCTTAGACAGGCTTAGAACTATTCCGGCACTCTTTCGACAACCCTTCGACACTCCGGCACGGATTCCGGCACCCCAAAATATATTTTTTCGACAACGAAACCTTTTATAGGCAAAGATCTCCCTATTCAATATGAGTCTTCTCAATGATGATACTGCGGTAAAAGAGGCGTTTAAACGCGTAAAAGAGCATATGGCTTCTTTAGAGAAAGAAGTAAGGGCCAATAGAGAGTTTATTATAGCCCAAAACAAGCAAGTCTTGGCTTTAGAAGGCAAGATAAAGGAGCTTGGAGAGCAGAAAAAAGAAGAAAAAACAGAGAATAAAGGAGAAATAACCTCCAAAGAAAAAATTAATGGTTCTATCAAAGGAAAAGGAGATTTAGAGGAAAATTTTAGCCAAGAAGAGGATATTAACTACTCAAAAGTGCAATCGTCAAAGGAAATAAAGGGGTCTCTTGCGACACCGCGCCGACACCTCGACAGTCTTTCGACAGCATTTCGACACCCAGGTATAGATCCAGACAGCCATTTCGACACCCATGATATCGAGGAAATCAAGCAAAGTCTCAATAAAGTCTTTCTTTCCCTGACCAATAGAGAATTTAAGGTCTTCATGGCAGTGTATAGCCTACAAGAGCAACATAATTCTCCTACAACCTATGCTGAATTAGCTCAAAATATAGGTGTTTCAGCTAGTTCAATTAGGGATTATATCTCCGAATTAGTGCGAAAAGGAGCTCCTTTAAAGAAAGAAAAGTCTAGAAATGGGCTCACCTATGTCTCAGTTTTACCTGAATTCAAGTCTTTGAACCTTATTTCAAAGCTTATTGCCTTTAGAAATATGTCCAGTGAGCAAAAATCTTTATTTGATACAACTTTTTGAACTCTCACTTTTGTCTATCGGGGCTTATTTTGAAGCTTTTTTTAGCTCTATTTTTGTTAAATTTTCTTTCAATCTAATTCTGGATTGTAAAATTTTTATTTTTTATTAATTCTCTCAACTCTCATTTTGTATCTTGGTTGAGCTTATTATTCTTGCGACACTCTTTCGACAAGCATTTTTGTTAAGATTAAGTAAAGATTATGTTAATATTTTGTTAAGTTCATGTTAAGATTTGACTTTTTTAAAAAAGAGGTGAAATTATTCCTTCCGACGATAAGATTGTTAAGATCATGTTAATATTATGTTAATATGGTGTTAATATTAACAATAGCCTTATGCATCTTTACGTAATCTTTACATCATCTTTACAAACAAAAAATTAATAAATGAATTCATCATATGAAATTACATGTTTGGTTTTTTTCAAAAAAGAAGTGATAAAAAAGTAGAGGAACTGGAGCGTTCTATAAAAAATTCTTTTGGAAATATGAGAGCTGATATGGGTCATGTTTCACAATGGATTACTCACTTTAAAACAAGACATGAGGATCATAGCAAAAAGTTTGATGAATTAGATCAACGAATTATTGCTTTGGAGCAAATGTTAGCAGTAAAACAATCTATTTTTGCTGCTAAAGACAAAAGAGTGAGAGTTCAGGAAGAAGATGAAGAAGAAAGAAATGCTTCAGATGAAGAACTTCCCGAAATAGAAGAACAACTAGGTCCATTACCTTATGCACAAGCCAGAGTTTGCCAAATGTTAGCCGCATGCCATAGAGAAGAGGGTCCTGATAATTGGATATCTCTTTCAAGGCTTGCTGTAGATGTATATCCTGGAAAAGAATACAAGGATGTACGGTCTGCTATACTTCAGTTAGTCAATGTACTTGAAGTAGAAGGATACTTAGTTAAGAAGAAAGTAAGAAAATCTGTATATGTCTATATGAAGAAAGAATTTAGAAGCCAGTATAAAGGGAAAGATGATATTCCTATTCCTGAAAAGAAAGGAAAACAAAGAAATAATTAAATTATAGACCTACTAAAAGGTCTAAGCAAATACTAAACATTTGAGAGGGTGTATAATCTAAATAAAATGGGTAAAAGAACAATAAATACTTTGTTTATGCTCTCTTCTCTAGATGGAAAGATTTCAACAGGTTCAGTAGACAAAAGAGATTTTGATAAGGATTTAGCAAAGATACATGGTATAAAAGAAGGTCTTACTCAATACTATGAGCTAGAACAAAGAACAGATCTACATTCTTTCAATTCTGGAAGAGTCATGGCAAAAGTCGGCTGGAATAAAGTAAAGAAAGAAATTCAAAATATTCCTGTAAGTTTTATAATTGTAGACAACAAACATCTTACTTCCATTGGTGTAAAAAATCTACTCAGAAGAACAAAGACTTTGTTTATCGTAACAACAAATAAGAATCATCCAGCCTATAAGATCCAAGAAAAAAATCTAGAGATAATTTCTTATAAGAAATATATTGATTTTCATCATCTTTTTACTCTTCTAAAGTCTAAGTACAAAGTTCAAAATATAACAATCCAATCAGGTGCAACTCTAAATAGTATTCTGCTTCGTAAGAAACTTATTGATAAAGTCTCTATAGTAGTCTGCCCTGTTTTAGTTGGCGGAGATAAAACTCCTAACCTTATTGGGGGAGAGTCTCTGCAACAAGAAAAGGATCTGCAGAAGTTAGGTATTTTAAAATTAGTCAAAGCTACGACCCTAAAAAATTCTTATCTTCATCTAGTCTACGAGGTGATGAATAATTAAGGAACAAAAGCCACTTCTAGCTTAACTCTATCGGGATCTTCAAAGAATACAGCATAGTAACCTGCTTTGTATTCAGGGTAGTCTCTAGGCATATCATAGGGAACTTTTACTTTCTCTTTTTTTAAGAATTCACTAACAAACGTATGCACATCTTCTTTAGAAGAAACCTTGAAAGCAATATGGTTCAGTCCACTAGCCTTTCGGTGAAAGCTTTTATCGTTATGTGCTTCTTCCGTTTCAATGATCCAGAAGTCTGTTGTCCCATTACTTACGCCAATATGGCTCTCACTTTCATCAATTGTTTTATATTCCAAATAAGCAAAAAGTCTTTTGTAAAAAGGTAAAGATATCTTGGCATCATGCACATTGATTTGAATATGGCAAAGAGATGCTTTCATTCTTAGTCCTTACTAAAGAAGTAAGCAGCTTCATCACGATAAATTCGCCCTGTCTTTTCAAGATACTCTTTTTTGAAATCTACAACAGACATGGCTCTTCCTGCAAGCTCAACTTCTTCATTTTCTTCTAATCGAAAAAGTTTCACAAGGCTTTCAAGTCCAGAAGCTACTAGTTCATATTCCTGAGCTCCTCTTGTTCGAAGGTCCCCTAACATCTCTCCATTGTAAATAATGTGGCTACTCATAAATAAAAAATAATTTTAGACTTTTTAAATTTTTAGCTCTTTTNNGCTCTTTTTATCAAAATATTCCTAGATTATACACACATCAAAACATCTAAGCAAAACGCAAAGATTTCAGCTCTAAAAAGTGCACTAAAATCTTCAAGTAAAAACTAAAAGTTTTAAGCAAGCTATCGTCGATATCATTAAATTATATAAAAGCTATTGTTGGGACTTCCTTTTAACGCCTTCTCTTGCAGGTATAATCTAAGTTATATTCGTCTAATTCTTTTTCGAAAAAACTTCTATATAAATCTTACGCGCACCCCGTGCCAACATGTCCAGTTGTCCAAGCGGGAAATCTTTTTATACGCACCACTGCTAAACTATACACCATGAAAGAACCTGCGTTACGTGAATTTGAAGAGTACCTCCATGCCTTTGAAAAAAAGAATGGCAAAAAATTGGGGGACAAAACAATTTATGGAGTTGTTACACTCGCAAAATTTTTGCAAGACACGCCAAAAGGAGGAAGTCTTGCATTTCTTAAAAAACTGCACAGCCCTTACATCAAAGAACGCAACTATCCCTTGGCAAACTATACACTCTGGATTTACTTGAAATCGCAAGGCTATGAAGAAAAGCAAATCAAGGAACTCATCGCATTCAAACGCAACACACATTCTGCAATGACTGATGATGAAAAGCTTGCACAATCAGTATTAACAAAGAAAGAGTTGCACTATCTTGTAGACAATATCAAAAATCCAAGAGACGCTTTAATTGTTCGCTTTCTCTATGATACTGGCGCACGAGTCTCAGAGATGACTGCTTTGAAATTAAAAGACATTGACCTGCAGACAAGAGAAGTGCAAGTATTGGGGAAAGGAAAAAAGCCCAGAACAGTTTTTATACAGGAGACAACAGCAAAACTTCTCGAACAACTTTTCAAAGAAAAGAATCTTTCAGCACCAAATGACTCTGTGTTTCATTTAAAGTCCATGTCTGTATGGTACAACCTTAAAAAATATGGAAAGGAACTATTACAAAGAGATTTACACCCACATATGCTTCGCCATTCTCGCTTGCAGCACATGGCAGATGAAGGTGTTGATTCTTTTGCAATTAAATCCTACGCAGGTCACGGAGATATTAGTACCACACAAATTTATATTAAAAATTCAAAGTTTCAAAGAAAACTTGCATTTGATAGGGCAGGGAATATATGGGTGAAAGACCAATAATACATACACGAAATAGTTATAAACTCTTTTTCTAAAAAGAAACATATGGCTAAGGCTAGTATGAAATTTGATTTGGAATGGACTGTTCGCCTTCTCACTGAGTTGGAGTCTTATTTGAAACAAGATCAAAAAATGATGGCTCGGGGAACAGTACAAAGAGTTCGTGAAACCCTAGAAACATATGGAAGAACAGGAAATGAACTTCTTTTTGGAAGAATTCTGGACATTGAAGAGAACATTGGTCGTGGAGACAGATCCTTACTTCTCACACAAGAATTAAATACTGAGATACAGTCTATTCTCAAAAGAATGTAATACCACTTCTTGAAAAGAGAAATTCTTTTAAAATCATCCTATACTTCAGACTCTACAATGGAAACTGTCAGAGATCGTTTGGTGAGACTCAAAAATACATCCTTTCAAGGTGGTTTTGAGCCAAGAAGAGAGGAAAGACCTAAAGAGGATAAATTTCTTACACCAGAATCTCAATATATGAAAAAAGTAGAAAAAGCAATAGCACAAGTGGAATCTCTTCGTACAAAAATGCACTCTGGTACAGACCAATATATTTCTTTGTATCAAGAATTAAAGGTTGCAGAAGACGAATTTGTAAAACTTCTCATAGATCCAGAACAGAAATTTATGGATTTACCAACAGCCTTTATTTCTAAAGTGGACAATACCAAAAAGAAACTTCTCACAAAAAAATTTTAATTTTTTTACTCTGTATTTCCGCCTAACCATGAAGGTGCAAAAGGTTGAATAAATGGCCATGCATACGGCGCAATAGCAACAGCTGTTCCAATTACGAGGGTATGGATCCAACCTTCTTTCATTCCTCTTCCTGCGGCACCGGGTACTACTGCAGAGACTGCACGAACTTTAATTGCAATAATCAAAGCAATAGCTAAGCGAATGTAGACTTCATTTTGTAACCATAAAGGAAGGGAATCTCCAAACATTCCTAAGAAGAGTGGAACATTAAAAGAAATAAGGAGTCCAATAATGATAGGAATAAATGTATGCAAGCCATGCCCAAACCAATGACTTCCACTATAATTTTCATCTCTATGGATAAGAAAAAGCTCATAGGTTCCAATAATAATTCCCATTGCAATAGGCGGAAGAATAAGAAGAGCTTGTGTTTCAGTTACTACCATCTAAACTCTCTTCAAGCATTCAACTTTATAAATCTTTTTCTTTATTTTCTAAAATAAAAATAATTCTCAATAATTATGAAGAATAAACTAAATTATACTCTCTAGCGGTATATCGCTAATATAATTTCATCTATAAAAACTAAATCTTTCTGGTTCGCACATGACTCCTATAAGTGTATTTGGATTTACTTCTTGTGCTTTTTCTAACGTTTTAAGGTCTTGTGCAGAAGCAAGGCACTTTCTATAAGGATGTGAGTGCAATGCGATCAATGTTTCTTCAGGGCAGGCTTCTGAAACAACATGATCAAATGCTTGTTCATACATGACAACATCATAGACGGATTGAACATGGTAAATACCATCATACTTTCCAAATAAACAAACCTTAAATTCTTCACTCAAATAATTATTATATTTATCTAAAAGAACTTCATAGCTTCCATTTTCAAATTGTACAGACACATCTTGCTCAACAAGTCCATTTTCAAGAGTTTCACTATCGATAAGGCTCGCAAAGGTATCTAAAGGGAGAAGAAAATATCCTAAAAGTAAAAAAAGAAGAAATAACCCTAAACAGAGAATAAAAATCTTTTTCCACAAAGGTTTTTCTTCCTCAATAAATTCAGTTTCAAAAGTTTCTGTTTCCATAAACAGGAAATGGAACAAGCCCTTTTTAAAATAATAGGAAAAGAGTCTTTCCTTGAAAACCAAAAAGAGAAAGCTTAAATACCTATTATGATACCATGCTCGCAACAAAATCAGGAGGAGATACAATGAAAGATCTCTTAAACCAACCATTATACAAATTAGAAGACGACGATGACACAGATGATGACGGATTTGATGATAATGAAGATGATGATTGGGATGATGAATAAGTAGCCCCTTAAAGACTTCATTTTCTTTTTTTTATTTTATAACAAAAAATAAAGTATGACAGGCAGCAAAAGACAGCCCATCATATGACTTTTTGCAACACCTTTCATTTCTGGAAGAATTCCTAAGGCTGTACTCACGATAAGAATAAGAAAACCAAGCCAGCCAGTAAGAAGAATAACTAAAATAGATATAAAAAAAATAATTCCTAAAGTAAAACTTTTATAAGGAATTTGAGGGATAATTTGTAAAAATTTTTTTGAAAAAAAAAGGCTTAGGAAACAAGCAATGCCTCCAGCACTTAAAGCAACAAAAAGTAAAATAAGAAAACTAAAAAAATCAATCTGTAAGAATTCTGCAACAATAACAAGAGCCCCATTCCGTGTTTTGTCAAAAAGATAAAAACTAAGCAAAGAAAGAAGCATATTCACAGTAGAAAGCCCTCCAATGAGTATAAGATACCCCTTTTCATCTAATTTTATAATACTTGTTCCAATGCTTGCAGCTTGTGCCGGTCCTAATCCTGGCATAAAGCTTGCGATCCAACCAATAATGCTTGCACAAGAGATAGCCTTGTATGCTCCATCAAGGGAAGGAAGAGTTTTTTCTTGTACAGGAAGAGAAAGAGTATTGCGAAAAGAAAGAAGTAAGGCACTAATTCCAAAAAGTCCCGAAAAAAGAGGAAAGAGTCCTTGTTCTAATGGAAAAGCAAAAACGAGAAGACCTAAGCAACCAGAAAGAAAAAAAATAGCGCATGCCCACGTTTTTTCTTTTTCTCGAAAAAGAAGAAAAACACAAACAAAGAGCAGAATCCACCCCACAAATCTTTCTAAGTATGGATAAATAATTTCCGTAGAAATAAAAAAAACAGGAAGAAAAAGAAAACTAAAAAGAAGGCTTCCTAGTCCACCAATAAGAATAAGGAAGATAGCTTCATATGCTTTTCCTTGAAGAACCATTTTTTGTGATGGGAAAAGAAGCAAAGCTTGAGAAGCATCAGGGATTCCTAGAAATGTTGTTGGTATCACATCTATAAAGGTGTGTGTAATAGCAATGGAAAGAATAAAACTAGCTAAGCCTAATGGAGAAAAATAATGTAATAAAATAGGAGAAAGAGAGAGAACAATAACAGAAAGTAAATTGACATGGATTCCAGGAATAATCCCACTAATAATACCTAAAAAAATTCCTAATCCACATGCAAAAATAATTTCTCCAAACATAAAAGAAAGAGAGTATAAGTTTTAATAAACACAATCCTCTTTTTTTCGAAAATTTTTCAGAATCTATTTAAAGCATCCGAAATAAATGTTTGAAAAGAAAGTCCTATTCTAGAATGAACTTAACAACTGCTTGCAGCTTCATATCCTTCAAGCTCTTCTTCAGAATGAAAACAAATAAGATTTTCTGCTTTGATACGTTTTGCCCACTTACAATCTGGCTTGTGATAGATTTTTGAGTTCTTGCTCGCAACATACAAACAATTTTCCTTGAGAGAAGTACAGGACCAAATGCCAACTTTTTTTTCTTTTGCAATTGTTTCTAACTCTTTAAGCGCAGAGTAATATTTTGTCGTTTCATTATATTTATCATAAACACGTGCATAGCCCTCTTCAACAAGAATAGCATTCACAAAACTTTTATTTGTATAAACATAACGAAGCATTCTCCCATATTTATCATAATTAGCCATATCCTCTTCAATAAATACTTCCTGATATAAACTTAATTCTTCCAATTTTTCTTTTGCCTCTTCATAATAACATTCACCTGTTTCAGGTGTATTAATGCCAGAAAGTCGTATCCTCCCTATATCAATGTCGAGAGTATCTCCATCAATAACAGCATGCACGATATAAGGCCCTTCAAACTCTTGAGAAAGAGAGCAAGAGCTAAAAAAAAGAAACAAAACCAAGAGTATTTTTTTCATAAAATCCTCAAAGAAAAAGAGCTTAATAAGCGCTCTGCCAAAAAATCCGGAAATCTTCCGGAAAAATATGGTGAACACTTATTAAAGGCTATACTATGTCACAGATATGCAAGAAAAAACACTCACAAACATATCCTTATCTACATCTGTATGTGGTATTATTATTCTTTTTATTCTCTCTTTTTTTATAAAATATGATCTTGTAGCAATAGGAGATATGAATGAAGAATTTACTGGGAAAACCGTGCGCATTGAGGGGCAAATTATTTCACTGAGACAAATGGAAAATACGTTTATCTTTGATCTTCAGGATGAAACAGGAATAATCCCTATAGTGTTCTATACAGAAGAGGATATACATATAGAAAAGAATACTTTTGTAGAAATTACAGGTACAGTTTCAATGTATAATTGTAAGCTTGAAGTAAAAGCAGAAAGAATAATCTTACAAGATTTCTGAAAAGAAAGTATAAGGGAGGCTATTTTGTTTATGATATTTAAATACAGGACAAATTTCTAAATTCTGTATAAATTCACTAAATTGTGAGCGTAGTTGATAACAAAATTTTTGGAATTCTTTTAAATCTTTTATTTCTACATCAATTTCATAATCCCATTTTCCAAAAGTTTTTGAGACGCGTATGACATGTTCTTGTTGTCGAAAAAATTTCATAAGTTCATCTTCCTTTTCAAGAGAAAGAGAGGAAAAAGTAAAAAATATTTTCTGTGCTAAATAACCATAGCCAGAACAATCAATATTTGCACCATATCCCTTAATGACTCCTTGAGTTTGTAGTTTTTTTATTTTTGAAATAACTGTTTTAGGATTGAGATGATATTTTGCAGCAAGTTTCACATAAGGAATACGAGGATTTTCATACATTTCTTTGAGAAGTTTTTGCTCGATAAAATCAATTTTTGCCTGTTCTTTATCTCCACCAATAATAAAGAGATGTGAGTAAGAAACCTGCTCAGAAAGGTATTTTCTTCCCATTTCATAGCTGGCAATATTTGTCAAAACAAAATAATTTTTGATAAGTTTAGGAAATTGGGAAAGCAGAGTATGCAATTCTTTGTTACAGCGGGAAGCATTCTTATGCGCAAATAAAACCATATAATCCCATTGCCCTCCAAGTTCAAAAATAGAAAGAACAGAAGAGTGGCTTTCAATGTTTTTTAAAAAAGATTCAATCTGCTCTTTTTTTAAAGAATGCAAAGAAAAAATAACTTTATAACCACTATAACCAAAACAAGCATAATCAATAAAGACATGATAATTAATTATAGTCTTATGCTCTTCAAATTTTTTAATTTTATACGCTAATCCTTGTTGACTTGTTTTTAATTTTTTAGCAATTCTGTTTAAAGGTGAGCGAGCATTCTTATCTAATTCAAAAAGTATGCTTAAGTCTTTTTTTGAAAAAGTATCCATAATAAATAAATAAGAGTAAAATTACTTTATAAATTTACCTTTTTTACAAAAAAGTAAAGAGATATCTTTTAATATCATGGTTTTCAATATATCTTTATTTATAAGGGTGACAGGGATGGCTTTTAAGCGAATGAAACAAAAAAAGGGATCTTCTCAGGGTTTGCTTTTGCGAACGGTAAAAGAAATAGATAAAATAAGAAAAGAGCATTATGGATTAACCTATGATTGCAAACATGCAGCTGCTTCAGTAAGCAGGGTTTTTGGCCGTTTTGTCTCTTATGTCCAGTTTGATACTCCTAAAAAACCGGCTTATCTTGTCCTTTTGGGAATGCCAGAAGAAAACCTCAAAGACACACATAATGGTGTTACAGGCATGGCTACAAAATATTTGGGCAAACCTTTTGCAAGAGTCATGCCACAACTTCTAAAAGATATTGGAAATTGTGATGGTGCGGTCGTTGTAGATAATGCTGGGAAAGTTGTTCGTGTAGGGGCACAGCTCATAAATTTGGATACAAGAGGCCTTTTGAAAGAGCGAAAAAGAGAGTATGGAAAACAAGAAAATCCTGCAAGGCTTCTTGGCTTTTCAGAAGAAGTAGGTACCCGTCATACTTCTGCAATTGTAGCTTCGTATAAACATCAGGGAATCAAAGTTGTTACATTAAGTGAAGAGACAGGAGATATTCGAATTTATGAAAATGGAAGAATTCTTGCTTCAACAAATACAAAAGATCGAGTACATGGAAAAAGAAGGCTCACAATAAAACCCCCTGAGCCAAGTTCTCCTTTAGAAAAGATTGCAGAGTTGGCAACAATATCTATCTAGGATAGCTTTATATATTTTAGAATATTTTTTTTCTACATGGATGGAGAGAAGCGATTCGAACTAATTACAAGAAATACAGAAGAAGTCTTAACTGCTGATGATCTTAAAGTTCTATTAGAAAATAATACAAAACTAAAACATTATATAGGATTTGAAATTTCTGGGAAGATCCACTTAGGGACTGGTCTTATGACTGGAATGAAAATTGCAGATTTTCAAAAAGCAAAAGTTGATTGTTCCTGTTATCTTGCAACATGGCATGCTTGGATTAATAATAAATTAGGTGGAGATTTGGATCTTATCCGTAAAGTAGGAGATGGATATTTCAAAGAAGGTTTGAAAGTAAGTATTGATATTATGGGTGGTGATTCAGAGAAAGTAAGGTTTGTTTCTGGGGATGAGTTGTACCATAACAATGATCAATATTGGCAAACAGTTCTTGATGTAAGTAAGAATATTACTTTAAATCGCGCAATGAAAGCAATTACTATTATGGGCAGAAAAGAGGGGGAGTCTGTAAGCTTTGCACAATTAGTGTATCCTGCAATGCAAGTAGCAGATATTTTCATACAAGACTTGAATATTGCTCATGCTGGCTTGGATCAAAGGAAGGCTCACGTTATTGCCAGGGAAGTTGCACAAAAATTAAGTATAAAGCCTCTCTTAGACAAAAACAAAAAGAAGTATTCACCTATTGCGGTACATCACCATCTTATTTTAGGCTTACAAAAACCTCCTGTCTGGCCAGTACCCCGAGAGAATATTCAGGATCTCTGGGCTGCACAAAAAATGTCTAAATCTGTTCCTGGCTCTGCAGTTTTTATTTTAGATACAGAAGAAGAAATTAGAGACAAACTAAACAAAGCATTCTGCCCAGAAAAAGAAATAGTATTTAATCCAATCCTTGACTGGACAAAACATTTACTCTTTGTAAACACCTCCTTTGCCCTCACTGTAGAACGTCCTGCAAAGTTCGGTGGAAATGTGATTTATGAATCTTATTCTTCCTTAGAAAAAGATTTTGTTGAAGGAAAGTTACACCCTTTAGACCTCAAAAAAGCAGTTGCAGAGGCACTTAGCAAAAAACTAGAACCTGCGAGAAAACATTTCCAAACACCTAGGCTCAAAAAGTTAGCAGAGGAAATCCAAAATATAAATGTGAGTAGATAATTCTTATAAACTCTTCTTTCTTATTCATAAATATGAGGCTCTTCCTTGCAATAGGCTTACCTAAAGAAATAAAAGATTATATATTTGACTTAGAGAAGAAATTCAAAGAAGCAAAAATTACTTGGGTATCAAAAAAGAATTTGCATCTTACAGTAAAATTCCTAGGAGAAGTACAGGAAAAAGATCTTCCCATGATAAAAGAACGAATAAAAATTATACACCCCAAAATAAAAGTAAAACTTTCCCAAATAGGCTTTTTCCCTAATGCGAAGGATCCTAAAGTTATTTGGCTTGCTTTAGAGCCAGAAAAAGAAATAATTTCGTTACAACAAAAAATTGATGCAGAGTTGTTACAGTTATTCCCTCACGAACAAAAGTTTCAAGCACACTTGACTATAGGGAGAATAAAGTCCATAAGGAGAAAAGAAGATTTCTTCCAATCTGTAAAAGCTATACAACTAGAAAAAAAAGAATTTGAAATGACTTCCTTCCAATTAATGAAATCAGAGCTAACAAAATTAGGGCCCATCTATGAAACACTTGAAAATATACCTTTGTCCAAAATGTAAAAGCC
>DUFP01000010.1:28435-31355 GCA_013331795.1 Nanobdellota archaeon
ATTCTTATTTTAGGCCTATTATTCTTTACAGGGGCGATAACAGGAAATGTATCGTTCGATCTTCTTGGGGAAAAAGAGGTGGTGGAAGAGCTAGCGAATCCTGTTATCGAGTCTCCTGTACAAAATATAACTGAAGTTGTTTGGAATGATACAGAAACAGAGGTGCTTGTAGAAGAACCTGTTGTAGTAGAAAAAGTTTTAGACACTTGCGGACCAGAAAATATAATACTCTTGAAAGTAGATGAAACTTATGATCATAATGGAAGGGATGTGATACTAAGGCTTACGGGTGACTTTGCAGCACAAATATCTGTAGGTGGAAAGAAAGAATTTATTGATGTTGGGGATACAGTAGAAATCAATGGAATGACAATCACCATGACAGATGGAAGTGAAGCAGATCAAACAGCAACAATATACATTGCTTGTTAATCTTTTTCTTTATAGTTTTCATCTAGAATTTTTCGAATATCAACAGCTTTCTTTTTCCCAATTTTTTCTACATTTTGAAGAGTTTCTTCAGAGGCATTCATAACATTGCTAACTGTTTTAAACTCTTTAAGTAAACTCTGTGCAAGTTGTGTTCCAACACCAGGAAGCCCTGCAACAATAAACTCTTGTAATTCCTTTACACTGAGTGGTTTTCTCTCTCCTCGAATACTAAACTCACCATCTTTGTCTTCCTGTTCTCTTCGTGCAAGAATAATAAGAAGCTCCGCAGTATCTCGAAAGTCCTTGGTATAAAGGATAGGAATCTTCATATCAATGGCAATCCATGCAAGCATTCCTCGAATAGCATTGGGGTGTACTTTTCGAACAGAGTACAAATCATCAGTCCCTTCAATAACAAGAAGGGGCTTTTCAAAAGTTTCTTTCAAAGCCTTAACTTGTGATAGTAATCGCTTATCAATAATAGAATCAACAAAATCTCGTATTTCTTTTCTTTCCACACCTACTTTCTCAGAGACCAGAAAATCACCAACATCAAGATTTTGCATACGAACATCAATATTCTGGTCAACAAGATATTTAATGACTCCAGATCCTTTTTCTCGAGAATCTGCATAAATTTTTAATTTTTGGTTAAAGCTTTGTAATGATTGTTGCTCTTGTGGTCTTTGCAGGGTAAATTTTTGTTTTAAATCTTTGAGTACTCGATGCATACGGTTTTCTTTGTGATGAGCTGTCCAACGATAGGCTTCGTCTCTTGTTCCTTTTGTAACAAGCACAATAACTTTACCTTTTTCCATTCTACCCGTCCTTCCTCTCCTTTGTACAGTCCGAATAGCAGAAGGAACTGGCTCATAGAAAATAATAAGATCTACTGCAGGAATATCAATACCTTCTTCTCCTACTGAAGTTGCGATAAGAGAATTAAACTTTTCTTCTTTAAAATCCTCAAGCATCTGTATCTGTTGTTTTTGGCTTAGCCCTAATCCTTTTTTCTTTGCTTGTCCAACAAACAACTCACATTTCACTCCTGCTATTGCATTTAATGCAGTTTTCAACTTGAGTGCAGAGTCTCGAAAATTGTTAAAAATCAATATTTTTTTTGAATGAGGAAGTTCCTCTTTAACAAGTTCTAAGAGCTTGAGAAATTTTGGATGTTCAGTCTTTTGTTCAAAAAGAGTACTAATCTTATAAGAAGCGGCTTTGAAATCTGAATCTACAACAAGATTTTTTGTTGCCTTAACTTTTGTTATCTCTGCTTCTTTGTAAAGTTTTTGTATATATTCATATGCTGCGCTAACACCTTGTGTTTCAAAAAGCTCTTGTGTAAACTGTATTTTCATTGCTTCTGCAAGAATAGAAAGAGATTGCCAGACTTCGGGATCTCTCTCACCCTGTGCAAGTCTTTTTTGCATTTCTTTCTGCATACTCAAGAGCTGTGTTTTACTTACCTGTACTATAGAATCAGTAGCCCCCAATTCTTTCAGAATTTTCATTTTCTTTTTATAACAAACCTGCAAATACTCCCTTGCTTCTTTGAAATCTTTCGGGAGATCAACGAGAACATAGTCTACAACAGTCTCTTGCGCATAAAGCTTTAAATCAGGGTCATCATCAGAACGCACTTCAATATCTTCAATAAAGAGATTTTGACAAACTTCTGTAATTTTTTCTAAATCAGAACCTGGAGAAGCACTTAAAGCGAGAATTCTGGGATAAGGAGAAACTTTATTGTATTGTTTTGCAATCCAAACATAATCATAGTTTTGAACAGCATGTTGACATTCATCAAAAACCAATAAACTAACTTGTTTCAAATCAATTTTTCGGTTAATAATATCATTACTCATTCCTTGCGGGGTGCTCACAACAACTTGTGCTTCTTTGAAGAGTTTTTCTCTCTCTTCAGGTTTCATTTCTCCAGTAAATGTGTGAATAACAGGAATAGTAGAACAATCACGAAATTCTTGTGCAATTTGTGCTGCAAGTGGTTTTGTGGGAGTAAGAAAAATAATCTTAGAGTTGGGGAAATTATTCAATCGATGAATAGCAACAAGAAGTGCAGTTTTCGTTTTTCCTCTTCCTGTGGGCAAGCAAATAAGAGTATTTGCTCGAATTGCAGTATATAAAATAGTCTCTTGATACAGTCTTGGTGAGAATTCCTTAATCTGAAACATCAAGAAGATATTTTTCTTTTTGCTTATAAGTTCTGCGCAGTCATGCCGTGTCCAAAACAAAGGGCTAAGTTTTATAAATAGAAGTTCTTGTGCAAAAAGGATGTTATCAAGCATGAAACCGTATAGAAACCCGAACATAGTTTCAATAGAAGAAGCTTTGAAAATAATCAATGCTTATGTTCCTCCAAAAAAAAAGATTCCTGTAGAGCCTATTGAACAAAAAAATCCAATAATCTCTGATGGAGAGTATATTACTTTGGAAAATATGGCTTGTGTTGACGCTGACGGAAATG
>DUFP01000007.1 GCA_013331795.1 Nanobdellota archaeon
TATTTTAGGAATGATTGCTATGTACCTTCTGGTATTTTTAGAATAACTTTTTTATTCAATAACCCTATAAGACCAAACCAAATACCCCTCTCCTTCTAAACCTCTAGAAATAAGAACATCAGACGAGTATATTCCCTTTCCTCCTTCTTTATGAAGAAGAATAACGGCACGTGGTTCATTCTTTGTAGGATCTCCATGAACAATATTTGCAATACCTAAATATATTTGTTCATACCCTTCCAAAGCTAACGCTACAAGCGCATCTTGCACATGGGGAAAAGGTTGAGGAAGCTTATGACCTGAACTTTGAAATACCCTACCATAAGATTCTAATAAACAAATTTTACCAAGATGATCCCTACAGTTTTCTGCTAATAGCCTTTTTGAACTATCCATAACTAAAAAATAAATTTGAAAAACTTATAAATATTATGCTAAGAAGAACTATCCTTTCACAACACCCATTGGCTTTAATTGACAAACAATTTTCCCTATACCTGCCTCATCACTCACCCTTACAACTTCATCAACATTCTTATATGCTCCTGGTGCTTCTTCACTTATTCCTTTCCATGAAGCAGCTTTAATGTAAATATGTTCTTTTTCAAGATCTTTTTTGACTTGTTCCCCAGTCCACATATTATTCGCAGTATGTCGTGACATAAGTCGCCCAGCACCATGTGCAGTACTTCCAAAACTTTCAGCCATTGCCCCTTCTGTTCCTACAAGAATATACGAAGAGGTCCCCATACTTCCAGGGAGGAGAATAGGCTGTCCTACATGTTGATATTTTTTAGGCACTTCTGCTCTTCCAGGTCCAAATGCTCGTGTTGCACCTTTTCTATGCACATACACCTCACATGTTTCTCCATCAATCACATGCGTTTCTAATTTTGCAATATTATGAGCTACATCATACAAGGTAGTTAACTCTACTTTCTCTCCAAACACTTCTTTGAATGCACTTCGTACTTGATGTCCAATAATATGTCTATTTGCCCATGCAAAATTCGCAGCAGCACACATAGCACCATAATAATCTTTAGCAAGTTGGCTCTGTGCAGGAGCATAAATGAGATCTCGATCAGGAAGGCTTTTCACAATCTCCGGGAATGCATCCTCCATAGACCGTAAATAATCAGAACACACTTGATGTCCTAATCCTCGTGAACCACAATGAATCATAAGAACTATTTGTCCTTCTTCTAAACCAAAAGTTTTTGCTGCATCTTTATGAAACACTTTTCGTACTTCCTGTACTTCTAGAAAATGATTCCCTGCACCTAAAGTTCCTAACTGGCCTATTCCTCGCTCACGTGCTTTTCTACTCACTTTACTTGGGTCCGCTCCAGGCATTTTTCCCCCTTCTTCACAAAATTCAAGGTCTTCTTTTGTTCCATAACCACGAGAAACTGCCCAAGCTGCACCATCACGTAAGACATCATCCAACTCTTTAGTCCCAACCTTCACCTGTGATCGTCTTCCTACACCAGGAGGAACATGATTGAAAATTGCATCTAAGAGTTGTTTGACTTTAGGTTCTACCTCTTTTTTTGTAAGGTTAGTTTTCAAAACACGAACACCACAATTTGAAACAACAAAGTGATTTGCTATAAAGTTATGATTTTCATCATTCATGGTAACATCATAAACCATACCATCATAAGGTACAAGTCTAATTTTTTCAATTTCTACCCAGGCTAAACCACTATCACCAACAGCATATTTTAAACAGTATTCTTCAAAGGAAGGACAAACAAAAGCAATTCGAGCATCTGAAGTTTCTTCATACAAAGACCGCTCAATAAACCTTTCGTTGACATATTCACCAACAAGTGCATTCATAATGACCTGCTTAGGAAAAAGCTGGCTCTTCATAATTTTTGATCTTGATCTTGCACGAGAGCGTATACCAATAATATACTCTTTAAAGCGAAGATAATGAGCGGTAAGATTTGCAAGTTTTTGTTTTTCTCTATGATATTCAAAACCTACTGTTTCTAAGAACTTCAAATAATTTTCAGAATTTGTTTGAATAAGTACTCTCCATCCCGTAGTCTGGCCATGAACTCCCTCATAAGTATATCCCTCAACATGTACAGGCTCATTACTTTGTACTTCGAAATCATCAAGAAGTTTTCGTATATCATTCAAAAAGTCTATTGCATTTTTTTCTAAAGAAACAAGTTTATTCATACCCAGAGCATGCTCCTGAAAGTTGTAGCCATTATTCGTTTTAGGAGAAGATAATTCTGCACCAAAAAAACTAGCTAAAAAGAGTCTTTTCTGCCATAGAGGAGCTCTCATAATCCATTCTGGAACACGATATTCCTGAATTGCTTTTTTCCCATGAGGACAACCTAAAGCAACGAAAATCAAAAAAAGACTAGTTGCATTTTTTTGCAGGGCATATTCTGTAGCCGAAAACTCTTTAACACCATATTTAGTGGTAATAGAATGGTCTCTTTTCCTTTGATATATATTTGCTCCATATATACCAATTTCTTGTAAATCTTTTTGAATAGTTTTAAGATCTTCTTCTCTACCCCAGCAGTGAATATGTCCTTCTGAAGAAAAATACATATTTCCATCTCCAAAAAGATACCCTAAATATTTCATAAGTATAGGAAGTTTTTTAGAATTATATCTCAAGGGGAGAATGTCTAATTCTCTAATATGGTTCAGTATTTGTTTTTGGGCATTTCCTTCAGTTCCAATTCCAAAAGTTTCAAAAAGAGGGTATAAATCTTCTTCACTCAAAATAATTTCATTACTAGGCTCTTCATATTGTATACCTTTAAAGGAATTTATAAGAACTCTATCATGAAGAGAAAGTTTTTCAGCAGTTTTCATACCATCCGGAGTAAATATCGGATGATCATCTGTAGCACGAATGATATGCCCAGTTTTAGTTTTTATTTCGAAAAGAACTCCGGAACTTTCTTTTTTCATAAATGCAAGCAAAGAACTCACACCTAGTTGTTTATTTTGAAGATGTGTAAAAGAAAATTGTACTTTATTCCATTGTTCTTCTACATCTTCTATAGACAACCAAGTACCATGCTGTAAGGAAATCCTAGTCTCTCCTGGGATGCAGTTTATGTCAAACCCTATTCCGCCAGGACTGATACATCCATCTTTCGCATCAATAGCAGCAACTCCACCAATAGAGAACCCATACCCCTGGTGAGCGTCTGGCATCATCACAGAATAGCCCTTAATACCAGGAAGCGTCGCAACATGGACTCCTTGACAAATGCACGTATCTTCCATCATTTTTTGCATGAGTTTCTCATCTGCAAAGATTTTCACAGGCACTTTCATATCACCCTGTTTTTCAATAATATAAGAATAACTATTCAACTTCTTCGGTTGAATATTCATCACAGTTCCATCTTTTCTTGGGCAGTTTACCATTATATGTCTAACACCATTTGTATAGTCACGCACGTTTTTTCTTCTTTTATAAACATATCGTTATAGGTACTGGATTTAATTTGTGTGATAATTTCATATTGATCTCCAGAATCTCCGAGAAAAACTGCTATAAGAAACAAACCTTTTGCCGTTTCTTTAATAGTTAAGGATTCCATTTTTGACAAAAGAAACCCTTCAGTATCAACAAGGAAAAGAAGCTCTTGAATAAAGTCATAGAGAAGTGTTTCTTTGGATTTCGCTTTCACAGAGACTTTCTTCTTCTTCTTTGCTTTCACTTTTTGTATATCTGTCAAAGTTGCAAAAGTAGCAAGAGCTGCATTTTCAAAAGCTTCTTCTAAAGTTTTTCCATAAGCCAGGAATTTGACATCAGCTGTGTGAGGTAAGAACTCAAATGTTTTTTTAGAACCAGCCATTTTACATCTCCACCCCCACTTGTATAATACACAGGTGTAGGCTTTCTTTTATAAAACAATGCTTAGAAGTAATACGCCTCACTCGCATATACCATTCATAACCTTCAGCAGAATCACCTTCTACTTCTACTTGTAAAAAATACAGATCTTCTTTCTGAGTAATACTTATTTTTTTTACGATCCCTACAAGAAAATTTTCAGTATCCACCAAAGACAATAATTTTTCTAAAAACTCATAAAGCAATTTTTCTTTATTTCCTGCTCGCACAGAGAAGTTCTTTGTTTTTTTTAAAGCAACTCGATCTTTACTTATAATTGCAAATAATCCTAATGCACAATTCCCAAAAGCTTCTGCAAGAGTCTCTCCATACGCAAGAAACTTATCATCAACACCAGGTTCAGGAAATTCAAATTTTTTCATAAAGAAGAAAAGAAAAAGAAAGAGATCTTAAAAGACTATCGGAAAAAAATAATTAATCTTGACACTTACAATTGTTACCATCCTTATCACAACCACAAATGTCACAATTATTACCACAGTCACTTGCTTGTGTAGTAACAGCTACTGCCCTACCGATCTTTATCCCCTCTGACCCTGCTAAAGAAGGAGCCGCTTGAGCACCACTACTATCAGAATAGATATACCCGGCTTCTTCACATGCTGCAGCAAAATCTTCTGGTGTGACACCAACTACTTCACCAGAACTTTGCGTAGAAGCACAAGCACTTAACACAAAAGCAAACACTACTAAAACACTAAAGACTAAAATAATTCTATTCATACAATCATTCTTCCTTTGAATAATTTTGAAGAAAGAAAACATTTCCACTTAAAAAAACGCTTCTACAGTATATATTTTACAGGACAATAGTCCCAAGAAAAAAGAGTATAAAAAAGTATCTAAAAAAAATTAACAACATTGACAATCACTAGAACTGCAACAACAGTTTTGATTATTAGAACCACAAGTAGATTGACAATCTCCAGAAGATACAGATACTGAAGAAGAACCCAATCGTACCAAAACACCTGATAGGGATGTTTTTTTGGGAGCTACAGGTGCTAACTCCAGACTTGTTTCTGTACTAGTTTCTTCACTTGAAGCACAATACTCAGCTAAAANNACTAAAATAATTTTATTCATACAATCATTCCTCCTTTAAAATAATTAAAAAATAATAAAACAAAGAAATATATAAAACTATCTAAAAAATAAAAAGGATAAAAAACAAACAAATGTGTTTAACTTAGCCGCAACAGTATTAGACACAGCAGTAACAAGTTTCAACATCATCTGTACCCTTTATCCAACAACATTCCTTTTCACATGTCAAACCACTTGCTCTACCACCACTAAGAGCACTACTATATCTTCCAACATTCTCAGAACCATCTGCTGCTGGAGCGTAAGCAGGACTATCACCAGTTTCTTCACTAAGCCCACTGGAATCACAAAGAGCATCTAAATCAGGATCAAATCCAACTTCACGAGATGCACATACATTAATTAAATCTGCATCAGTTAAATATGTTTTTTCATCCACTTCAACAACTTGTTGTGCACAGCCTACTAATAAGAGAAACAATGCTCCAAACATAAAAGATAAAATACTTTTTTTCATAATATCACCATCCTTTAAAATAATTAAAAAAAAGAAAACAAAGAAATATATAAAGTTATCGGAATTTTCTAAGTAAAAAATATCCTAATAAAAAAACAAAAGCAATAAACAAAGCAAGGCCTATGAAAGGAACAAAAGAGCTACTTAACAAACTTTCTTGTAATGCATACCCTTTCAAATTTGCACCAGCAATATTAATAGTAAGAAACAAGCTTGTATCTTGAAAAAGAACAAAAATAAGACCCATAGAAATAAGCATGATCCCTGCAATAAGTTGTGTACTATGTATTTCTAAGGTTTTCCCAAAAAAAGTAAAATGAAATTGTTTTCCTCGTATCCATGACTTTTCATGAAGTTTAAATCCATCAACTGCAAAAGAAAAGAGAAAAAATGGCACAAAATTTCCTAAAGCATACAAAAACATCAATAAAGCAACCTTTGTATAACTCCCAAAAATACTTGCAATGAGTAGCACCCCTCCCAAAATAGGCCCTGTGCATGCACTCCATCCCAAAGCAAAGAGCATACCTAAAATAAAAACACCAAAAAGACTTTTTGCCTTAAAGACTTTTATAGGAAGAAAAGAAAATCCTTTTCCAACAATCTGCATAACTCCAAAAAGAATCAAAAATAATCCTGCAAGAAAAATAAGGAAACTATGCTCCGCTTGAAAAAATAAAATACTCTGCCCTAAAAAAGAAGCAAGAATGCCTAAAGCAATAAATATACTAGTAAATCCTAAAAAAAAAGTAAATGTATGCCAAGTACTTTTTTCTTTTAAACCATAAGAAAAATACATTGGAACAATTGCTAATGTACAAGGGGATAAAATTGCAAGAAGCCCAGCAAGAAAAGCAACAATATACGTAATATTTTCTAAGTAGTATGCTGCTTGTTGATTATTATAATCAATAATTTTTTGAATGCTCGCAGGAAGTTCCAAAGCAGAAACAACTACACTAAGTAACAAAAGAAAACAAAGAACAAAAAGAATCCACTTTTTCATAGAAAGAGAAAAAGAGCCACCATTAAAATACTTTACGAAGAGGAATCTTCTTTTTCATAAAGATACAAAAAATTTGCTGCTGAAGTATGTCCCCACCAGCTCTTGCGCAATTTTTTATCATAACACAATCTATCAGAACCATAAAAAACTACTGCCATTGTTGCAAGTGCTAAACTAAAATCCCTCACAGCAATATCATTATAGCCCAAACTAAATGCAATGCCAAAAAGATGCAAACCAAGAACCAATGCGCTAAAACGAGTAAAAACTCCAAGAGCTAAACACAGCCCAAACAAAGATTCAAAGAAACCATTGAGGAGAATAAAACTCACTGGATCAATAGGCAAACTTTCTACCCAAGAAGGAAGCCATGCAACCCATGCACCTGCATTGAATAATTGATTCAAACCAAACCAGAGAAATAAAAAAGCAACAGCATAACGCAAAAGGATAGGAGAATGCTCTTTGAACCAAGTGTATCTCATAAAAGAAAAGAAAGAGGAAATATTATATAAATCTATTGATTAAAACGTTTACAGAAATATACCTAAAAAATCAAAGATAAACGATAAAGAACGAAAATTTTCAAAAAGGGAACTAAAATGTAATCGAAAACAAAAGAAACATTTTATATAAAATAGAAATAATCCCATCTAAGTGCAAAAAGATTATAAAGACTAAATCTAAAAAAAGAAAGAGGTGAATGCATGGAAAACGAAGAACTAAAAACAGAAAAAAAAGAAAACACAATAATACACAAAGCAAACTGGGCATTACTAACACTTTTTACAATACTTATTTTATTCAACCAATATCAAGTTCTTGGTCTAAATGATCTAACGGGAAACGCTATAGGATCTTTTTCTTTTGGCAATGGAGACCTTTCCGATGTTGATGTGACAGAAATTCAATCAACTGCTCAAGGAATCGCACTTTTATTCCCTCTAAATGATATTGAAACAACAGAAGACGCAATTGCAATTATGCTTCCATTAGGAACTCCAGAGTATGGAAATGCTATGGGTGTATCTTTTGATGACCCTGTGAACTCTCTTTCATTATTAGAGAATGGCTATCCTACACTCAAAACACAAGCAGAAGCAAATCCAGAAGTCTGGGAAAGATATATTGCTCTTGCTGCTGCTCCTAGAGGAATTTCTTGTGAATTTTGTTGTGGAATTGGTGCACAAGGAGTAACTACATCAGGTGAACTTCGTTGTGGTTGTGCACATAATCCTGCTGCACAAGCAGTTGCGCTTTGGCTTATGTTAAATACTGATTATTCTGATGCAGAAGTTTTACGAGAAGTATATCGTTGGAAAACCTTATGGTTTCCAAAGGATATGGTTGGATTAGCATTAGATATCGCTGGTGGAAACACTGATGTATTAAATGAATTACCAGGAATGGTAGGGGGATGTTAAAATGAACAAAAATTGGATTTTTGCAATTGTCCTTGGAGTATTGATCATTGTATCAGTAGTACAAGCAGTGCAACTAAGTAGTATTAAAGAAAGCATAAGCGAGGGAGAACTAAGTACAGGTTCTGCAACAAGCACAACAAACACTGCTGGCTCTTCTTCAAGTAGCACAAGTAGCTCTTCTTCACTAAGTGAACTTCCATCCATGGTTGGTGGTTGTTAATTTTTATTTTTTTGGAGAAAGAATGGCAAACATAAAAAAAATAACTTGGATACTAACAGGTCTTATTGCAGTGCTTCTTATTGTAAATGTGTACATTACTCTAAGTATGAGTGGGATTGCAGAAGATCTAGCTTCTGATGCAAAAGAAAAAGCAAGAGCTGGAGAAATTCAGATAATCACGCTAGCAGACACATCATGTACAGACTGTTTTGATATTATGACAGCCGTAGACTCTGTAAAAACTGCAAATGTAGAAGTAACATCTGAACAAATTATAGAATATACTGATGGTACTGCCCAAGAACTCATAGAAAAATATAATATTGAAAAAATTCCTACAATCATTGTAACAGGAGAAATTAATAAAGAAGGCTCTGAAATCCCAGGTTTAGAAGAAGAATCTGATGCATTAATATTTACCAATCAAGACCCTGTCTACTTTGATATCTCAGCAAATGAGTATAAAGGAAGAATACAAGTAAAACTTATTACCAACTCTGATTGTGAAGATTGTTATGATATGACAAAATTCATCGCTGCATTGAAAGATCTTGTAATAATCTCAAATGAAGAAACGATAGAACTAGATGATGCAAAAGAACTTATAGAAAAATACAGCCTTGCAGAAGTTCCAGCAATAATCATTTCTGGGGACATAGAGCTCTATCCAGATACAGCAAATAAACTTGAAGTAATTGGAACTTATATAGAGGAAGATCTTATTCTGACTGCAAAACTAAACCCTCCATACTGGGACATTGCAGAAGACAAAGCTCTTGGGCTTGTATTTTTAACCTACATCACAGATGATTCTTGTGAAAACTGTTACAACGTCAATATACATAAAACTGTATTAGAAAATTATGGTGTTTTTATTGCTGAAGAATCAACAATAGATATTTCAAGTGATGAAGGAAAAGCATTGAAAGAAAAATATAACCTCACAAAAGTTCCAACAGTTATTGTTTCTGAAGATCTCCAATACTATTCAGGAATAGAAAAAATCTGGGAGCAAGTAGGAACCATTGAAGAAGATGGGAGCTATGTTTTTAGAGAATTAGATTTAGTTTCTAAAGAATATACAACTTTAGACTAAATATTTTATTTTTTTCTTATTTTTAAGCCTAGAAATTCTTTTAAATACAAAAAAAAACAAAAAAGGTATGAAACTTTTTGTATGGGACTTTCATGGAACTTTAGAAAAAGGCTGTATAGAATCATTTCCAGATGTATTCAATAATGCCCTAGAAAAAGAAGGATACAAACAGCGTTTCAACAAAGAAACAACAAAGAACTATTTTGGTCTTCCAGTAAGAGAAATATTCCGAAGATATATCCCAGATATTTCAATAGAACAAATAGAAAAGCTTACACAAAGGATAAGCTCAGAAGAAAGCCTTGAAATAACAAGAGAAACACTAAGAGCAAATGAGCACGCAGAATATGTCCTTGAAGTAATAGCAAGCAAAGGTCACGACCAAATTCTTATTTCAAATATTTCTGATAAAGAAATGTCCTGGTTCTTAAAAGCAGTAAATTTAGAAAGATTTTTTCCACCAGAGAAAGCATTACCAATTATAAATGGAAAGACAAAAAAGAAAAAAGAAGAAATTTTAAAAGAGTATATAGAAGGAAAAAGAATAGAAGATATAGTAATTATAGGTGATTCAATAGGAGATCTAGAACTTGCTTGGGTTGTAGGAGGTCTAACATATCTCTATGCACATCCAGGAAGGGACTTTCCTATAATAAGAAGCAATACAATACCTGACTATAAAATCAATGACTTAAGAGAAGTTTTAAAAAGTGTAGAAATCAGATTTTAATCTTCTTTAATAAATTCTTCAAGAGGGATACTGAGTTCCTCTTCAGATTTAATAGTTCCACGTGCTTTCATATATTCCTTCCCAAGAAGATAGAACATCAATCCTAAAGATTTCTTTCCCTTATTATTACAAGGAACAACAAGATCAACATAATTTGATTCATTATTCGTATCACAGCATGCAACAACAGGGATCCCTGTACGCACAGCATCCATAACTGCATTTTTATCTGGCCACGGATCTGTAACAAAAAGAATCTTAATTTCTTTAAAATCCTCTAAAGCAGGATTAGTTAGTAAACCAGGTCTATATCTCCCTGCAATCACTGGAATTCCAGTTAATTTATGGAAAAGCTTCGCACCTGCCCACCCATTTTCTCTTCGGCATACAACAAGAATATCCTTTGTATCATATTGAGCTAAAAATTTAGCTGCAATCTCAATTCTTTCATCAATTTTTTTCACATTAAGAACAGCCAATCCATCAGGTCGCACTTTATAGATAAAGGGAGCCATATATTTCGTCCGAAACTTCGTCCCTATATGCAATCCAACCTTAAGGTAATTCTCCAATGGAGTTAAAAAAACTTCTTGTTCTTCAGCCATGTTCATAGTGAAATTTTCTAGGGTATATAAAGCTTTCTCCAGCTCCTAAAGAGAAGAAATTCTATGAGATAAATCAGTTACAAGATCTAAAAGAGAACGTAAAGTTAGAGCAGAGCCTTCTGGACAAGACTCAATATCTTTCTTAGGAAGAGCATAGAGCTCTAAAGAAAGGATTTCCCCTTCCTGTAATTTTTGAAAGGAACGAATATATGCACTCTCCACACATAAATCTGAAGCGGTAATAGAAATCATATCTAAAGGATGAAGGGAATGAATATCACGGGAAATTGCAAGGCCAATAAGGATTTCATTTTCAATCAGAACAGGGGCTCGTTCATGTGCAGACCCTAACTTTCTTCCATATTGAAGAATACTTCCTGGAGCAAAATATCTTTCCATAAGAAAAAGAAAATAACCAAATCTTTAAAAGTTTAATGCTTCTCTAAATCTATTAATCTTCGAAGCTTTGCTTCCCTTTCTTTTCCAAATATCCCTGTTTTAATATAAGGAATATGCCAGGCGGCTGCAAGATCAGCAATCAAAGTATCCATAGTCTCTCCAGATCGATGAGAAATAATAGTTGCTATACCCTTTTTTTTACAAAAATCCACAATTTCCTTCGTCTTAATAAGGGAGCCTATTTGATTTGGCTTGACAATAATACTATTTACAGATCTCTTTTTCAAAGCAATCTGAAGACGTTCAATATTTGTAGTAACAAGATCATCACCACAAATGAGATTTTTGCCTTTATGAATTCGTGAAAAACCAGAAAAATCCTCCTCTTGTAATGGATCTTCAACATAAGAAAGATGATATTTTTGTATCCAATTATTTACTAAATGAATCTGTGATCCCTTAGAGAGTACATTTTTCTTTAGAGAAGAATGCATATAAGAATATTTTCCCTTCTTATAGAACTGACTTGCTGCAACATCAACACCAAGCTGCACAGAATATCCCTCTTTTTTTATCTCATCTAAGAGCTGAGAAAGAAAAAGAAAAACATTCTCATTTGTTTTTTGAAGAATAAAAGCTCCCTCATCTGTTTTCTTCTTTATTTTTGTTATCTTTCCAATCAGATCATACACATGGCGATTCAAAAAAACTCTGTCCTTCATAGTTTTCATTTTAGGAAGAAGAAGAAATTCTTGTATATCGGTGCCAATACCTTTACTATGTGCACCACCACCAACACAATTTCCTAAAGGAACAGGAAATCGTAAACGTGAAGAGAGATAAGGAGCAACATTTCCATGAGCCATCGCTTGTAAGCAAGCTCCTTGTAGAGCAACAACAGCATTTCCCCCAAGTAGAGGAATAAAAGAATCAAAAACTGCAAGATCAGAAAATTCTGTTAAAGAAAAATTTTTAAAATGAGGATGTTTGTTAATAAAAGTAACAGAAAATTCTATTCCTTGAGAAGAGAAACAGGGGACTTCATGTTTTCCTGTAGAAGCACCAGAAGCTGCAGAAGCTTTATATTTTTTATTAACAATAATTTCTATTGCTTTCTCACCACGAGAATTTTTAATAATATGAGCTCGAACCTCTTTGATATGCATACAAACAAGAAAGCCTTACTATTTAAATAAGTATTTAAGCCCTTTTTTTATTCCTAGAATTTAAAAGAAAAAAAATTTCTCTACTCCAAAAAAGGTTTTGGACCGCTTTTACCACTAATTTCTTTCTTAACTTTTTTCCTTACTTCTTCCTCTAAATTTGCAATAGTTTTATGCAAAGCTTTAGGCAGCTCCCAGTCTGCCTCTTCAGCAGTGAGCAAAATACTTGGATCTTCCAGACGAAGATGAATAGAATATTTTGCTCGTGCACCTAATTTTTCAAATTTATGCACATCAACAATAAGTTTTGACTTTTTAAAATCCCTAAGAAACTTCTCATATGCAATTTCAGTAAGGCGTTTTATTTCTTGCGTCTCAGCAGCATTTAAATCTTTTAAACGATTATAAATTATACCCATTTTTTATCCCTCCAAAGATAACGAGCTTCTGAAAATATTTAAAGCTTTGTATACTTTACTTCACCATGCACATAAAAAAACTTTGTCAAATCTGTGAAGCAGAACCTGCACAAGAGACATGCCAAAAGTGTGGCAGACTTATGGGGAAAAAATGTAAAAAAGGAATCATGTGTAAAGCGTGCAATCCTTAATATTTTTTTAATTGCGAAGAGGCTCCGCGAATATCAACTAATTTTCCATCCAAATCACTATTGGGAGTTGTTTTTGCAAGAAGCCTATCCTGATAGCAAGCAATATGGGCAAGAATCTCCCCTTCACTCAATAACTGAGAGGTCTTTTCACCAGCAATATGAAATAATCTTCTTCTTTCAAAAAAATTATACCCTAAACGTCGCACACCAGCAATGTAATGCTTTTTTGTCAAGGAATTAAAACCTTTATGACGAACAGTCAAATCATCAGATAAAAAATAATAATTTACTCGAAGAGTGAACAAATAAGAAAGATCCTGTGGAAACCAAGTTTGTAAAAGAACAGGAAGACAAAGAGAATATTCTCCATTCCTTATGGAACCAATATCCAAAGAATGTGCCTGTTCCACAGAACAATAGTTTTCTAATTCTTTTTTTCTTCTTCCAAAAAGCTTCATAAAACCAAAAAGAGAAAAGAGCTTTAAAAAGCTTGGGGAAGTGTTAAATAGGGAAGAAATATACCTCAATAGATGGAAGAAACCTTAGAAACAAAAACGATTATCTATAAATATAAAGGGTCTCTACAAAAAACCTCTCTCCTGAATATGTACACTCTTGAATGGAAGTAAAATGAAATTTTCTTTTCTTATCCCTTTCTTCATCATCCTTCTATCGACAAATCTGCTTATTTTTAACCTTGATTTTTACAAAACAGAAATGGCTCAATATGGCATATATGAAAACGAAACGAAAAACCTTTTACAATATTTCCTTGGCGCAGAACTCAGCACAGAAAAATACTCCGAAAGAGAAGTTCTTCACATGAAAGATGTACGAAATCTTGTCTGGATATCTCTTTCCATCACAAGCATTCTAAGTATACTTCTACTAATAGGAGTAAAAAAAACGAAACAAAGAAAAAAAGAATTCATTCTTGGAGGAATTCTTACCACTATACTCGTTCTGGCACTGATCGTAGCACTTTTCACATTTTCCATATCATTTCCTGCCTTTCATAAAATACTTTTTACAAATAATTACTGGCTTCTCCCAGCAGATTCCTTATTGATCCAAATGTTTCCAGAAAGATTCTTCATCGAGAGCATAAAACAAATAATTTTATATAGCTTCACTCTTTCTCTACTCAGTATAATCATAGGAATTCTACTTCCAGGAGAAAAAAATGACAAAAGAACATAGCATTACCATTTACAGTACACCTATATGCCCTTATTGTGTACAACTAAAAAATTATCTAAAAGAACAAGGTTTCAAATACACAGATATTGATGTTTCCAGAGATCATAAAAAAGCAGAGGAAATGATTGAAAAATCAGGGCAAATGGGCGTGCCAGTAGCCGACATTGATGGACAAATTGTCATTGGATTCAATAAAGAGAAAGTAAAGAAATTACTAAGCATCAAATAATAGTATTCTATTATCCTTCTCGTAAAGTACTCATTGTAATATTCATAACTAAAAAGTTACAATAAAAGTTTAAAAAGAGAAAGGCTATAGACACTTTAAAAAGGAGGTGGACTGAAGTGGTGATGAAAAAAAAGGCCATAAGAAGTTCAAGTAACGGAAATTTCAGAGGAAATTTTATTTTATGGGGGCTACTAATATTAATTCTTAAGATAGCAGGAATTGCATTCCTTGTACAAGGATTCATTCTTCAACTCGCAACAGGAATCTTATACTATGGACTCCTCCATTATACATTGGGAATAATATTCGGATTTCTCGCATGGCGTTTGTATAAAAAGAAATTTTAATTTTTTTTCTCTTTATTTTTTAATATCCTAAACCATCCTCCTTTTATTCATACAATTAAAAAAATTTGTGCAATATTTAGAAAAACTTTAAATACTTCTTTCATAACTAACAAAGCATGATTTGGGAAACTGCAGCTTTAGGCCTTCTTGGGGGAATAGCACGTGCATGCGTAGGGCTCTTAAAAGCAATGCGCAATGATGTAGAAATTGTATGGACATACACTGCAGTAACAATTATTGCTTCTGGCATTATTGGTGCAGCAGCAGGAATGCTTTTTGACTCAGACGCAAAAATGTCTGTGATCGCAGGATATATAGGAACAGACCTTCTAGAAAATACATATAAAATCATTTTCAAAAAACAGAATATAGAAGCAAAGTAAACTCAAAGACAAATAATCTTATAAATAAAAAAAAATTCTAAAGAAATATGCGCCACGAAAGAATATCAGTGACAGACGAAGCAGCCGAATTAAATCAACAATTAAAAGGAACAGTTGCTGAGCGCTTACTTTCTAGACAAGGTGTTCGTGCATATTACCCCAAATCAGGAATTCCTGGACAAACCATGGAAGCAAAGGGAACACAAATAAATGCAACTCTAGGGCAAGCATTTGATGATGAAC
Source organism: Nanobdellota archaeon (assembly GCA_013331795.1). Classification (GTDB taxonomy): domain Archaea; phylum Nanobdellota; class Nanobdellia; order SCGC-AAA011-G17; family GW2011-AR17; genus JAGVZZ01; species JAGVZZ01 sp10136u. The sequence goes on from DUFP01000007.1 coordinate 15,130, forward strand.
GTCAACCACTCTACATTCCTGCATTTGCAAAATATACAAACCTTGATCCAAAAGAAGTTTTTCCATATGCACCAACACATGGAATAACGCCTTTAAGGGAATTTTGGCAAAAGGAAATACGAAGAAAAAACCCTTCTCTAGATGGAATAATTTCCTTACCTGTCGCAACAAGCGGTCTAGCACATGGTTTAACACTTGCACAACAACTCTTCATTGACGAATATGACATGGTCACCATATTCGCACCATTTTGGGGAAACTATAAATTACACTTTGAAGGAGAAAATGAACAAACAATCTGGAATCCAGTGCCATTATATAACCAAAAAGAAAAACTAAATCTCACAGAGATTCTCGCTGCATTATCTGGTATGGACAGAAAACATATTCTTTCTTTAACATTTCCAAGCAATCCAACAGGGTATACCCCAACAGAAGCAGAAGCAGAAGACCTTTTTACAATTATAAAAGAATCAGCAGAAAGAAATAATGATATTCTTGTTATTTGTGATGATGCATACTTTGGTCTTACCTATGAAAAAGGCTTACTTGAAGAATCTCCATTCGCACGTCTTGCAAATATACATGAAAACGTACTCGCAGTAAAAGTAGATGGTGCAACAAAAGAAGCATTCTTTTGGGGGGCTCGTGTAGGATTTCTTACTTATGGCTTTAAAGGAATGACAAAAGAAGAAGCAAAAGCATTAGAAGATAAAACTGCAGGGAGAGTCCGTGGAACAATCTCTGGAGTCTGCACAGGATCTCAACATATGGTTCTGCATGGAATGCAAGATCCTCTTTTTGAAGAGCAATTACAAAAGAACAGGGATATATTACAAGGAAGAGTTCAAACAATAAAAAGAACCTTAGAAGAGCACCCAGAATGGAGAGAAGAATATAGAGCACTTCCATTTAACTCTGGATATTTTATGTGCCTAAAAACAAATAAAGATACAGAAAGAGTAAGAAAAATTCTTCGTATGGAATATAATACTGGAGTCCTTTCTATAAATAATATGCTCCGAATTGCACACGCAGCAGTACCAGAACACGCAATTCCAGAGCTCTACGAAAATATCTATCAAGCTTGTAAAAAAGTTTCATAAGGTATTTTCAAAAATCTTTCAAAAGAACTTTTAAATCCCCGAAAATCTTCCGGATTTTCTATCTAAAACTTTTTTAAGAAGTTTTCTTTAAATGGAAGAAGTGATAGAAAGCCTAATAAACCAAAAAGTAATTTTTGACAGTACAGGACAAAGGTATATACTCCCTTTTCTCCTCATAACAATCCTACTTATCATAGGAAGAATAATTTATGAAAAAAATTATCTCAAGAATAACAGTGGAAGTGCTAGGATCCCCTAAGGATCATGTAGAAAAAGCACTACAACAAGTAATAAAAAAACTAAGAGAAGATGAAAAAGGCATTAAAGTTCTCAAAGTAGAAGAATTTGAATGTAAACAAATGGATAATAAACTTTGGAACACATTTGCTGATATAGAATTTGAAACATTTGAACTAAAGAGAGTATTAGATGTATGCTACGATTACATGCCCTCAACAATTGAAATTCTAGAACCAGCAGGTCTAGAGATAGATACGAATGATATCGCAGATGTATTCAATGACTTTCTCACCCATCTACATAAATATTCTATGGTTTTAAAGAAATTACAAACAGAAAATATCTACATGATGAAAGAATTAGAAAAAATAAAAGAAAAAAAATAATTATTGTTTAATAAAATTACCAGTATGAAATTCTATACCATAGCCTTGCCTTTCATAATGTAAAGTAAAATTAATATAATAAGGGGCTATTGCTCGACATAAATCTTCAATATCATCAACACTATAGATACCACGCGCAAGAAGAAAATTCGTGCGAGTAAGCATACGATCTGCAGAAGATGGATTACCAGATTTCACATCTAAATAATACATTCTTACCTCTTCAGAAATCCGAGAAGGAGCTTCCTCAAAGTAATATCTTTCCAGCTCTGAAATTTCCTCTACAGATAAATTTTTTCTAAACTTCTGTTGTTTATGGAAGTCTTCTCTAATATAATGAATAGTCTGACCATCCATAGTTTCATAAAACATAAAAAATAATATAAAAAAAGTTATATTTAAGAGTTTGCTTTATAAAAAATAAAAGAAAAAAAATAATTTATTTTCTACAAGTTTTACAACAAGCAACAACACCGGAAACAAAGATTACTGCAGCTGCAAGTACAATAATCCATTGTGCCCAAGAAACGCTCATAAAAACAAAGACCAAAATCACTGCCGCTAAAACAGTGTGCGCCCAGTCTTTAGAATTTGCTCCAGGCATACATATCATATTCTCACTTTTTTCTGTTTTCTTTTTTGCCATTTTCCCCTCCTCCATTTTTTATAATACCTTCTAATTTTCCAATAGTTTTTCGAATACTAGAAACAGCATCCATATTTGCAGAAACTGAATCAATTCCTTCTCTAAAAAGAAACTGAGCCATCTCTATTCGTGAACCTGCTTGTCCACAAATAGAAGTTTCTACCTTATGTTTCTTACATGTCTGTATAACTTTATGTATCTGTCGTAACACTCCAGGATGCATTTCATCATAGAGCTTTGCAACCCTTCCTGAATTTCGATCACATGCAAGTGTAAATTGTGTAAGATCATTAGTACCTAAAGAAACAAAAGAAATTCCTTCTAAGCAAAGTTCTTCAATCATCTGTACAGCTGCAGGAGTTTCTACCATAATACCAAACTGAATATCCTTCAGAGGAGTAATACCAGTACTTTCCTTAAATATTTTTTTCGCCTGATGTACTTGTCCAGGATCTGTCACAAGAGGGAGCATAACTCCCAGGTTTGTATATCCAGCTTTATGCACTCTTTTAATAGCTTCAAATTCAGCCTTCAATAATTCTGGTTGATCAAGACTTCTTCGAATACTTCTCCATCCCATCATAGGATTATCTTCTTCCGGTTCAGTTTCTCCACCAGTAAGATTTCGAAATTCATCTGTCCGTGCATCAAGAGTTCTATACCATACAGGTTTTCCCTGAAATGCTTTACAAATAATTTTTAAATTTTCTGTTAAGTGCGAAACAAATTCTTCAGTTTTCCCAGAATGAATCATATACACAGGATGCTCTCGATTTTGCATATTAATAAATTCACTTCGTAGGAGCCCAACACCATCTGCTCCAGTCGCTGCAGCTCTTTCAGCAAGTTGTGGCATATCAAGAATAACTTTCACACCAATTTTTGTTTTAATATCCACACGCTCTTCTTTCTCATCTTCCACAAGAGAAACATTTCCTTGATAGACTTTTCCCTTCCGCGCATCAACAGTAATAAACATGCCTTCCTTGAGTTTCACTGTTGCAAGGTCTGTTCCCACAACACAAGGGATACCTAATTCTCGAGAAACAATTGCAGCATGTGCAGTGCTCCCGCCAGCATCAGTAACAATTGCACTTGCTCGTTCCATTGCAGGAACATGATCTGGGGTAGTCATTCGTGCAACAAGCACATTCCCTTTTTGCACTCGTTTCAAATCAGCAACATCATGCACAATAACAACAGTACCCTTTCCAATGCCAGGAGACGCAGGAATTCCAGAAACTAAAAGCTGTGCATCTCTCTCCTCAACATCTCCTTGAGCAAGACTCTCAGCCCTCTCTACATGAACATCTTTTTTTGTATGTTCAGCAACTTCTTCTTTCTTCACCTCTTTTTTCTTTCCTAAAGTAGTAATAGGCCTCGTCTGAGTGATATACACTTTTCCTTTTTCTACAGCAAATTCAATATCTTGTGGTTTTTTATAGTGCTCTTCAAGTTTTAATGCATATTCAGCCAATTGTTTAATTTCTCTTTGATGCAATGTCTCTTCTTCTTGTTTAGAAACAGGAACATCAACCTTTATTGTATTCATTTTTTCTGTATCTCGAATATACATCCATGTTTTCTTCGCAATTATTTTTTTCTCAACAGTAAATCCTTTTTTTGTTACAGAATACTCATCAGGAGTAATTGCTCCAGAAACAACAGCCTCTCCTAGTCCATAAGAAGCTTCAATAAGAATTTCATCAGAGTTTTGTGACACAGGATTCACAGTAAACATGACTCCTGCGACTTCAGAATTCACCATTTTTTGAATGACAACTGCAATCAAAACTTTTTCATGTGGAAAATTATTTTTTACCCGATAATAGATTGCTCGTGCAGTATACAAAGATGCCCAACATGCTAACACAGCCGCAAGTAAATTTTTTGGCCCTTTAATATTCAAATAACTTGCTTGCTGTCCTGCAAAACTCGCTTCTGGAAGATCTTCCGCAGTCGCAGAGCTTCGCACAGCAACATACGCAGGGTCTCTTCCTGGAAGAATGAGTCCCTCAACACCACTACCACGTAAAGCAGGATCAACATTCATATGTTCATATGCTTCTAATATTGCTTGTCGTATTTGTAAAGGCATAGGTGTAGAAAGAATAAGACTCTGGATTTCTTTTTCCGCAGCTTGGAGTTTATCATTATCCTCAACATCTAATTCTTGTAAAATACCAAATATTTTTGTATCAATACCCGTCACATGAATAAAATGCTTAAAAGAATAAGAACTAATGACAAAACCTCCTGGAACAGGCAAACCTAAATTATACATTATTCCAAGATTATTACCTTTACCACCAGCTAAAGGAAGAGAATTCTTATCTAATTCAGAAAACCATACAATATATTTTTCTATACATAATCACCTCAATAGATATATTCAAAGAGAGAGACTTTATAAAGGTTTTTACAAGGATTCCAAAAATATTCTTTTCCTATGATGCTCTTTTTATATAATCCAAAAATACTGGAGTATAGTTTTCTCATTTTAGGATAATTAAACTTTTATTCTTCATTAATATTAAAATAGAAAGGAGAGATATAATTTTAACTGAAAAATTCCCCTTTTAAAAATAAAAACCCTAAACCCTCTTTAAAACACCCAACATAGGCTCAGAAATAAAATTTTCATCCATAAGTTGTTGTAAACAATCCTTTACAATCATCTCTCCTAGCCCCATCTCTCCTGCAATATAATAAACTTTTTCAGAAAAAACAGATCTGCTTTCACTCGTCAGCTTTTCAATAATTCCTCGTATACTTGCCTTTGTATCTTTTGTCAACCCTACCACCCCTTTTCTAAAAATAAACCTAATAATACACCTAAACAAATTTTCTTTATATATCTTTAGAAAAGAAAATATATATTTCAAAATATAGTTTTCATTGAAAATAAATCTTTATAAATGAATTTTTTGCAGAGTGACAACTCCTAATGAAGCAAATAATATCTTAAATATTTTTTTAAAAGGTATAAGGCTTAAGCATGCATTTTAAAGCAAAAGAAGAAAATTTCTTATGGAAAAAATTGCGAAACTATTTAAAGATTAATACTCCCTTCCATAAAATGGACGAAGATCTCGCACATTTTTCTATAGACCAAGCACGAAAATTAGGTGCAAGCTACGCCGAAGCCCGTTTAGAGAGTACAACAGCAAATTCTCTCGTCATGAAAAATGGAGCAATAGAAGCCTCAAGTTTTGACCATTTTGGAGGTATTGGTATTCGTTTTATTGTCAATAAAAAACTAGGTTTTGTCTCAACAAATGAACTCAGCAAGAATAAAATAATTACTATCCTAGAAAAAGCAATAAGAATAACAAAAGCAACAAAAACTATGGGAGAAAATATTTCACTCTCAAAAGAAAGAACAGAAAAAGCAAGATATGAAGTAAAACAAAAAAAGAAGTTAGCAGATATAGGTGTGGAAGACAAAATTTCTCTCCTACAAAAAGCAGAGAAAGCAATCCAAAGCACAAAAGTAAAAGTTCCTTCACGATATGTAGTCTTATCAGATACAGACACCAAAGAGTATTTTACAAACTCAGATGGTTCTAGAATTTTCGCACATGTCCCAAAAATGAATTTTTATTATTTCCTCACTATTAACGCAAACAACAAAACAACACAAAGATATTGGGTATATGGTGCGTCAGGTGGTTGGGAACAAGTAGAAAAATGGAACATCCCAAAGATATTTTCTGAAGAAGTTACAAGTATGAACAATATTCTCAGAAAAGGAATCAAAACACCCCAAGGAATCATGCCCATTGTCTGCGGTCCGCAAGTATCTGGAATTATGGCACATGAAAGCTGTGGGCATCCATTTGAAGCAGATCGTATTCTCGGACGCGAAGCTGCACAAGCAGGAGAATCCTATGTCCAACTTGCAATGAAAGGAAAAAAAATGGCTTCCTCCATTGTAAGCATTGCAGACGATCCAACTATTGCAAACAGCTATGGCTACTTTCTCTATGATAACGAAGGAGTAAAAGCAAAAAGAAAGCTACTCATTAAAGATGGAAAAGTCAATGAATTTCTCCAAAACAGAGAAACTGCCTTTCAACTCAAAACAAAAAGTAACGGTTCTTCGCGTGCATCTGACTTTGAAAAAGAACCAATTATTAGAATGTCCAACACCTTCATGCTTCCTGGAGACTACAAAGAAGAAGAACTTTTTGAAGGAATAAAAAAAGGAATCTACATGAAAAATTTCATGGAATGGAACATTGATGATAAACGATTAAATCAAAAATATACCGGAGCAGAAGCATATCTCATTGAAAACGGGGAAATTTCCACACCAGTGATTAGCCCAATTTTAGAAGTATCCTCATTAAAAATGTATCCAGCAGTAGATGCTATGGGAAATAACCTAGAACTCCACGCAGGAGATTGCGGAAAGGGGGAGCCCATGCAAGGGATACCTGTAACACTTGGAGGACCAAGTATACGATTGCAAGGGCTAAGAATAAAATGAAACACGAAGAAATAACACAATTCCTCTTAGAAGAACTCAAAAGAAAAGGAGCAGATGATGTTATCTTACAACTCGGCTCTGGAGAAACAACGCTCATTAAATTTGTCAACAATAAGATTTCTACGACAAAAACATGGGAAAGCACAAACCTCAGTATATTCGCAACAAAAAATCAAAAAATTGTAACGAGTTCTTTACGCACCTTTGATAAAGAAACAGCAAAAAAAAGCGCAGAGAACATAATAAGAAGTCTTGCAAGGATGCAGCCAAACAAAAACTTTAAAGGCATTGCACAGGGCCCATTCAAATACACAAAGGAACAAGACTGCTATGATCCAAAAGTAGAAGCTCTCAATGAAGAAATGGTAGACATGGTCAAACAAGCAATCGATACCGCAAAGAAAAAAGCAAAACGTTCCTCCGGTACGCTAGAAAAAACATCTGCAGAATCATACTTACTTACTTCGAATAATGTAGAAGCTCACGAAAGAGGTACTGGTTTGTACTTTGCGATACGAACACTCATTGATAAGAATAGTTCCGGCTACGGCTCTTGTATCTCTCGTATGAAAAACAAAATAAAAATACAAGAAGCAACCGAACATGCAACACATATTGCGCAATTATCTAAAGGCCCAAAGATAGCAATGTCTGGGTCTTTCGATGTGATTTTTGCTCCTCATGCAATCGCAGCCATAGTTGATCGCTTCGCAGATAATGCATCTATTTTTTCTGTTGAGTCCGGCTTGTCCTGTTTAAAAAATCAATTAGGAAAAAAAATTGCAAATCCTCTCGTCACAATATACGATGACCCAACAAGAGCAAATGGCTACGGGTCAACACCATACGATGCAGAAGGAACACCCACGCAGAAAACAAGCATAGTTGAGAAAGGTGTCTTCAAAAATTATTTGCACAATGCATCTACAGCACGTAGATACAAAGTGAAAAGTACAGGAAACGCAGGATTAATTTCACCAAGAGCTTTTAGTCCTGTACTCAAAGAAGGAAAGTATAACAAAGAAGAATTATTTAGACAAGTAAAGAAAGGGATCTACATTACCAATGTGTGGTATACACGTTTTCAAAATCATGAAACAGGAGACTTTTCTACGATTCCACGAGACGGTGCCTTTTACATAGAAAATGGAAAGATAAAGAAACCCCTGAAGGATATTCGTATCTCAGAAAATATACTTAAAATATTAAAAAATATTTCTGCACTTGGAAAAGAAACAACACAAATAAAAAGTTGGGAAGTAGACACGCCAACGACAGTGCCTTATACTTTGATAAAGAATATAAATATTACAAAGCCTAATTAAAATTCAACAGTTCTCCATCGGAAAAAAATATTTCGAAGAGTTGTACCAAGTTTAAAATTACGTAAATTTTGTTTTCGTTGAACCCCAAGGCCAGAAAAACCATTCATAACAAGACATTCTGCAGTAGGATCATAATAATGCCTTCCTAACGACTGAGCATCGCTTGTAAATGCAGACCTTTGAAGAGAAGAAGAAAGAACATCTAAAGGAATAAGGACATGATCTCGATGTAAACGCTGTCCAAAAGCATCACATTCTGAATCATAAAGAGCAAGTTTTTCTAAGTCTTGGATCTTTGAACGCAAATCAACTGTTCGAATATAATCTAAACCTGCAGTAGAAGGATCCCAAGAAACAGTACAAAAAAAACGTACAAGAGAAATATCACCATCAGTATTTACTTCATGATTGACAAAGTCTGCATTAAAACGACTCCTTTCAGAAAAATCTTCTATCAAATAATCTTTATCATAAAAGTTTATTTTTAATTCAGATAAGAGTGAAGAACAATCCACAAACTTGGGCGCATATATATCCTCTCCTACAGTACAAGAAGACCTATTGGGATACCCTAAAATAAAATGCCTACCATTATACACAATCAAGGCTTCTTCACTTCCCTCCCGTAAAAGTAAATCCCTCGGTTCAGCAATTTCTTCCAAACTATTAGAGTGACCAGCAAGAGCACCTAATCGAGCACCATCAGTTCTTGCAATAGTCAAAATATACCCTGGATATCCCCCTACAAGATAAAGAAGACCACCAGCCTGTAAACGAAGAGGCCATCTAGGTTTTGCAAGAATAGAATCTTTTCCTAAGAGAAATTGTTCAGATTGAAGTAAAGCATCTGGATGGATAGGAGACTTACTATTTCCTATTTCTAATCTCTGAAGTATTTTAGGATCTGTGAGTATTGGAGCATAAGGTTCTTGACAACGAACATGAACATATCTTCCAAAAGAAAGTTCTCGAGAGAGAGGCTTTGACCAAACTCCAAAAACATCCCCAGGTGTATCAGTATTCGTTCCTTCTGCTAAAGCAAGATAAGTTGTATCAACCATAAAAACAGGAAAAAAAGAATATTTATAAAACTATCTATATAAACAAAAACCTCCTTACAAAAATAAATATTACAAAGCAGAATGGGATTCTAAATATATCTTAAGATATAAAAGACCAACAAGAGTCATAGCAAGATCAATTTGAGAAAGAGCTTCTTTCTTAAACAAATTTTTATAAGAAATAAGTTCTAATAGAGAGCATTTTTCAACTTCAGAAACTTTTCTAGCATTATGATATAAAAAGAAATAATGTTCATTTCCAGCAATTTTACTGGAAAATCAATAATCCCAGATTCTCTAAGTGTAAGCCACTCATCAGATTCATAACCTGCCTCTCTTAGAAAAGTTCTTTTTGCAGCTTCTAAATGACCCTCATCTTCAAACAAAGTTCCTATAGGGAGAGTAAGATAATGTCTAAATTGAGCATACTTTGGTTGAGAAAGAAAAATAACTTTTTGATCAGATGTCAAAGCAACAACAACACTAAAAGATTTGTCTCTTCTATCCCATAAAAGATACGTACGCCCTTCACCCAAAGAGGTTTGAATCTCACGTTGAAGAACAGTAAAGAACATATTTTGATAGACAACTTTTTCAGAAAGGATTTTGCCAATAGTACCCATAAAGAAAGAAAAGACCTAATATTACAAAAATATTCCTCCGTAAATCTTATAAAACCAATCTAAAAATGTAGTACTATGCAAAAAAAGCTTAAAATCGGCTATGTTCTCTCTTACTTTCACCCATTTAAAGATGGCACAGAAAATAACTGTTTATACTTAGCAACAGAAATGGTAAAGTTAGGCCACGAAGTACATGTATTTACATCAGATAGAAGAGACGGGCAAATTATTAAAGAAAAAGAAGGAATGATAAATGGCATCCATATTCACAGAAGCAGAACTCTTCTAAGATATAAATATTATCTTGAATTAAATCCAGAAATAATTGGGTCTATTTTAAAATATAAAGATTTAGATGTTCTTCATATTCACAGCTTTGGTTTTGTCATGTATGATATTGCCTTCGTTCTCAAAAAACTTCTTGGCGATAAAACAGTAATTATCAACACACCACACGGTCCATTTATGTCTTTAGACAGCTATCCCTTGTGGCAAAAAGCATTGAAAAATATATTCACAACTTTAGAATATCCAATAAACTGGATGTACGACGGCGTAATTCAAGTAAACACAGAACAATGGAAATGGATCACAAAATCAGGAGTCTCAAAAAAAAGAATCCATTTTGTTCCTGATGGTATTCCTCAAGATCGTTTCAAAAAAATAAGCAATAAAGAATTTATCAAGAAACATAAGCTAGAAGGAAAATTTATCCTCTGTAATTTAGGGAGAGTTTTAAAATATAAAGGCCAAGATGATATAGTAAGAGCATTACCAGACATTGTAAAAAAATACCCTAATGTTATTTTTCTTTCTATGGGCAAAGATCATGGCCTTCTTGAAGAATGTCTACAACTAGCAAAAGAACTAAAAGTTGAAGATCATGTAAGATTTTTAGGCATGGTATCTGAAGACGAAAAACTCCAAGGATTAGATGCAACAGATATTTTTATTCTTTCAAGCGAATGGGAAGCATTTGGCATAGTAACACTAGAGGCAATGGCACGAAAGAAATCAGTCATTTGTACAGACTGTGAAGGAAGTCTCTACTTAGTAAAACCAGAAAATGGTTTGCTATATCATTACGAAGACGTAGAAGGATTAAAGAAAGCTATATTCAAGCTAATGGAAGATACAAAGCTACGAAAGAGTATGGAAAAAGAAAACTACAAAAAAGCAGTAGAATTAACAAACGAAGCAATTGCCAGAAATTACCTTGAACTATTATACTACCAATTACAAGAAAAATGATTTCAATAATTATAACAGCCTTTAAAGAACCAAAAACAATTGGGAAAGCAATAGGAAGTATTCTCGAACAAAACATAAAAGAAAAATATGAACTTATTGTTGCATGTCCTGATGAAGAAACAAAAAATATTGCTCTTAGTTACAAAGGAGTAAAACATTTCCAAGATCCAGGAAAGGGGAAAAGTTTTGCATTAAATCTCTTATTCAAAGAGGCAAAGGGAGATATTCTTATTTTTACTGATGGTGATGTTTTTATAGGGAAAAATGCAATTAATGAAATAATAAAACCTTTTAATAATCCAAGAATTGGTTTTGTTGGGGGAAGAGTAGTATCACAAAATGAAAGAAACTCTATGCTAGGATATTGGAGCCACCTTCTTGCAGATGTAGGAGCACATAGAACGAGAAAAAATCGTGCAAAAAGAGGAGAATTTTTCGAATGTTCTGGATACCTCATGGCAATGCGAAATAATATTATTAAAGAAATTCCTTTAGATGTCGCAGAAGATTCTATTCTCCCATATTATTTTTTTAGAAAAGGCTACAAAATTGCATACGCTTCAAAAGCTATAGTCTTTGTAAAGAATCCTACAAAATTTACAGATTGGTTAAAACAAAGAAAACGCACTGCAAAAGCACATACAAAACTGAGAAAATATGAACCGCACTTTCCACAAATGAAATCTTTTAAAAATGAAATTCTAGAGGGAAGTTTCCCTATTTGGCTCTACCCAAAAAATATAAAAGAATTTTATTGGACAGGAATTTTATGTTTTGCAAGATTATATATGTGGCTAAATCTAAAATATGAAGAAACTGTTGAAAAAAAGTTTTATAATGATGGTTGGGATCGAGTAGAATCAACAAAAGAATCATAATATTTATAAAGGGATAATAAAAAAAAGAAACCATGGATATTGAAAAATTAATAAAAGAAATAACTTCAAATGAAGATGCATTAGCATTTACTAAATCAAAAGGTGCAAATATACATGAAGCAAGAGCTGTGACAGAACAAACAATGCATGATGTTTTCTATGTTCCTTCTGCATATGAAAATAGTGGAATATATATAAAAATCGCAAAAATGGGAAAGAATGGCCCTGATAAAAAGGAAATGGAAATAGAAGCGGCTTGGTACGAAGCATTGAGATCAAGATTAAACATACCTGGAGTTCCAGAAGCAAAAACATTTCAATTAAATGAAGATTTTGCACTTGCAGTAGAAGAAGTGCAAGGATTAACATATGATCACATTCTTAAGAACTTAGAAAAAAGAGGAGTAAATATAAAACATTCAAAAGAATTAAAAAAATTAATGGAAAAATCAGCAGAAATAACTGCACGAGGATATGCATTAAGAGGAGAAGTTCCTACATATTTTGGTGATTTTAATAAAGAAGAGTTAGAATTTTTAAATAGAAGAAGCTCAAAAATTCTTAATGGAAATGGAATTCAAATAGAAGACTTAGAAAAATTGCTCACAGCTACTGTAACACCATTAACTGATGAAAGAATATGGTTGTTATATAGAGACGCAACACCATTAAATTGGATAGATACACCTAAAGGAGTAGTGCCTATTGATCTAGGTTCAACAAGTTATAGGCCTCCACAGTTTGAAGCAATCGCATTGTTTGAAACACCAAATTCCGGTTTTAACAGTCTTTCAGAAGAAGAAAGAATAGAACTAATTTTTGATTATAGAAGAATGTTAAAAGATGCTGGAACAACTGTAGAGAGACTTGGAACTATGTCTGATTTTTTTACGAACTACTGTTTAGCAAGTTTCGTCAAAAATATTTCTGGATGGGCATCAAGAAAACAGCATATTTCAGATAATCTAAGAGATATAGAGGGAGATAATCAAAGTAAAGCAGATATTGCAAAAGAAAGACTTCCAAAGAACAGAGAAGGAGCAACATTTCACAGGAGAAGAGCATTAGAAGCTTTAAGAAATATCAAAGTGTACTTGAAAACATATAATCTAACAACTGAATATCTAAGAACAGAAAATATACTCAATCAAGATTAATTATTCTATTTAACCAAAATAAAGCTTAGACATACATAAACCTTTTAAAACAAAATTTCAAAAGTAACAATATGAAAATTACTGCGAGGGCGCCTATTAGAATTGAATTTGGCGGAGGTGGAACAGATATTTCTTCTTTTGCTGATAGATACGGTGGTTGTGTTCTAAATGCTACAATAAATAAATATGCATATACAAGTTTAAAACCAAATCATAACACAGATCTAAAGATCATAAAAACAGAAACGAATGAATCTCTTCTTTTTAAGGATACTAAAGATTTAGCATATAATGGAGACCTTGATTTAATGAAAGCAATCATAAAAAGAATGAAAATTAATTATGGCTGTGATATTTTCTTCCGTGCAGAAGTACCTCCAGATTCAGGGCTTGGAAATGGTGCAACTGCTGCAGTATCAATGATAGGGGCTTTTAATCATTTAAAGCATGAAAAAAAATTAGGTGATTATGAAATTGCAGAATTAGCGTATGAAGCCATGAAATATGAACTAGATATTCAAGGAGGAAAACAAGCCTTTTTTTCTAGTGTTTTTGGGGGTTTTAATTTTATAGAATTTCTTGAAAATGGCTTTACAAGAGTAAACAAAGTAAAAATAAAAAAACAAACAATTGCTGAATTAGAGAAGCATCTTCTCTTAGTATACCTAGGAAAAAGAGAGAAAGAAGAAAGCTCACAAAATATTATTAGACAGCAAGAACAACATTATGAAAAAGTAGAAAACATTGCAACTCTTGAAAAATTAAAAGAAATTGCTTGGGAGATGAAAGAACGTCTTGAACATGGTGATCTTAATGGTTTCGGAGAAAAGATGGAAAAAGCTTTCGAAACAAAAAAAATACTAAACCCAAATATCACAAACCAAAGAATAGAGGATATTTCAAAATTAGCAAAAGAAAATGGGGCTATTTCAACAAGAATACAAGGCTCTGGTGGAGGGGGCCATATGATTATTCTCTGTGACACAAATAAAGAACATACCGTTTCAAAAGTATTATTAGAAAAAGGAATTAATTCTATACCCTATACCTTTATTGATAGAGGCCTAGAAGTTTGGGAAGGGAATGACTAATGGAAGAAAGAATTAAAAGAGAACTAACAGAAGCCACCTTAGTAACACAAGCATTAGTAAATAAACATATCCAAGAGATTAAAACAATTACAGAACTAGTCATTCACGCATATCAAAATGGAGGAAGACTTATTATGTTTGGAAATGGAGGAAGCGCCGCAGATGCACAACATATTGTCGCAGAGCTTGTAAACTACCTGTACATGCCAGGGAGGCCAATGTTAGATGCACTTGCACTTACAGTCAATACATCAGTGTTAACAGCAATTGGAAATGATGTAGGCTATGAAAATATTTTTGCAAGACAAATAGAATCTTTAGTAACAGAAAAAGATGTTGTTATTGCAATTAGCACTTCAGGAAATTCTCCCAATATCCTAAAAGCTATTGAGGCAGCAAAAAAAGTAAAGGCCAAAGTAATTGGTTTGACAGGAAAAACTGGTGGAAAAATGGCTGCAATAGAAATGGATATTCTTGTCAAAATACCTACAGCTGATGTCGCACGAATTCAAGAAGCACACATGAAGATTGGGCATATTATGTGTAGCCTTGTAGAAAAAGAACTTTTCCAAGAGAAAAGATTCAAATAAAAATGGAAAGCATCACAACAAGATGTCCAGCAAGAATTAGTTTTGGAAATGGTGGAGATACAGATTATTACATCAAAGAAATAGGCTGGGGATGTATTGTAAATGCAACACTCAGTAGTTTATATTTTGAATGCAAAATTAATGGGAAAGAGGAAAGAGCCATTATTTATAATGACCATTTAGAAAAATCTTCTGAAAAAACAATATTACAAAATTTAAAGTTAGAAGGTGACAAGTTAGACTTAATTAAAGCAACGATATCTTATCTTAATCCCTACTTTAAAAAATCTATTGAAATCAATACAAACATCCCTAAAGAATCTGGACTTGGTGGTTCTTCAACATTAAATGTAGCCTTAGCATTAGCACTCCTTAAAGATAAGGGAGAATTAACAAATCCAGAAGAACTCGCAAAAATAACATATTATATTGAAAGAAAAATTCTCCAAGTAGAAGGAGGCTATCAAGACCAATGGGCAGCAGCATATGGAAGAGGTTTAAACTTAATGATTTTTAAAAATAAAAGAGTAGAAGTTGTTCCTATAAAAATAACAAAAGATACAATAAGAAAACTAGAAGAAAACTCTATTTTAGTATATTTTTCTCAAAGAAGAGATAGTGGAAAAGAGATACACAAAGACCAGGAAAATAAAATAAAAGAGAATCCAGAAGAGTTGAGAAAAATAATGATAGAAAAAAGAGATAATACTATGGCAATTAAAGAATCACTAGAAAAAGGAGATGTAGAATCATTTGCAGAATGTTTAAACAAAGATTGGGAATTAAAACAAAAGCTCAGTGCAAAAATTGGAACACGAGATGAAATTTATAAAACTGCCCTGGAAAATGGTGCCTTAGGCGGAAGATTATGTGGTGCAGGAAGTGGTGGAGCATATTATTTTTATTGTAAGGAAGGAGATAAAGAAAAAGTTCTAGAATCTCTAAAACCATTTATCCAAATGCAAATTCTTTTCAAAATACAAAGAGCTGATGAGTATGGATCCTGGTACCAAACATGAAATATATTTTCCTTGATAGAGATGGAGTAATTAATGATGAACTACACTTTCTAACAAAAAAAGAACAAATTAAGATGATTCCAAAATCTGCAGAAGCAATAGCATTGTTAAATAAAGCAGGATACAAAGTCATTGTTATAACAAATCAACCGGTTATTGCAAGAGGAATGTGTACAGAAGAGAGTCTAAAAGAAATCCACAAAGAAATACAAAGTATATTAGAAAAAGAAAATGCTTATATTGAATCATTTTATTATTGCCCACATCATCCTACAGAAGGAAATTCATCCTTTACAAAAGAGTGTGAATGTAGAAAACCCCATCCAGGAATGATCCTTAAAGCAAAAGAGGACTTCCATCTAGACAATCTAAATGAATGTTATATGGTTGGGGATAAAATCTCTGATATTAAAGCAGGAAATAGTGCTGGTTGTAAAACTATTCTTGTAGAAACAGGGGACGGAAAGATCGACAAATGGAATGATGCTGTTCCAGCATATTATGCAAGAGATTTATATGAAGCAGTAACAAAATTCATTCTAAATGAAAAAAAGTTAAAATTATTTATTGCTGCTGGTGGAAAAGGAGAAAGACTGTACCCCTTAACCAAAGATATCCCGAAGCCAATGGTTCCTATCTGTGGGAAACCTGTATTACATCACCTCGTAGATTGGGCAAAAGAAAATAATATTTGTGAAATTATTATGCTCAGCTGTCATTTTTCTGAGAAGATAATTGATTATTTCAAAGATGGAAGAGAATTTGGAATAAAGATACATCACTCTAGTGATCCTTATCCACTAGGAAGTGGAGGTCCATTACGATATGCTAGAAAATATATTGATGACACATTTGTATATCTCTCTGGAGATCATATATGCACTGTAAACCTAAAAAATATGTTAGAGTTTCATAAAAAAAATAATGGAAACATCACAGTTCTTGTTCATAAATCAACGCATCCTTGGGATTCAGATGTTTTACAAATAAATGGAGAAAAGAAAGTAGTAAAATTTATTTCTAAACATGATGATCATACAAACGCTGGAGATCTAACTAATTCAGGGCTTTGTATTATAGAACCAGAGATAATTGGTTTTGCAGATCAGGAAAAATTTGATTTCGAGACCTATCTTTATCCAAGGATATTAGAAGCAGATGCAAAAATGCTTGCATACGAAAGTGACGAATTTATGTCAGATATGGGCACACCGGAACGCTTAAAAAAGTGTGAAGATTTTCTCAAAAGCAAGATGGAAAGAGTTCTCGTAACAGGCGCCTGTGGAATGATGGGGCAACATCTGCTTCCCCTATTGCAAAAGAAAGGAAATTATAATATTCTTGGGACCTATTTTAGGCCTACAACAAACCTCAAAGAATTGCCTAAAGATATCAAAATTAAAGAACTTGATGTCCGTGATTATAGAGCAGTACGAAGAGTAATAGAAGAATTCAAGCCAGATAAGATCCTTCATCTAGCTGCACAAAGCTATCCTACTGTTTCTATGGATGAACCTCAATATACTGTAGATACAAATATCAGAGGAACAATAAATCTTTTTGAAGCTGTTCGTGAATTAAAACTAGACCCAATTATTCTTGTAGCCTGTTCAAGTGCAGAATATGGATTTGTAGAAGAAAAAGATGTCCCAGTAAAAGAAACACATCCCCTGAGACCATTACATCCCTATGGCGTCAGCAAAGTTGGTCAAGATCTTCTTTCGTATCAATATTTTAAAAATCATGGTATGAAAACATTACGTGCAAGAATATTTAATACCACAGGCCCAAAAAAAGTAAATGATGTCTGTTCTGATTTTACAAAACAAGCAGTTATGATCGAAAAAGGGCTACAAGAAAACAAATTTTATGTAGGCAACTTAGAAGCACGTAGAGCAATTACTGATGTTCGTGATATGATCGAGGCATTTCTTTTACTTATGGAAAAAGGCGAACATGGAGAAGTATATAATATTTCAGGTGAAAAAGCATACTTGATCCAGGATATTCTCAATGAGATTGTAAAAAAGACAAATATTAACCCGGAAATAATAGTTGATCCTAAACTTCTTCGCCCAACTGATGAAAAGATAATTTTTGGAGATAATACAAGATTAAAATTACATACAGGCTGGGAACAAAAAATTTCAATAGACCAGACACTCCAAGATATGATTGAATACTGGAGAAAAGTTCTCTAAGCTCTAAGAAGAGTTAAAAAAAAGTTCCAAAAAGCCAGGTTCTTTTATAGGAACATTTTCAAAAGGATGTATATCTTGTTCTAGTGCTAAAGCAAGTATTTTTTTCTTGGACTGAAATCTCAAATGGATCATCATTTTTTTCACGAATAGATATATTCAAATTTGGAAATCTTTCTTTGAGTGTCGCTAATCTTTTTTGTGCTGTAAGAAATAAAGAAATGGCATATCTGCCCCTAATCTAGCACAATAAAATTCCTCATAAAAAAGTATTCTATTTGTAGTACTTCTAGACAAGAATTTATTAGAATATCCATAAGTATCAATATTTCCCATTATATAGATTCTCCCTAAACTAATTTTATCCAATTCTAGATTCATAGTTGGTTTTACAGTTGGTATAATTTTTACATAAGAAATTCTTTCTTCATCAACAAAATCCATAAATTCTAATAAGGAATGAAGAACAAATATTTTTATAGCAGGAATATGTAAAGAACAAAATCTTACCTTAGTAACTTGTGATAAAGGATTTAAATATCTAAAGGGCATAAAAGTTATTTGTATAGAATAGGCAATTCTCAGTAATCCCTTAAATACTCTAAAGTGCTTTGTTCCGGAGCCTTATATTTATCAGTTTCTGCAATAGAACTATATCCTTTAACAAGGAAATTCAAAAATTTCTTCCATGCTTTTTCCTCTTCTGCAGGTGCTGGTAGATAAGGATCTGTAGATTCCTCTGGACCTTGATCCTCATATTGGTCACAATCAGGATTAGATTTATCTAGAATTTGTATACAACTACCATATACACAGCTCCAACAATCAGGTTCACCACTAAATTCATCTGCACAATCACTTGCACTCTCACATTCATTAAATAATATATTACTTCCAAAATTCACCTTTGGAATACGAGGAATCTCATCATCACAACCACTATCCTCTTCACAATCACTATCATCACAATCAATAGTACCATCACCATCATTATCAATATTATCAGCACAGTCTTCTGCTTCAGAAACAACCAAAACACTTTCACAATCACTATCATCAATACAATCATCATCTAGGCAATCAACAAGAGTATCACCATCATCATCTACACTATTATCACAATCCTCTAAAGAAACTTCTTCACTTACACAAGCATCATTCTCACATGTACAAGCAACAGCCTCATATCTCACAAGAATATCCTCACAATAATATTCCCGTAGGGTATCAGAGCTATTTTTTGCCTGATTCATATGATCTGCATCAGTAACGCAAGAATCTTCATAATCATAAGGGACATTTGTATTTGTATAGTACGCAAGACCAGTACTTATTCCTGCAAGGGTATAATTCTTTCCCCCATCAGTCTCATGACAAATCTCATCAGCATCTAAACAAAAGACATCTCCGTCTCCATCATAATCATTATGAGAATAATTCCCTTCTTCATTAGAATTATAAAAAGTATTATCAAAGAAACCATCAGGGCATATTTCAACACACACACCAACATCACAGCTCTCTGTAACTTCACAATCAGCATCAACAGTGCAATCTATTCCAAACTCTTCATCAGCCCAAGAGCTGCATTCAGAGTCATCTAAATCACTCTCTCCATCTCCATCATTATCCACACCATCAGCACAACCAGGAAGCACATCAGTACAAACATCTTCTATAGAAGCAACACAAACACTATCTGTTGCACAATCACTATCATCACAATCAACATTCCCATCACCATCATCATCAATACTATCATCACAATGTATTTCTACTACAACATCCTCCTCAAGAGTTTCTCCAACACAAACATCATTATCACAAGTATAACCATCATTACATTGCCCTTCTTCAGTACAAGAATTATAGCATATTTCAGTAGCTATATCACAGGCATACGCCCCTTCACAAACATATCCTATACCACAAGAAACATCTTCGCTACTTACAATAGAATTATCACTATTTGGACAATCACTATCAGCAGAATAATAGACACTTCCACTACTGGAACTCATAAGACCTAAGCCTGTACATATTTGACTTGGATCAATAATACTCGTCTCTAGATTCTTACAACCATACAATTCTGTTGCACTATCACAAAGAGTAGTACATTCTAAAGGTTCTAATGTACAATCCTTATAACTTGTAAAAGATCCTGTACTTGCAATATAACAGCCACAAGCATAATCTATTTCCCCATCAGCACTAACATCGCAACCACCAGTACTATCAATGCTCCCATCAGCATCTCCATCAATGCCATCATCACAAGTATTTTCTACACTTCCTAAAGCACTACCAGAACCAGAGCCATCAGAACTTCCAGATTCAGAACTATCAGTACCATTGCTTCCCGCTCCACCAGAACTCTCTGCAGGACCTTTTTTCACACAAATATCAAAGGAACAGCCATAATGTGTACTAAATTCTTCTTCACACTCTTCATCAGTATCACAAAAAAAGTCTACACAACTCCCATTTGCACATGTTTCTCCATAGCCACAATCTGAATAAGAATCACACTCCCCACCAAATACAAAAAGTTCCTCTTCTTCCTCTTCAAGAGAAATACTTTCTTCAACATCTTCTTCTAATTCTTTTATGCAATCACCATCACTACAACTATATCCACGTCCGCAATCTCTGTCAAAAGAACATTTCACCTCTTCTTCTCCAGGAAGAAAAAACACAACAGCAAAAATCAATCCAATAAGAACAACAAGTCCAAACCAAAAATAGGGAGAACGAAAAACAGAAGGATGAGCAACCTTCATACACTTTGAAATAGTTGCAGAAGAAATACCACTCTTTGTAAGCGCTTCTTTTATTTTAGCATCCGAATAGCCTTTACTTTCATAATCCCTAATATATCCAAGAACTTTTTTTTCTGTATCAGTAAGTGTTTTCGCCAAAAGATATCACCAATTCTTCTTTTATGTGACGAAAAGAACTTTTAAACCTTTCTATTTATGGAAAAAAACTCACATCTAAGAAATGATCGAGAACTGCATCACTTTGGAAAAGGAAAGATAAGAATCTCTGGAAAGAAGTTTCTTCACCTTCAGGTGCAAAAAATTTAATAGATAGTTTCTTACCTTTTAGAGAAGAAGCAACTACTGCACTCTCAGAATCATCTTCTGTACTATCGCATTCAGTATCAGCTTCTAGATAATCACCATTAATATCCTTACAAGAAGCTTCACAATAAGCAACAAGGTCATAACCTTCATCTTTAATAATTTCTTCAGGTATTAGACTTACACAAGAAATAATAGTTTCATCCTTATCACAAGCACCAAGCCAATCATACATTCCATCCTTATCATTATCCACAGCATCTACACAAGCAACAGTCTCAGATTCAGAAGCAACATTTCCACTAGAAGGTAAAACACAAGCACCATTGCTGCAACTTGCAGTAGAGCCATATGCAGTACTACAAGAAATATTTGCATAACTCAATGTATAATCTTCAGCACAAAAATATTCCTGAAGAGTATTCAAACTACAACTATCTGTTTCAGTTTCTACTTCTTCACCACTTACAACAGTAACAATACCTTGTTCAATATAGGGGTCTGTAACAGAAGAATCAGAATCAAAACAACTAATAGTTTCAACACAAGCGTTATCGTAAACACAATCATCATCTAGACAATCAACTAAACCATCTCCATCATTATCTAAAGAATCAGTACAAATACTCTCTGAAAAAACTTCAACCTCTACAGAATCTTCCTCTACATTCCAATCAGAACCACAATCAGAGTCTTCTAAATCACTATCTCCATCTGCATCATTATCCACACCATCAGCACAACCAGGAAGCACATCTGTGCAAACATCTTCTGTAGAAGCAGCACAAGCACTATCGCTCGTACAATCACTATCATTACAATCATAAAGAGAATCTCCGTCATCATCCATACTATTACCACAATCTTCTACAGCAAAAACAACAACACAAACGCCACCTGTACAACTATATCCAGAAGCACACTCTCCTCCAGCAGAAGTACACACATTGTAACAATAAGAATTTCTTGCACATGTATAACCTAAAGAAGCACATTCACTACCAGTAGATGTACAAGCAGTACTTCCAGTAACAGAATAATTAGCAAAGGCAACAGAATGAGTTATTTCTTCTTCATTATCACTTTCCTTATTCTCACTAACATTGTTATAATAATCAACAGCAACTCCCAAAGTCACATTAAGAACATTCAAATCTTGTACAAGAGAGTAAAGAATAGAAGAATTTCCATTACAAGTATAGAGAGTTGATTCTCCTTCTCCTAAATCATGTCCAGTAACCTTAATATAATTTCTTCCCAAAATACTCTCATTCTCTAATCCTAAAGAACATGCCAATGTAAAGGTTTGCGAAGAAGATCCTTCACCATCATTACTTACATTTACAAGATAGTGAAAAGTACTCATATCACTCACAGAAGGTGCAAAAGAAAAGCTAGTAAAGGCAAGAGAAGAAACCAAATAATTAGGCTTTACACTTGCATTGTCCTCATCTTCTTCTTCCTCAGCAACACAAATACCTGATGCACAGCTATAAGCCGCAGCACAGCCACTTGTTGAAGTACAAGAATCATAGCAGTTGCCAGAAAGAGAACAGGCATATCCCCCATTACAATCAGAGTCTAAACCACATTCAGGCTCTTCCTCTTCAATATCATCAAAACTATCATCATCAGTAATGATCTCTTCTAAAATACATGAACCACTATCACAACTATATCCACGAGAACAATCCCTATCAGAAGAACATTCTACATCAGAAGAATCAGGAATAAAAGTATAGGCAATCCCTAAAATTGCAAGAAGAAAAACAGCACCAAGGATGATAAATAAAGGCTTTTTTGTCGCAAAAGGCTTTTTTACTGTTTGTGAAGAAGAAGAACTTCCAGAAGATGTAGCGGCAGTAAAAGCTTCAGAAATCTGCTCTTGTTTCCATCCTTTTTGAAGAAGCACCTGCTGAATTTGACTCCGAGAATTTCCCTTTGCTAACGCACTTTGAATGAAACTTACAATCCGCTGATCAGCCAATAATATACACCTCTTCAGAGAAAACAATACTCCTAACCTTTTTAAACATTTCTTTTTCAGAAAAGAATATAAAGCAGAAAAAAACAAAAATTGCTATACGCGCTGGTAATTTAGGGGTAGAGGCTTAAAGTCGCCTAAAATTTCTGCCTTCCATTGGAATAAAATCCTGAAGTGAGCAGATCACCTGGGTTCGAATCCCAGCCAGCGCATTCTATTTCCATACTATTAATCTCAATAACTATCATACAAAGCAAAAGTCTCCTTTGCAATACTATCCCAAGTATAACTCTTTACTTTCTTTTTATTTATCCCACCAATTTTTTTCGCAAGCCGAGGATTTTCAATAAGATAAATGACTTTTTCTTTCAATAAAGCAATATCTCCATAAGGAACAAGATATCCATTTTTTCCTTCTTCTATCTCATACGGAACACCATTACAAGGGGTAGCAACAAGAGGAAGCCCTGATGCCATTGCTTCAAAAATACTCAAAGGCAAACCTTCTCTATAAGAAGGAAGAACAAATACAGAAGCTGCTTGATACATTGTTGCAATCTTTTCTTTTCCTTGAATAGAACCATACACATGAATTCTTTTTTCTTGTCCAATCATTTCTTTAACTCTCTGCATTTCTCCTTCATCAGGCCCGACAAGAACAAAATCCAAATCCTTTCTTTCTTTCAAAATCTCTTGCGCCATCTGAACAAAAACATCTGGCGCTTTTGTAGGATGTAATCTCCCGAAGAAAAGAACCATTTTTTCTTTAATTCCTAATTGTTGTTTAAAGGTATTATTTTTCACAGGAGAAAAAAAGCATGCATCCATCCCATTTCGAATAATGCAAATTTTCCTTTCTGAAGTCCATTTCTTTAAAGTAGGAATTTCCCAAGGAGTAATAGCAATAATTTTAGAACAAAAAAGATAACTAACTCTATTCCCTATCAGTTCTGCAAAGAATAAAGGAATTCTCACACTTAGCGGACGAAACTTATCTGTCCAAGGGCAATGGGTCGTATGAATATGTCTTTTTCCTTTCAAAAATGCAATAATCCCAGCAAAGAATACATAATCTTTTTGAGAAACATGGCTATGCACCACATCATATTTTTGCCAAAGCAAATCCCAAATATATCCAGGAAAAAGTATTGTATTAAGAGAAAGTTTTATCCAATATCGTGATCGATGTATATACACACCATTGATAACTTCATATTTTTTTTCTATTCTCTTATGTTTATCAAAATCACTGCAAAAAACATGTACTTCATGCCCATCAGAAACATATCGCTCTGCTAATTCCTGAATCACTTTTTCCACGCCACCAATAGTAGGAGTATAATATGTTCCAATCAGAGCAATGCGCATAAGAAAAACGCTCAAAAAAGTCCTTATAAGACTTATGAAAGTGTAACGCCGTGGCTCGGATTTGAACCGAGATATCCCGAAGGAAACAGGTTTTCAAGACCTGCGCGGTACCAGATTGCGCCACCACGGCATAAAGAAAAAGAGAAAGAAGATCTTTAAAAACTTATTCCTTGCAGAAATTCACTATTCCTCCACGAAAAGAGTACCTTTTCTTGCAGAGCATACAAAAAAGAAACATTTTATTTTCAACCAAAGAAGAATGGCAAGAAGGACAAACGAAAAGTGCAAAAAGTTCTTTCTTCATCCAGAGGAAAAGTCCTAATAATATAAATATTTTGCTGTATAAATCTTTAAAAACAAGACGAACTAGAAACAAAAGATGGGATTTTCAAATTGGTGGGAAAGCACATTCTCTGCAGATAAATTTAACGCACAAAAAGCTCTAAAATATGTAAAAAAAGAATACAAATCTCCACAAGCAGAAGCAGGTTTTGACCAAATTTTTCTCGATTTAGCAGAAGAAGAAATAACAAAACAAAAAAGACTCCTTTCTTTTGAAGAAGTTGAGAGGCTCTTACATCGCGCACGAATCCAAGCAAGGCATAAAACAAGAAATACTGGAAGAGAAACAAATGTAATGCCAAGAGAAGAAGAGCAACATGAAGAAGAAAGTATGCCTAGAACAATGGGAACATTGTCAAAAGAGGTCTACGATCGATTAGAAAAACAATTACAAACAGTAAAAACAACAACCAACCCATTACTTTCTGAATCTGAATTAGGGACAGTACGAAACTTAAAACTAAAAACTGCAGAAGAAACCATTCTAAGAATTGCCCAAGAGCTTTCTATAGCAGCAAAAGCAAGGGGAGTAAGCACAGAAACACAACGTGCCTATCATTTAGAAATAAACAGATGGACAAAGTTTGCAAAAAGAATTAATGGAAGATTGGATAAGAGAGTCTCTGCATTAGACTTTAAGGACTATGTAAATGACTTTGAAAGAAGTTTTCAATCAACACGAAAAGAAGCAAAACATTAATAAACAAAATTCTCTTAAAAAAAGACATGGGATTTTGGGGTTGGCTAACAAATATATTTTCTCCTAAAGAATATGATACAAAAGCCGCACTACATTTTATCAAAAAAAACTACGAAAAATATAAGATAATTGATCCAGAAGACAGAAAAGAATTTGAAGAAATGTTTGGAGCTCTCGCAAAAGAAGAAATATATCGCCTAAAAAGATACCTCGAAGCAGAGGAAATAAACATCCTCGCACAAAGAATCCGAATTCGCCAATTTCAATTAAAAGAAAAAGAAGGGAAGAAAATTATTGGGAAAAAAGCAGGAAAAGAAGATATACAAGAATGGAGCCAACAAAAAACACAGTTATTTATAAAGATAATACGAGAAAATATTACTCCTAGTCTTTCTAATTTAACAAAAGATATGGGAAAAATAGAAGCTCTTGAAGCAAAATATACACATGCACTGGAAAGAAATACTGCAACAGTTTTTCTAAACGCAAAACGAGAATTGGCAGATATTGAAAATGAAATTAAAACAAGCCTAGCAATTTTGGAAAAGGCAAAAAAAGATCTTTTTTCTCTCTATGGAAACACAGAAATAGAAACAAAACTTACAGAGCTCATACAACCTTGGAAAACAACGTTAAATCTCTTACAAAGAACAAGAATAGTAGGAAAAAATCCAGAAATCATAGCAATTCTAAGAATAATAACAAAAAATACAAGAAAAGAATTTAGTCATAAATTTCAGAATTTCATAGCAACAGCGACTGCACACAAAGCAAGACTAGAAGAAATGTATGCAAAGTAATCACTGCAAAACAGACTTATACACTCTATAACCACCTTTTCTGCACAAGGTCTCTACATTCCCATAAACTTCTTGCATATATTTAGAAAAAGTTTCGCCTCCTTTATTATGCCGTGCAACAACTTGGAGACTTCCATGAAAAGAAAGATGCTCTTTTGCATCATAAATCATCTGCATACACAATTTCTTTCCTGCACTCTGCGGAGGATTGAAAAGAATAACATCAAATTTCTGCTTTTCTAACTTCCCATAGGCATCACTCACAAAAATCTTCACACGATCAATCCCTTTTGTATTCATCTTTGCAAGCTCTACAGCACGTGCATTAACATCAACAAGAATGACTTCCTTTTTTGTAAGTGTAGATGCAACCTTTCCAATAACACCAATACCACAGCCTAAATCCAAGACTCTATCATTTTCAGAAACCTGCATATATTCTGCAAGTACAGCAGTTCCAAAATCTACTTTATCCTTGGAAAAAACACCAGACCCAGTAAAAAAAGAAAACTTTTTCCCTCGAAGAACAGCTTCTATTTTTTTTAACTGTAAAATACTATCTTGTTGTGGAGAATAATAATGACTCATTTATTCCATAATTCCTAACAATTGATAAAGCATTCTGTCTGCTGCACGAATAATTTCATTTTCATCAGTGCCAACAATAATAATACAATACTCATCAGTATAAACCTTTGTTTCAGAGCCCAAAGTAAGCCAAATAACAGTCGTATTATCGCTTCCATCATAACAAGATTTTACAGGATAGCCCTGTGTATTCTCCTGAGTCATTGCACTATGCACAGGAACACCATATAAATAATCATTATCAATAGTTTTATCAATTTCTAAAGCAGCAATGGTTGTTTTTGAAGTGAGACCAGCATTGGGATTAATAGTCACATAAATTTCTTCATCCCCAAAGATTCTTGTATTAAGAGCTCCTTCAACAGTAATATCTTCTAAAGAAAGAGGATCATTTCGTAAAACAAGTGTATAAATAATAGTGCTCAATGTACCAATATTCATAGGGATATGAGTTTCTGTATCACTTACTTTAGTAACATTAAAAGTACTTTCTCCATTGCTATATTGATAATTATCCTGGACTGCAATGCTTGGCTCACTAAAGAAAAAATATATTCCTCCGATCAGCAAAATACCTATTAAAATAAGGATAAAATACTGAACACCATCACTTTTTTTTTCAAGCATATTGATCAAGAATCAATTTATCGGTAATACTTAATAAATTTTTCCCTTGTATAGTCAAGCAATTTCCTTCTAAAACAACAGAACTTTCATTTGCTTGGTCAAAAAGAATGACCCCTATAGTGCTTGTCGCATCAGCACATGTTCGAATAGGAAGATTCCCACAAAGCTCATGCTCTTGAGAACAAGCAACGACCAAAGCTCCAGAATATCCTGCATTTTGTTGAAAATCACTCAGTGCAGAAGAAAAATCATCATCAGGGTTAAAGCTCAAATAAAGCTTTTGCACATCTGATAAAAAAGAAAGAGAAACAGCATCAAAACGAAGTCCTTCTGCATCTTGAGGATTACCAAAAAGAAGAATCCTTTGCTCATCTTCAGTATATGCAAGCCACCCTTGTGTCGTTTGAACAAACTCCAAACCATTATACTCTACTTTTTCTTGTCCATTTGTATCTAAACCATAATAAAGAACGCTAAACACCATAATGGAAATAATAAATAAACCCATAAGAATGGTAAGAAATTTTTTATTTTGATAAAAAGGTACCGCTTTTTCTACATACCGTATCTGTTTCATAAAGAAAAAGATTTTCTAGGGATTTAAAAAGTTTTTCTAAGAAAAAAAAAGAAAAAAAGAAAGGGCTATGCCCTTATGCAGTTACTTCTTCAACTACTTCTTCAGCTACTTCTTCTTCAGCTGCAGCTACTACAGCACTTACATCAATATCTGTAAGACTTGTACCGCTAACCAAAGCTTCTGTTCCACTGAATTCATAGTCAGCATAGTTTGCAATAGCTTTAGAAGCTCTTCTTGTATCATCTGCAGATGTTCCTGCAACAAGCATTGCTACTTTATCACCATTGTCAGCCATTTTAACTACTGCTTCACCATCTTCAAAGCTCCAACCATCACAAGTATAGTCGAATAACTCTTCTACTAAGGTATTAGCACATGGTCCTCCAACAAGGATCAAGTTGTAGTCTGATGCATCACTTACTTCAGAAGCCAACTTCGTTACTGGAGTTACTGCAACTGCTACATAGGTAACATCTCCGCCACTCACGGTAGAACTTGTTCCTTTGATAACAATATTTGCTTTAACTTGGTCTCCTGGAATGCTCAAGCTTACTCTATCAGATGCACCATTGGACTTAGGGTTTTTAATGATAACACCATAAGCTGTCCTATGATCTTCATCTTTAGTACCCATAGATAAACCGCCACTTGCTGCATTACCCCAGAGTATCTCTCCAGCTTCTTCTGTACTTCGAGTATTTCCTAAGCTATCCATCTGCTGATCTGATGCGGAAACTGTTCCCCATACCAAAGTCAAGTTATCATATCCTGCAAGGATATCAGAACTTGTATCAGGTGTTGATGCTATAGATAAGTTCAAAGTTGTTACAGTTGTTGCTTGAGAAGTTGCACCAGTTCTTATAACAAGGTTTGTATCTTTCGTATTCCCATAATTGATACGGAAAATTTCTTGTCCAGAGACATTAGCGTTTAACTCTCCAAAAAACTTAATCTGGGAGTTAGAGGTGTCTTTATAGAAAACCCCTACGTGAAGCCCTGTTATGTCTGCTGCTGCACTTGCTGATAAGTTCACAGTTGAATTAACAGCACTTGGTGTATATAACCAAACATCTTTAGCTTTCTGAGCACTAGATACATTACCAACAGTACCTGCAGTTCCACTTGTTGTATAAGGCCTTAACTCAATACCATCACTAGCTACAGTATAGATATGAATTGCTGGCACAGATGCGTTTCCAGTACCAAATGCTTTTGAAAAGTCCGCTGATGTGTCATAATCAAAAGTATAGGTTGCATAGTCATCATCTTCAACACTCAAACTGTCATAACAGATTTCTACATAGTTGTTTGGTAATACAATACACTCACCAACTGCTTTTACATTATTGGAAATGGTGTTGTAAACAAAATCATTTTCAACAGAAAAATTCATTGCAGTTCCGTTTTGTTCCAAACCTTCTAAGTTCCATACCCAATTTGGAGCATCTGTATCTTCACCAATATATGCATCTCCATCTGTATATGTTTCAGAAGCTTGTTTACCTACGATCAAGTTTGCTGAAGATTCTTCTCTTTCAGTTCGACTAAAAACACTATCAACAGTAATTTCTACACCATTAACAGTTGCTGTTGCAGCAGAAGAAATAATTTTACTTTCTCCATCAACATCAATAACTGCAGAGGTACTAGATACATCTGTTAAAGTAATTGTTTTCGTTTCACCATCAATATCTATATCAACAGATTCACCTGCTCCTAAATAGTACTCATCTCCAACATATGCAGTAAACTTATTTCCTGCAGAATCAATACTTGTAATTTTTAAATTATCTCCTAAGAAAGAGATACTTAAAGGGTCTGCTGAAGTTGTTTTTCTCAAGTTAATAGTCTCATCAAATTTATAGTAAAATTTGATTTGATCTCTTGTTTTTACTTCTAAATAAACATCTGTTTTATAGTCATCATCTGCACTCGTCAAACTTGTTTCTGGGGATGGATCAGCCTTATCCAGAATTTCTAATTGTTCTGAAGTATCATATGCTGTTCCTTGAAAAGTTATTTCACCATCAAACAAATTAGATACATCATCATCTTGTAATTGAGTATCGAAAAAAGTTGTGTTTGATAATCCTAAGTGAAGTGCAACTTGTTCAGTTTTTCCACCTGTAACAGAAACTGTTGTAGAATCAGATTCAACTGCTGTTTTGGATTCGAATTGTAATCCTGTAGCAATGTCTACCATTCCTAAAGTATCTGCTGCGTCTGCGTCGTCTCCTACAACTAAAGCGTTTGTATCATCGTAGACACCATCTACAACGAAAGGTTGTGGATAATCACTTAAATCTACAGCCATAGCCCCTGTTAATGTTGCTCCTACCATAGCAACACCGGTTCCGATTGCTGCGATTCTCTTCATAGTTTTTCTAACAAATTGTTCTTGCATTTTTACACAACACCTCCCTGTGTGTGATTATATCCTGCACAAGATATTGTAACCTCGTGCGAATTGTCATCCCTGTTTTTATCAAAGTCACTTCTATGTTCATTAATCGTAAGACTAAAACAAGAAAATGACTTTATAAAGTTTTATCTATTTTAGAGCTCATATTATTGCTAAAACATAATAATTTAGCCATAAGAAGGCTTAAATTACCGCTATAGAGCAGAGATCCATATACAAAAAATGTACCACTCATCAGGTTACAAAGGCCAAAAAGAGCTATAACCCTCAAATTTAATAGAATAAAGCTAAAAGCATAGGCCTACACATTAGTAACAATAAACAAGTCTAATCTCTATACTGGCAGTGGAATAGTCATCAGCCAAGCTATTTCCTGCACAAGTGTTTGGAGAGTACAGTTCTTCTCCGATAAAGAACATATATTCATCTTCACTCCAGCCATTGGCTGCAGCGAGTGCTGCAACGTCTCTTTTCACGAGAGCACAGCTATCTTCTGCACAAATAAAACCACCACCACTTGCACAACTCTTAATTGCATCTCCTAAAGAGCTATCCTCACAGAGGGTATATTGCTTCATGACAGTTAAAAAATTAGAAACCTCTAAATTTTCTTCCGCTTCAGCAAGAAAGTCACTATCATCATCACTCGCAAAACGAAAATAAAAGATCAAACTAAAAAAGAGGAGTAATATAATAACCATAAAACCAATAATTTCAGTCTGTCCTTTTTTCATTGCAAAATCTCCACAAATAAACGGCCAAATCTATATTCATCTGTCAAAGGATAATACAAGCTCACAGGAGTAGATATTACAACAGAAGAAATATACTCTACCCTAGGATCAAAATAAGGATATACAGCACAATCGGGATAAGCCCCTTGCACACACACTTCTTCTACATTTTCAGGCTCTGGATAGACCTGTGTAAAATACACCTTCTGCTTACAATTGCTGGTAAAGAACTCTGTATACTCCTGAGAAGCATCAAAAACCATGAGTTTACTTGTATCAATACACTGCTCTCTCTTTCCATTCACACTACATTGAATTTCAGGCATACTTGCAATAGAAGAAAGCATAACAGTATTAGAGACTATACAAGCATTTTCTCCTGCTTCTTCCACATTTTGGGAAGAAAACTTGAAATAAAAGCCTAAAGCAACAACAAGGACAACCATAAAGACCATGGCAACCATCAAAGTTTCCATCATTTGGATATCCCCTTTTGTATTAATAGATCTCAGGGCACTCACCTCCAAGATCTTTGTTTGCCTCTTCTACAAATGCTTCCTTTGTAAGAAAAGAGCCATAAGAACGCTCATCAAAGCTCTGAAAATTGTTCAAAGCAGTTTTCATAGAAGCATAATCACAGAGAGGAAGCCTTGTTGCAAAAAACTTTGTTTTATCATAATAAACCCCAGTGACCCTACCTAATTTCTCTAAAACCAATTGAAAATTATAAGAATAAAGAGAGGCATCTCCAGAAACAATCCCTCCAATAAGAAGGGGATAACTCAAATAAATGACTTCTTCCCCATTTGGATACAGAATCTCTCCAGAAGAATAATCATCTAAGGAAGAGTGTACTTCTAAAATTTCAGAAGAAGAAAAAAGAGCAGCAATGTCTTCTGCATAAACTTCAGAAGAAGAAAAAAACACAAAACGCACTTTTTCATAAGAGTTGGTAAGTTCATATAAAGTATTGAGATCCGAAGCAATCTGTGTTGTAGAAACAATTTCTACAGGAAAATTTTGTGGGAGAGAAGTATAAGAACTCTGCAGTTCTTGAACCACATCTTCTGTACTTGCATCATACACTAATATATATACAGTCTTCCCATCAGCAATATAAAACACATTTCCTATCCTATAAGGAATTTCCAGAGACTTTGTAGCAAGAAGTATATCCTCCCCTTTCACTTCAAAAGGAGCAAAAATAATATGATCTATATCTTTTGATTGTCCATCACTAAGAATCTTCCCCTCATACACACGAAAAGAAAGATCCTGTGAAAAAGAAAGTGTTTTTTCTGCAGAATCAGATGCTGAAAAAGCAGCAAATTCATCATTCAGAGAACTAACTAATTCTGCTGCAGAAAGTGATCCTGAAAAATCTATAAACTTGTATGCAAACCCTACAAAGAACATAAAAACAATTCCCCCAATAACCAATGCAAAAATATAATTGAAACTGGAAGACATTTGTGCTTTATTTTTCATAATAGGAGATTCCTACAAATTCTTTTTGTGATTGGATAAGCAAATCTTTTCCATTACTAATACAAAGAGGATTTCCTTCTAAAGTCTGAAAAGATTCAATGGTGAATCTATTTCTATCATATAATCCCTGGGGAAAAATATAAACATTATAATCCTCATCAAAAACTAACTCTAACTCTCCTTCTAATTCTGCAGAGCAGGCTTCACCATTAAACGTACAAGATCCTTCCATAGAATTACTTGAAAAACAAAGAGTTTCTATATTTTCAGAAACAGAAAAACTATATACTTTAGAAGAGCCAACATCATAATTTCCAAAGCTATTCAATGTTGCATCAAAATCTTCTAACTGATCTAAAAATTCTACATAATCTGCTTCTTCAGTCAGATCAAGAATAACTTTTGCTCCATACAGAAGAATAAATGCTCCAACAATCAGAGAAAATACTAAAATTAATGGTAATCCTAAAATTTGCGCTTTTTTTTTCATGTTATACCCACGTACTTAAATCAATATAATATTCTGCTTGATTATCATAAGCATCTTCACAGATCACATAATACTGCGCAGCTTCAAGATTTGCTTCATGCTCTGTTTCTCCTTCACCAGTCATAGCAATACCCTCACCAAAAGTAAAAGGATCAGGAGCATATTCACACGCTGCATTTTCATTCGTAACAAAAAGAAGCACAGAATAAACAGTATCAACATATAAAGATGCAATTTCTGGTCCATCATTATCAATCTCAACAGCAAAGTTTGTACTATTTGTTGCCCTGTTTCCTGCGATATCTTGGCAACGCACATAATACGTATACTCTCCCTCTCCAAGTGTCAAAGGCTGACTGTGGAAGCTAGCATTTGTTGTAAGGAATTGTGCCATGCTAGTATAATCAACATCTTCAAGGTTGTACCCACAAATTGCTTTTCCGAATTCTGCTCCACCATCTGTCTCTACTTCTAAACTCACATTAAAATCATACAAAGTTTCAGAAGGAAGAAGTTGTGTAATCTCTAATGGAGATTCCGTTTGTTTTGTAGTAAATTTAAAACTATCCTCATTCACATTACCAGATTGATCCATACATTTAAAGTAAAAAGTATTTATTTCTCTCTCTGCAACACCAGTAAGTGTTGTTGCACATGCATACGTTCCATAATATGCAGAGCTTTGTTCTGTACTGGAATCCACACAACTCATACTGTTGCTCATAAATTCATAGCTTGTTTCATTGCTATTCCAACGGCAATCTGCAGGTTCATTGGTATACAAGCTAAAAGAAGTCTCACTTGCATTGTAAGGCATATATGCACCATTATTTATAGAAGTATATTTCACTTCAGGAGGAGTGAGATCTGGCGTCGTATCCACAGTAAATCGAATAAAATAATCTCTTTCATTTGCATTTCCATTTGAATCAGCACATCGGATATAAATTGTATGTATGCCTTGAGTAAGAGCAACAACTTCTTCACTTGTCACTTCATCACCAAGAGAGAAAGTAAGTGCATGATCATAGGTATAAATACCAGCACCAAAAGTATTTGCCATAGCATCATATTCGACACCAACTTCAGAACTATAATGACAAAGTGCAGGCTCATCTGTTTCAATCGCAAAAGTAACAGGGGTAAAAGCAGGAATAAGTTCATTAATTTCATATCCCTTATCTCCTTCTTCCTCAGTTTCAGTAATTGTAAGACTCTCACTCAATGCTTCTTTTTGTGGAGTAATGTGAGGAGAATTCACATCATTAACATAAAGGGAAACACATGTTTCATTGCTTGTACCTTCATTCACAAGATCACAGCTTGCTCCAAGAGATCGGCACTTATATTCAGAGCAAGGTGCATATTGATCATTACATAATTCACAATTTTTGCCACCAGTAGGAGGCTGCCATAAATTACAATCAGCAGTATAAGCTACTGTAGTCTCATTTTCATTCGCATATTCTACAACGAGATACACAACAGTGATAACAGTGACCCAATTTGCTACTTTTGTCACAACACCTTTTGCTTGTCCGCCAAACAAAGTTGTTGGCAAAGGAAGAGCCCCTTCAACAAAACATCCGCCACTATCAAGGATTTTATCCATTACTAAACCCTGACCTTTTTCAGCAACAGTATCTTCAACGGAAAACTGAGGCACTTCTGGTGCTTGGGCTACCGTTTGAATATCCTCACATTCTATAGGAGGACTCCCAGCTCTAGCCTTGGTTTGAACTCCATCAATAGGCCCATTTTGTTTAGAACAAGCCTCATAACCTCCTCTAACACATTTATAATAATATTCATCAGTTCCATCACCTAAATTATAAGAAGCATCACATTTTCCTTTATCTGTTAAAGCAGTATCAGCTGTAGTTGTATCATTAGCAGTTGCAGCTCCTGTAGTATTTGTTTTTGTAGAAGGAGCTGCAGGACAACAATACTTATCTTCATTCTCTGCACTATTACAATACTTTTCTTTCACACCAGTATTTCCTTTTGCACAAGAACAACTATATCCTTTCGTCTCAGCACTGTCTCCACAAGTATCTATTTTTTGTTCCGATGCAGCTTTTTTTGCAGCATCTTCAGTCGCATAAGCAAAAGCTGACCTTGCTGTTGCACTCGCACCTTTGGCGGCAGCAGCCTTCGCACACTCACTGCCACCCACACCATCCTTACCAGCACCCACAGCATTACTCACACCACCAACAATAACAGAAGCAATGGCAACATAAGTTACAGGATTTTTCCACACATTAGGACTATTAAATCCATAAAGATCCTCACCTTCATCTTTTTCAT
Source organism: Nanobdellota archaeon (assembly GCA_013331795.1). Classification (GTDB taxonomy): domain Archaea; phylum Nanobdellota; class Nanobdellia; order SCGC-AAA011-G17; family GW2011-AR17; genus JAGVZZ01; species JAGVZZ01 sp10136u. Next base: position 50,709 of record DUFP01000007.1, read on the forward strand.
CAACATTCACAAGATAATCCCAAGATCCAATATCCTTTGTTTCTAAATCATCAAAATCAAAAAAGTATTCTTCATCAAACATACTGCTTCGAAATCCTTCAAAGCCAGCTTCACCAACATAATTATAATATGCACCACAATCTCCCTGTGCTTTACAAAAAGTATTTTGATCAACAAGCCAATCCCTGCTCTTGCATCCATCAGGGCTTTCTCCTGTAACTTGCCAAGCATCCACAGGAGGTGTCTGCCCACCAAAAAGTCTGCTCCATCCACCAATTCTATAGCTCACTGTACATGCCGTCGAAGCAACACTGCATTCTTTTGCTGTCGCTGCTTCTACTTCTGTATCAGAAGAAGAACCTTCACCCCAAAATTTTAATCCTGGAGGAACTTGTGACAAGCAAACACCATAAGGAGTATCATCAGCAGAAGAAGAGAAACTAAACTCTAAAGGAGTATTCTCACTTTCCTTCCAAAAACAATCTCGTAAATCTTCATTCACACAGCAATCATATCGTTCAGATAAACTTTCAGGATCATTACAAGCATTGCAATCATTTCTATTCTCTCGGCATGCGGCTTCTACATATTCTCCATCTCCAAGATACAAGCCTTCTAAATTACCCAGCACTTCATTGGTTAATACACCATTCATACAAAGTTGTTCTCGATAATCAGTACAAGGCTCAACAATTTCTTCTCCATTAATACAAAGATGGCGATAATGTCGTGAACCTACTGCATCTAAACCTTCCCCTGGTCGAGAATCATACACACACCAGGATTCTCCATTCCTTCTTTCCTGTCCAGAAAGTGGACTTGCACTATTTTCATAGGTTTCTTCACAGCTTAAATCAATGCAAGTATAATCACCATCATCCATAACATTATCTACATCAGCCTCGCAAATCATACCTTGGGAATAATCACAATTACCGCAGTTTTTGTCATACGCATCAGAAGCAGTACAAGAATCTTCTTCCTCTAGTACATATCCATTATTATAAGAAACTCGCTCATCAGAAGAATAAATATTTTCTCTATTTCCGCAAGAATCATACCAATATACTTTTCCCTCATAGCACCCTGTATATTGTTGTTTCGCACATTCTGTAGAAAGCAAATCATTGGAACAAAGTATGCCCTCATGAAATCCTTCTACAGTAAAATTCGCTCCTACCACAGGAGACACAACAGTACAACTTTCTCTTGTTTCAAACACAGCGCTTGAACCAGAAACACAACATCCAAAGTCTAAATTTTTTACAGAATTTAAACAAGCACTTTCCGTTTCAATCGTATCGTCAAAAGAAACAGAAGCTTCTTCATATGCACTTCCAACACTCTTACATTTTACTTCAGTCACAAAAAAAGCTTGATCAGCAATCACACAGCATCCTTTGTTACACTGATCTATTGCACAGGCTGAAGAATCACTCCAGCTAAAATCTTCCTCTGCTCCACATGTTGCACGAGGAGTATTTTGATAGCAGTTCCCTTCGTCAGAAGAATAACAACAGCCAACTTGGCAGAAAGAAGTCTGCTCACAAGAGGTATAACTGCTCAAATAATTTTCATCACAAGAACTTTCATCGGTGTATTGACACCAGTTGCCTTCAGTATCCTTTTCGCAACAAGCAGTAATTCCTAAAACTGGAGAAAGAAAGAATATATTAGCAAGAATAATAACCAGTATACAAAATAAGATAAAACCTCTTTTCATTTTCCACCCATTCTCTAAGATTTTTAAGGCTTAGAGATTTATAAATATATTGGAATTTTTATACGAGATATCTACTTTCCGAAAATCTTCCGGATTTTTCTAATAAAGCTTTATGAATCCAAAATGTTTTAAATAAAAAAGAATACAATATGGATATGCGAAAAGAAAGTGAACATTGGCTTCTTCAAGGAAAAGAAGAATTAGAAACAGCAAAAGCTTCTTTTGAAATGAAGAAATGGTTTGCAGTTGCATTTTGGTGCCAGCAAGCAGCAGAAAAAGCATTGAAAGCAGCTTTTATCGAAAAGAAAAAAGAATCCCCAGGAACAACACATTCATTAACATTTTTAGGAAGAGAATTAAATATCCCCACAGAGCTTTGGAATAGTTTACGAGATTTGACAAAAGAATATTACCTTTCAAGATATCCTGATGCAAGTGAAGACCTCCCTTATAAAATGTATACAAAAAATGATGCAGATAAATATATTCAAGATTGTGAGAAGATTGTAAAATGGGCAGAGTCACAAACAAAATAGTCCTAAAAGAACTAGAAAGAGTAAAAAAAGAACTTTCTAAGAAGTATAAAATCCAAAAAATGCTTCTTTTTGGCTCAAGGGCAAGAGGAGATTATAAATTAACCAGTGATGTAGACCTTATTGTTATTTCTAAAGACTTTAAAAAATTATCATTTCGAGAAAGACCAAATGATTTTTTAGATACATGGATACTCCCAATAGATTTTGAGGTAATCTGTTACACTCCTGAAGAATTTCTTAGAAAGAAAAAAGAATATGGAATAGTAAAACAAGCCGCAAAAGAAGGACAAAAGATATAGAATTTCCGAAAATCTTCCGGTTTTTTCTGAGAAAGTTTTATTAAAAGAAATTCCTTAGGAGAAAAGATGAAACAAAAAGCAAAATATATTTTAGCAGTCGCAGGAGTCACAGGTACAATTTTTGGAATAGGCATAGCCATTCCAGGATTTATGCAAAACTTGTACACTCCAGCAATTATAGGGACAATTTTAATATTTGCAGGCCTAGTAACATTTGCAATTTCTTTCGGAGAATAAAATGGATGAAAAAATAATAAGAAAAAACCTTTTAGATTTGAAATATAATAAAAATCTCCAATATTTTAATACTACAATAATTGCATTATTAACATTTTTATTGGGAATAATTATTGCGTATATTTCTCAAGATATTTTATTTACACTAGATAATAGTTTAATTTTCTTATCAATTACTGTAATCATAATGAGTATGTGTGTCATAAGCTTAATTAACTTTCATAATAAAATGAGAAATATAGAAAAAGAAATTAAAAATTTATCCTATTAAACNNCATATAAATGAGCTGTTCAAAGTCTCCACCAACTGCATGATCATTTACAACATCCTGAGAGACTTCATACAATTCTCCTAAAGGAACATTCAATGATTCAGAAAATTCATCTTCAGTAACAACAGTATCACCATCATCAACACTCACAGGATAATAAAGAAGCATATCAACAGAATCTCTTTGAATATCTACAGTAAGTTCCCAATTTTCTGCAGCTTCAATATCATCACTCACATCATAGACATTAATACACGTTCCTAAAGCATCATCAATCACATCAGTAAGTTCTTCTTCCATATGAGAAAGCGTTAATAATCTATTTGTACAAGTTGGAACACCAACTTGATTCCAACAAAGGTAACTCACTTGCGTATCATTATATAATCGATACGTATCACTCGCAGGGGCAAGATATCCACCTTGTGCCGCAATCTGTGTAACATACTGTCCGCCAACTTCCGCCATACATGCACGAACATGTTGATCAACTGCAGCCATTTGAGAAGCAGAATCTCCATCAGAAAGCAAAGGAGGAATAATATCCTGCTGTACACCAATAAAATAAAGAGCTACTAAAAAAACAAGAACAATACCTAGTATAATAAACAAAGTTGCCTGCCCTCTTTTTTCCATATTCATTGTATCATGCTCTCAAATTTATAAATGTTTCTCTAGGATCGAGGAACAAATTCAACATTCTCAAAAGGAATAAATTCTTTATCACCTGTGAGAAAAGGTATCCCTAATTTTTTAGCCATGACATACCCAATACAATCAGTCATAGAAAGTTTTTTCTTTATATGAACAAATTTAAGTTGCGCTGCATACATAAGAATCCCTTTATCAAAATCTAAAGCATAAGGAAAATAGCTGTCTAACAATTCCAAGGCTAGTTTTTCTTGTCCTTCACGTAAAAGATTATAATAAAGTTCAAAAAGATTAAGCTTACTCGTGACAAAAGGACTTTGCGTGTAGATTAAATACTTTGGATTCTTTTCAATAATTTCAAAAAAAGCATAAGTATCAAAGAAATAAAGTTTAGTCATAAAGCTCAGCTCGTGAACGGTCTTTTATTTTTTGGCTAGAAGTTTTGATCTTACCTTGAGCAATGCCAAAGGTTTCCTCAAGTACTTTTTGACTACCCTTAATAACTAAAACAGTTACTTTTTCATTTTCTCGAATATGGGAGTCTTCTACAACATTTTTAGGGATAACTAAACCTAAAGAGTTACCCCATCGTTTAGTAATAGTTTGATAGCTCATCATTTTATCCTGTTATACAAAGTATAACTAACTTAAATAGTTTATGATTATAATCTAAATAAATGGTCTTAATAAAGCATTAGCAGAAAAATCCGGAAGATTTCCGGTTTTATAAAAGGAAAGAAAAAGTTATTTTTTGTGTTCTAGCCTTTTTTTCTTTTCAGGCTCTAAAAGATAATTTTCCTTAGAAACTACAGAATGTCCTAATTCCTTTTCTGTTTCTTTTCGCGCATTGCCTGCAACCTTTCCGCCTCTCTGCGCAGCATACTTGTTTTCCAAAAAACCTTGAGCATCTTCTTTTTTTGTAATCTCTGTACTTACTTTTTCTCCAAGCATAGAAAAAATAAGCTCCAGCTCATCCATATGATCTCGCAGATTTTCTTTTTGAAGATTTTTATGCTGCTTATATTCACCAACAGTTTTTCCAAAAGTTGCTTTACTAATTTCATCAGTAAGAATGGCATACTCATCTCTTTCTTGCACGCCACGTTTCTTCCATTCATCAGTGAGCTCCTGGCGTATTGCAATGCCTCGCACTCTTTTTTCTATCCACTGTTCAGAATATCCCTTAGCTCTATACAATTCTTTCATTCGGAACTGTGCAAGCTCAGGATTTTCTATTTCTTGTACTCGTTCATAACCCACTTGTGCAAGCCACTGTTTGAAAGGTTCTGCATTCTTTGAAGGAATAGACTGTATAATTCGAAACATACTTTTTGTGTTTGCACAGTCTGTTTCATAGTTCTTCCCATCAGCTGCAGGCAATTTCAGTTGTCGACAAAATGTCGATAACTCAACTCCACCAGATTCTTGTTCTCTCTTTTTAAGTCGATACCAATAATCTTTGGAGTCAGTACTTTCAGCCAAAACCCCTACCACATCTACTACAGAAAAATACCATTCTCCATTATGCCAAACTCTTCGTATTTTTTTGTCTTGAAAGACAACCAAAGCTTGTTTGTTTTCTTTGTGCATGTTTTTTCTCCTGTCTCTGCGGGTTCAAAAGTAAAAATACTAAGAAAGAGTTATTTATAAGTGCTACGCGGGCCATGCCAAGCTGTCCGTGTGTCCAAATGTCTGAATTTACCTTTTATAAGACTTATAACGGCAAGTCATTTTGTCCAAGATTTACACACGCACAGTCCAACTGCCTTGATTACCAAATGTATCTTCACAAATCAAATGATATTCCTTCAATTCTGTAAGACTAAAAGATCCTGTTTTACTCTTTGTACTAATATCTGTCCCACTTCCATAACTAAAATCCTCAAAATAATACTCACAACTTGCTTCTTCATCTAAAACAAAGTAAACCATACTTTCTTGTTTATACACAGAAAGTAATTCAGGTGCATCAATATCTACTTCAACACTAAAAGTAATTTCTGTACTATTATAATTCCCAGCAACATCATGACAAGAAATATCAAAGTCATAGTCTCCAGCTCCTAAATTCTCTAATGTTTGTTGATGATAAGAACTATTTGTATTAAAGAAGTCTATACCATCATAACTGCAAATTGCTTTTCCACTCTCTGCTCCAGCAGATGTTTGTACAGATAAAGTGGTATAATCAGTATACAAGATTCCAGAAGGAGAAACAGAATTAATAAGCAATGGCGCAGTTGCAAGAAGTGTAAAAGGATAATTTTCTGTATTGCTATTTCCAGCTTGATCTTGGCATGCGAAGTAATAATAATTCGTTGCCTCCGTCACATTTAAAACAGTTGTACATGCATTATCAAAGTATGCACTTGCACTACTTGGAATACCAGAACAAGCGAAATAACTTTCCATCAGACTATATTCAGAATCTGCTTGTGACCATTTACAATATGCAGGCTCATCAACATATACACTTAAAAGAGTACTATTTACACCAGCAGGGACATAAGCTCCATTTCGTACGCTCGTTGCTTCAATGCTTGGAGGAGTAATGTCTTCCCCTTCAGTCGTTTCTATTTCTACAACAAAATTAGATTCATGAGTATTCCCATCATCTCGTGCTCTATCCCAGCATCGAATATGAAAAACAAATTTCTCATTTAGAGTAAGTATCCACGTTTGATTATGAGTATAATCTATATAACTATCAGGGAAAAATTGTGCCATAGTAAAATAATCTGTTGGTGATTCTCCCCCTTGCTGAATCTTACATTGAGAAGGTTCATCAGTTTCAATACCAAAAGTAACATATTGATAAGGGTCAACTTTACTATTGAATTTCAAATATTGATCTTGTGCAAAAGCATAATCATCAACACTTGTAGAAATATATCCATCTGTATCAATAAGCCCTTCTGTCGTACTATCAGAAACATCTACCATATATTTTTCAATAACTGGATGATTTACATCATTAGATTCAATGCCTACACATTTAGATCGAGTTGTTCCTTGATTTTCTGAAAGATATTGACATCCAGATCCAAGAGACTTACACTTATATTCAGTACATTCATATCCAGTTAAGATATTTCCAATACCATCATCTAAAGCTAATCCCCCAAGAGAAATGGGTATATCACAAAGTTCACAATTTTCTGTTCCAGCAGGAGCTTGCCATGCTTGGCAGTTTGAAGAAATGGTAACAGTCACGCTATCTCCTCCAGAAGTAATCCAATAAGCAATAGCTGCAGCAATAACAATAACGGCAGCAACAATCCATCCAACACCTGGAACGGTAGCAGCAGTACCTGCAGCTGCAAAAAGCCCCCCAATAACACCACTAATTGCACCAGCACCGGCAGCAATAGATCCAACACCAACAAAAAAACTAAGAGTAATATAAATACCAAGACCAATTGCAACTCCTAAATTAGCATATAAAATATGTTCCAAAGTAGAATAACCACCAAATTGTGTTTCTATAAGCGTTCCCACAGCTTGAGAAAAACCAATCATTCCGCCATACACACCATAGTTATTTTCTAAATATTTTTTTCTATCATCATCATGATCACTAGTGTCATAAGAAATAAATTGAGAATCATATTCTCCTCCATCACTTTGTTTGCTAATAAAAAAACACTGTGAATTTTCTCCTGCTTCAGCCCCACAATCTTTTACACATCCTGTATCATCAGCTTCTCCTTCATAATAATCTTCACAACCAACATCAAATGCAACTTCTATTGGTGCAGAAAGGGAAACATTTTCCACACTACCCTTTGAAGTAAGATCACCAACAAAATTTTGTGAACGAGTAAGATAAAAAGTATCAGCATACTTTCCAGCAATATTAAATTTTGCACCGCAATCTCCTCGAGAGCCACAATATCCAGCTGCAACATCTGCCCATTCTTGAGTAAGGCACTGACAATTATAGACACATTTCCAATCTGCAAGTCCATCAACTTTCGCAAAAGTAACAGGACATGCTAAATTCCCAGTAGAGCAAGTGTCAACTAATGCTGTACCATCACTCCAAAAATCTCCACCCAGAGGGACTGTAGTAACATTCGCATTAATAAGATCTTGATATACACCATTATCAATACATGCAGAACCAGCTTCTGTTAATTTAGAATTATAATTTTGTAAAGTGGAATCTTTATATTGTTCAGATTGTGAAAGAATACTGGTCGTATTAAGTGCATTAATGCCTGCTTCATATCCATTGGTATAAGGATATTGTATACAAACTTTTTCTCGAAAATCTTCACAAGGTTCTATAATCTCTTCACCAAAATAACAAAAGGATCGATAATGCTGTGATCCTGGTCTATCAAACCATCCACCAGCAGGACTTTCATACAAACACCAACTCTCTCCATGCTCTCTCCTCTTTCCAATTTTTTCATCATGAGTATTTCTACTGCTTTCATCAAGAGAATATGCACCCTCAAAAGTATTTTTACATGCAGTGCTTAAACATCCAACATCTCCATTAATATCAGTGCCACACCATGTTCCTTCTGTATAATCACAATCTTCTGCAACTTCTTCTTGATTTCCACAACTATCAAACCAATACACATCTTCATCAATACATGCTTGGGTATCATGTGCTGTGCAACCGCAATTCACAGAAAGTTCAGAACAATAGGTATTTTCATAAAATCCAGTTCCTTCAGTCAAATCAATAGTAGGACTATCACACATCGCATATGTATCATACGTACAACCATCACCAGAAACACAACAGCCCTTATCAGCAGCTTTACAAATATCTGTACAACTAGATTCAGAATCAACTGCTCTCCAATCAAGAACAATATCCTCTAAATCCTTAATCAAGATTTCACAATTCCCTTCAGTCGTATATGCACATTGACTTTCTGCAATGACACAACAATTTTTTTCACAGGCACTAACTTCACACGCAGCACCTTCTTGCCAAGAATATCCTTCAAGATCATTACAAGTTGCTTGCGCAACACCCTGAGAACATTTTCCAACATCAGAAATACAACAGCCAGCTTTACAAAAAGCAGTTTGCTCACAAGAAATAGAAGCCTGAATACTATCCTCAGCACAATTGCTTTCTGCAGTATACACACAAGACTCCCCAGATGTCGTTTGCTCACAACAAACATTCTGTTCTTCTTCAGCAGAAACAAGAGAAAGATTTGAAGTCATAAAGCTAAGACTAATAGTAAGAAAAATCATAAGCACAGCTTTCAGACTAAGACCTACACCTCTCATATTCTTCTCTTATTAAATAAAGAAGTTTAAATATCTTTCTTATTAAGAAAAGAAACGCTTATAAACAAGTGTTATCTAATTTATACATATGTTTCAGGAATTAAACAGCTTAAAACCTTTTTTCGAATCTCCTCTAAAAGATTTAGGAGTAAGAGAATACGCAAGAGCTACAAAAATAAGTCCCGCCACCGCAAGTAGGATTTTAAAAGAATTTGGAAAAAAAGGCATACTCAAAGAAAAAAAAGAACGAACATTTATACTCTATAAAGCAAATCTAGAAAATGATTTATACAAAGACCTAAAAATATTTTATAATCTCAGAAAAATAAAAGACTCTGGACTTTTAGAAAGCTTAAACCAGTTTTATTTAAAACCGACTATAATCCTTTTTGGATCTGCTTCAAAAGGAGAAGATATAGAAGGAAGTGATTTTGATCTAGTCATTATATCTGAAAAAACAAAAGAATTTCCTGAAGAAAAAATATTTGAAAAAAAACTAAATAGAGAATTGCAATTACTAAAAATAAAGAATTTAAAAGATTTAAGAAATGAACATTTGATAAATAATGTTTTAAACGGAATAACAATACAGGGGCAAGTACAATGGATATAGAAGAATGTTATAGTAAAGGATTTATCCGTAAAACTTCTATTGATAAAGAATTAATGAAATCCTTAGTAAAGATGTCAGAATCAAAGATCATTGCAATAAATAGCGCAAAAATAGATGAAATAACAATCTCAGCATATGTCTCTATGGCCTATGATGCATTAAGGGAGATTTTAGAAGCAATTTGTATAGGAAAAGGGTACAAAGTAACATCACATCAATGCATCGGAGAACTTCTAAAAACGATTACTCTAAATTTTGAATATGTTGAATTTGATAGAATGAGATATATTAGAAATGGAATTAATTACTATGGAAAAGAAATAGATCTAGAACAAGGAAAAGAACTTCTACAAAAGATTTTAGCTTTAAGAGTTAAAATTAAAGAAAGAGAACTCAAAAATTAAAGAAAATATCCAAAGTCAACAATGAAAGGTTCCATTTCATTTCCATACGCATCAATACAAACAATTGTATATCCCTGAGAAATATCTGTGATGCTTAAACTATGATCTGTAGATGCAGTTCCTCCCATTGCACTTCCTCCCCCATAAGAAAATGCTTCAGTATTCCACTGACAACTGGAAGCTTCATTCGTAATCACATATAAAGTATTTCCAAGATAATAGACACTTTCAATTTCTGCAGCACTCTCATCTTTATCCACAGTAAATGCAATTTCACTCAGTACTGTATTACCTATACTATCAACACAAGAAATAGCAAAGATATAATTTCCTTTTTCCTTAATGAGTTTCTGTTCATGATATCCTCCCCCAGTTAAAGACATTCTTCCAGAAGACCTTCCATTTTCTCCGTAAGAACAAACAGAGCTTCCTTTATTATCTGCACCTCCTCCAGTATACACCTGCAATACAACATCATTTGTATATAAAGTTCCACTTGGTGAGCTTTGCGTAATTTCTAAAGCCTCTGATTTGGAAACATACCACTGTATTGCTTCTGTTTGTGTATTTCCATAACTATCCTGGCATAAGAAATACATCGTCGTTGTTCCATCTTGAAGAGGAATACTAAAGTCACAAGAATAATATCCTATTTGATCCTCACCAGAAGGAGCAAGACAATTCCCTTTGTTAGTCATTTGTTCATAACTCTCACCTTCATTAGAAGAATACTTGCATTGAGATTCCCTATCAATGTAATAAGTAACTGCTTGACTAAGAGAATCAGAAGCAACTTGAGATCCAGAAGCAGGAGAAATATCCTTGAAAGTAGGAGGATCATCAGGAGCTGCAAAAGCACTGCTTAATGTAATTTGATAATCTCTTTCTAGAACTCCACCACAAACATCTTTACACCACACATAATATTTTTCAGTACGTTCTCCTTCCCATATTGCTTTTGTAAAATTATGGTATAAAGAACTCCCAGCAACACAATCAGGATCCTCACTTGTTGCGCAATAATCAGCCCCAAACGCAGGAGTCCTTACTCCAACACCAGCAACAGCATCATAAAAAGATGCAGCATCTTCAAAAGGACTATTTGGAAGAAAAATCTCAGAATATCCAATACCATATCCTTCAAGGAAAGAATGAAGAGCAGTTTCTTCTACAAAAAGGCATTGTGCATAATCACTTGTTTCTAAACCAAAACTAAAACTTTCTTTTACTGAGATATCATCAACACTATAACCAAGACTTGTATCAGAACTTGTATAATCCAGTTCACTCTCTTCTAAAACCTGTTCATAAACATCATATTCTAAAGCAGAACTCGTACAAGCTTGGGAAACACACGTTGCTTGAGAACCTCCCATATTTCCATCAATAAACAAGCAATCACTGCCTAAGCTTTCACAACGAAATGGATTGCAATAAGAAGCTTCATACAAAACTCCATCTTTATCAAAAACTAAACCACCATCTGAAAGAGGCATATCACATAGTTTACAGTCCTCACCTCCAAGAGGAGCCCCCCAAGCCCCACAAGAGAAATTAACACTTCGTTTTTTTACTCCTTCATTTTCACTATTTTGATCATTATTCTGAACAACATACCATTCATTTGAGTCCCCACCGCAAGGATCACCATCTCCATCATTATGAGTAAGGTAATTTCCATAAATTTGAAAATCAAGATCAGAGCCTAAATAACCAGCACTATAAGGATGCAAGGAATTATAATTAAGCACCCAAGGTTTAATACTTCGAAAAGCATTATACGACTCATCATAAAGAACAGTACTTTCAGTCGAAGAACAATGATCAAAACAATCGTTCCTTAAATCAGTATAATAACCTTTACATTCCACTGTCCATCCCTCAGAATAAGTAAAATCACCATATTCACTAGGACAACCATAAGAAGGCATTTGATCCAAAACATTTTCAACGCAAGCATCTTCACAAAGAGTTCTAATATAAATCGTATTTGCACTGCCCGGAACATTTACATCAGGATTACTTTGATAAACAATAAACCAGTCTTCCACAGCAAGATTTGTCCCAAGACCTTTCAAAAGACTTGCTAAACGTTGAGAAGGGCTTGTACAGGGAGAATAAACAGCAGCGCTAGAATCCAACAATTTTTCCTTTGCATCTGCATCTTGAGAAAGCCAAAGCGGTGCCATGTAATCTTTTTTCAAAAAAGAAGGAGAAATAGTTCCATCAGAAAGAGATGCATCAAGAATTTGATAATATTGCTGTTCACCTTGATCAAAAGTTGAGACGCCATAAAAAGTACAAGCTTCATCTCCATCCATGCACTGTAAACGATCTGCAGTCCATGAACCTCCTTCTTCACCTTCCTGTGCAAAACAATCTTTACCACACCCAATTTCATCTATATTTGCAAAATTTTGCTCCTTTGTAATTTCAAAACCAGTAAATTCCCCTTCTTTTCCTAAAATATTTTGTTTAAGCCCACAACTTCCTCGAGAAGAACAATAATCTGCAGCAATCAAAGAAAAAGTTTTTCTCAAACAATAGGCATTTGTATATAATTCCCATCCTACTGCATCATTCGAATCCGCATCAGAAGGATCATCATCCCCATACACAAGCTCACAATCAAAACTAGCGAGACCACAATAATCATCACCCTCTAAAGGAACAGTAGAAGCACCATACAAATAAGGCTCCTTATCATCTTCAATAGGAGAAAGAATACTTGTTTCATCTAAAACTTTTTCATAATAAGGACTAAGAACTCCTGAATAATCAACACCATAAAAAGAAGCAAAATTATTTTCATAACAATCTGCTTCAAAACGGCCTTCCACTGAATTATAACCAGCACTGCAAACACTTGACCGATCAGCACCACAAGGTTCTATAAGCTCAATACCATTCACACACATTCCTCTATAATGCTGTGTTCCCTCTCGATCACGAAAACTTCCTACAGGAGACTCATAAATGCACCAGCTTTCTCCATTTTTTCTTTTGTCGCCTAATTGGAAATCTCTCTGCTCTGTAACACCCGTTATATCCGTGAAATAAACCCTATAATCATTAAAACCAGCAAAAGTATTCTCTAAAGGAAATGCAAAAGTATTTTCACAACTTGATGGGACACAAGCTGCAGATCCACTTTGTACAGAACAAACAGAAACAGAATCACAAACTTCAACAACATCACCTTCACTTCCGCAGCTATCACTTGCAAGAACACTTTTCTGATCAAAAGAACAAGTATAATAGTCTTCCCCGGTTTCACATTGACAATCTTCTGCAGCAACAAAACCTCCATTTTCTAAATATTCTGAAACACCACTACACGCATCATTCGCATAAAATCCATATCCAGTAGAAGCATCAAACTCTGTTATCCCACATTCTGCTCCACTAGATCTACTACATCCATCTTCTGTAACACAGCATCCACTTTCTTCTTCTTTTTCTAGAGCATAACATGCACTTTCACTAGCAACATCATGTGTAACCGCTTCAATACCACTTTCTTCTGCAGCAATAGCACACGCGCCTTCACTAATATAGGAGTAATCAGAATTCAGTTGACAACACACATCATCACAAGAAGAAACACTCGAACATTCCTGTTCAGAAAAAAACTCTCCCTCAGCTAAAGCACAACTATATTCCCCTGCACCTTCTGCACATCCGCCATCCGAACTTACACAGCAACCACTCCCACACCAAGAAATATCCTCACAAAGGCCAGTTTCAAAATAATCCTCTGTCGCACAATTCTCTTCAACAGTATAACGGCAACTTTCACCACTGAAAGTTTCTCCACAGCATCCATTCTCTGCAAAAACAAAAGGAGCTAAAAGAAATAGAATAATAAATAACAAGATCGTCTCTCTTTTCATAGGGTCTTTAATAATAAAGAATCTTTTAAACCTTTTGGTAAAATTTATTAAGAATAGCCCACTTCACAGAAGAAATGAAAAAGAGATGGTATTCCTATATTGAACTTCTTATCGATGCACTTGTTCCCATTGCAGTTGTTGTTCTTTTAGCAATCATTATCATTGAGCTTTTCTTTCACACAACTGCAGAAAAATATTTTACAATCATTTCCATTCTCGATTACTCCATTTTAGGAATTTTTATCATAGATTTAATTTTCAAATATAACCGAATAAGAAAATGGGATAGGTTTTTACGTGAATGTTGGCTGGATATCATTGCAATCTTTCCATTTTTTCTTATTTTCAGAGTCTTTGAATCATTTTTAATTTTCACAGAACTTCCAAAAGAATTGCGGCAGTTTCAACTCATTTTGCACGAAGGTGTAGTCCTATCAGAAGAATCTTCTAAAGTCATTCGAGAAGCAGAAGAAGCAGGAAAAATTTCCCGCATTAAAGCAATTATTCGTATGTTTCGTGGTTTGGAAAAGAGCCCTAAAATAATCAAAGCCCTCGCGTTCTATGAACAACCTGTAGGAGAGCACCATTTACAAGAAGTACAAGGAAAGAAAACCTTCAAAAAAATGGAAAAAAGAGTAAAAAGAGATGTAAAAAGGGTAGAAAAGAATATTGAAAGAGAGATCAAACAAATAGAAAAAATAGACAAAAATATCCTTAGGCTAAAAAAGAAGAAAAAGCATAATTAAATAAAATTATAAATATTTTTTCTTGCTCCCAACTCTAATACAAGAATTATAAGTTGGCTATCTTTAATATCTAAGATTAAACGATATTTTCCTACACGCAACCTAAAATAAGGGTTTCCTACAAGTTTTTTTACATGGGGATAAGGCCGGATACAAATTCTTTCTAGAGAAGCAACAATTCTCTTTTGTAAATCTTTCTCTAATTTATAAAAATCCTTCTCTGCACTTTGAGAAAACTTCACCTCATACATATTTAGAGACCTACATTCTTTTTAATCTGATCCAAAGTAACAACTTTTCCTTCCTTTATCTCTTTTTCAGCAATTTTAATATGCCTTTTNNTAAATCTTTCCAATAAGTGAGCTGTAAAGTTAGCGACACCTATTTGGGTGCAAAAAATCCAATCGGGCATCGACAACTTTAAAAACTTCGGGTTCCTAATTTGTCTTATGAAGATCATGAAAGCTTTTGACAAGAAAGTAGGTGATACGGAATACTACAAGTACAGAGTTAATCTGCCTAAAAAGATAGTAGAGGATTCCAATTTGTTGAGAAAGGAAGTTAAGGTAAAATTAGAGAAAGGCAAAATAATCATTGAAAAAAAGTAACATTTCTGCTTTGATTACAAGTTTAAAATTAAGCAGCAGGCATATTACATCTTAGTTACAGATAACTTATTGAAGTACTATTTCTTTTCAAATATCCTTATCGTTTCAAGCGCAATCTTAATAGCGTTTTCCATACCTTTCTGTACCTTATCCTCATCAACTAATCTATAAACAATATCTGGATTTTCTTTAACTTCTTCTGGCGGTTCAGGCGTATTAATAACCAAAATTGCTCCTGCTTGTAAACCTTTTAATTTAGATACTAAGAATACAGCAGAGCATTCCATCTCCGAACTGACTAAGCCTTTTCCTACCAACTTCACAAAATTTTCTGTTGGTTCATAAAATGCATCGTGCGTTCTATTAACTCCAACAAAATATCTGACTCCAAGTTTCTTTGCTACTTCTATTAAAGCATTTACAACCTTTTTATCTGCTTCAATTTTTTCAATCTTCGAATTATATTCTCTGGTTGTTCCGTCAAAACACATTGCGGCGTTTGGAATCACAATATCTCCTGGTTGCATTTCCTTAAGCAAGCCGCCGCATGTTCCTATCCTTATCAATGTTTTAGCTCCAACGTTAGCCAATTCTTCAACAGCGATTGCAGCAGCAGGACAACCTATACCTGTAGAAATCATCGATATTTCTATTCCTTTATATCTTCCTTTACAACTACGAAACTCTCTATTGATATTAATTTCCTCTGAATCAGTCAAATATTTCAATATCTTATTTATTCTTCCAGGGTCTCCAGGCAACAAAACATATTTTCCTATTTTATCGATTTTTAAGTGCGATTGTAACATTTTTATCTACCTCTAATAATTTTTTGAATTTCATAAATGTTTGGTATGTAATAATCTATCCAAGGAGCAGTCTCTGAACCAACTAGAACAGTAGTCATTCCTAATTCTTTTGCAGGTTTTAGATATTTTGGTTCATCTTCAACTATCACTGTTTTTTCTGGCATAACACCCAACGAATCTGTAACTTGTAAATATGCTCTTCTATCTGGTTTTCTAACATCTCCATCGCCAAACCACAAACCATCAAATTGGTATTCTATGTTTAGTTGTCGTAAAACATTTCTAGCCCAAACTTCTGGTGCAGTTGTTAATAATGCTCTTCTATAAGGAATACTCCGCATTAGTTCTCTTAATCCTTTATCTACATTAATATATTTGCTCGGATCAACATTCCAGACAAATCCAAAATAGCCACCTCTGGCCAAACTGTATTCTTTCTCTAATCCTATACTTACATCACCATTATAATTTCTGAAAATGTCCTCTCTTATTTTTTGAGCTTCTGAGATAGATACTGAAAGCTTTTTCATGATAAAGTCTATTCCTCTTCGTTCGATTTCTTTGTAAAAACCACTCTCAAATATTGCATCGTCTCTTCCACTAGAGTCAAATTTATACAAAGTTCCATCCATATCAAAAATGATTAATTCATACAGAGTCATTTTACTTACCTCCCTCATATTTTATCATTCTTCCAATTTTCCTTACATCATACTCTTCTTGTTTTAACAATCCTAACAAAATTCCGTTATAATCTTTACACAGTTCTGCTACTTCTCGTTCTTTTTCTTTAGAAATACTTGCCCACTTAGGGAGATTCTCCCAATATGGAATATACAATCTCGTATCACTATCCATGCCGACGTTTCTTCCGTCTATTCCAAAGAAGTCTCTCATTTCAATCCATTCATAGAAATCAAACAAATTTAGAGCAGTAAGCTTTCTATTGTTATTTATTCTTCTATTTGCCTTGTTACTAGAGAATCCAAGATAAATTTCTTCTATATCAAGTCCGCTGTTTTCCAACATTTCACTAATTTCTAACAGCGTTCCACCTTCAAAAGCCCCGACATCAGCTAAAACGATCTTCTCGTATTTTCTCAAAGAACTAATTTGTTCATCAAGGGGTCTATTTCCTGGTCTCTCAGATACCTTTACTTCTCCTGTTTTTGGGTCTGTTATTCTTGTTACTTCTAGATATTCATCGGCATTTGTCAAATATACTCTATCTAGACTAATTACAGGAAAACCGTTTCTTCTAACCATTGTTTCAAGTTGTGCTGATACAGGATTAGCATTAACTGCCACTTTATCCAAATTTTCTGGAATATATTGCCAGAAATCATAAAGAAATCTATTCTCCAAATCTCTTACTTCTTCCTTTATTTCTCTATCTAAAGAATATCCTAATTTTCTTTCTAGAGTTTCAACTATATCTTTCGTTACAAGATATGTGAAGACGACCGCGCTTCCCTGCACCTTAGCCTCCACTTCATTTATTTTGTTTTTTTCTTCCATTTTTCATTACCTCCTGCAGTTTTGGATGCAAGCCATTTTTTGAGTATAGGTTAATTTGAAACAATGATGATCTAAACCTAGAAACCAGAACTATGAGTATTTAGAAAATTCACAGTCTGGAAAATAAGCCAGACTTACAAATGATGATGAAAAAATATATAGTTAGAACTAGCAAAATCTTCCTGACTATTCGATTCGAACTTCAATTTTGCTATCATACTTTGTAATAAGTAGTCACATATATTTAAACCTTTCGGTGTGTTGTCACTATCAGATAATTATACTTTAAGTTATGATATCTTTTAATCTGGCATGAAAAATTTTTCTTATTAGGTGACGTTTACTTTACAGCTTACCAATAAGTAAACTTATATATACAAAGACTATTAGAAAGAAAAATGAAATATAGCATCCTTATTATGATCCTTCTCTTATTTGCTTCTGTATCTGCCCAATGTACAGATTCTGAT
>DUFP01000040.1 GCA_013331795.1 Nanobdellota archaeon
CTTTTTAATTCCGGACAAGCCTCTTTTGTAGAAATATATAAGAAGCAGTAAAATTACAGGCTTTCCCTTGAATGCAATAAACCAAACATTTCAGTATGAAGCAAGCACAAAAAGAGGCTGGCCAAGAGACATTTCTTTACAAGATTTTGCAAGAGCAAGCAAAGATATTTTAAGAATTATTTCACAAAGCTATGAATCATTAGAAACAATACAAGAAGTAATACATCTAGAAGAAAGTGAAAATACTCTCGAGAATATTATACAAGATCAAAGTACAGGTAGCATTTTTAACTTTCAAAACGCAGAAGTCCCATTTCAAACACATAAAGCGCATGGAAACATTCGAATAAAAGGAGCTGAACCACAAAATACAGAGAAACATGCACAATATATTGCTGCAGGAGTCCTTGCATGCTTTATTCCGCCAATCCTGGTTTTAGCAGAACAAGCAGAACCGTATTTCTTATGTACAAGTCTTCTTCCAGCACTAGCAATAGTTGCTCCCAATATTTATGCCCTTGAAAGAGAAGAAGAAAAAAGAAGAATAAAGATAATTGAACTTGAATTTCACACTCTGGAAAGAAAAGGAAATGAAAATGGAAGAATAAAAGATCTCTTCAAAAAATTAGGAGAGTATCGCATAAAATAAAATATGGAATTATTTATCCCTCTCAGAAATAAATTAGGTCTAGCAAGAAAGCTCACAATAAAGGATCTCAGAAAGTGTAGAGAAGATATAACAACGATTCTAGACGCAGAAGGAGAAACAATTGAAGAAATAGAAATCCTTTCAGAAAAAGAAGGAGAATACTTAGAAATGGCATGTTCATTAATAAATACAAAGAATACAAAGATAAGAATTGAGTCAAGCTATAATCCAATAAAATCTTCTATGATTCTCCCATGGATAGGTCTATTCTATATAGCAAATACTTTTTCTTCATTTTTGGGTGGTATAACATTCCACCATGAAATAAATCCAGAAGAAGGAGGCTTAGCAGGAGCAGAAATAGGAATGGCAGCAGCATATTTTTTATATATAAAAAATAAATATAATACCTTAGGCCTAAGAATATCAATAGGAAGGAGAGCAGAAGGAGATCCAAAAAAACATGAAGAGCTTACTGATCTTCTTTCGCACTATGATCCCAACTATCTCTAATCCCCAAAAGCCTTAAAAAGTTCTATTTTATCCTTTTAACTATGCAAGACATCATACAAGGCCTTCATCCATTAGAACGAAAAATAATTCCATTTTTAAAGAATACTATGCTCTTTCAAGAACTTCTAGAACAAACAAAAATGCAGGAAGCAGAAGTTATGCGCGCCCTGCAGTGGATGGAAAATAAAGAACTTCTCAAAATAAAAACAGAAACAAAAGAAACAATTACATTTGGCGATCTCGGCAAAAAATATAGCCGTGAAGGGCTCCCAGAAAGGCGCTTGCTAGAACAGCTCAAAAAGAAAACACTAACAATTCAAGAAATAAAACTAGAAGATGCAGAAAAAAATATTGCCATAGGAGAATTAAAGAAAAAGGCGGCTATTTCACTAGGAAAAGAAATAGAAATAACAGAACAAGGAAAAAAACTGCTGGAAAAAGAATTTCCTGAAGAAAAGTTCTTAAAATCTCTTCCGAAAGAACCAAAATCCCTTTCTGAGGAAGAAAAACGAACTTTTGAAAGCCTCAAGAAAAGAAAAGATATTATCCAAATCAACATAGAAAAAACAAGAACCATCACATTAACAGAACTAGGGAAAAAGCTTCTCAAAGAAAAAATAGATGTTAATCTTCTCGAAACACTCAGTCATGATCTTCTCAAAACAGGAAAATGGCAGGGAAAGAAGTTTAGAAAATATGATGTAAAAATTAATGTCCCAAAAATTTATGGAGGAAGAAGACAGCCATATATGGAATTCTTAAATAAAATAAAAGTACAATTAGTACAATTAGGATTCAAAGAAATGTCAGGTCCTTTAATTGAAACCGAATTTTATAATTTTGATGTCCTTTTTCAGCCGCAGGATCATCCTGCACGAACATGGACAGATACGTATCATTTAAAATATCCTACACAGGGAAAACTCCCGAATGACCTTGTCGTAAACAGAGTAAAAAATGTGCACCAAGACGGAGGACGCACAGGTTCTACAGGCTGGGGCTATAAATGGGATCCAAAAATTGCAATGCAACTTATGCCTCGTGCACATGCAACAGCAGTATCCGCACGGCAAATGGTCAAGGGCATAGAAAATCCCTGCAAATATTTTACTATCTCAAGAGTCTATAGACCAGATGTATTAGATGCCACACATTTGATTGAATTTAATCAGCTCGATGGTTTTGTCACAGATAAAAGTATTTCTTTTAGAACATTATTAGGAATGCTCAAACTATTTGCAATAGAAATTGCAGGTGCAGAAGAAGTAAAGTTTTTCGCAGATTATTATCCTTTCACAGAACCATCTGTGCAAATCTCTGCAAAGCATCCACAACTTGGCTGGGTTGAGCTTGGTGGTGCAGGAATCTTCCGCCCAGAAATCACAGAAACTCTCAATATTGAAACACCAGTCATGGCTTGGGGGCTTGGAATTGATAGACTCGCAATGTTCAAACTTGGAATCAAGGATATTCGATATTTATTTAGTCAGGATTTAAAATGGCTTCGAGAGCCAAGGATTGTATAAAATGCCAACCATTGATATTTCATTAAAAGATCTCAGTAAGCTTATTGGGAAAGAAATTACTCGAGAGAATCTTGAAGCAGAAGCATTACTCTGGGTAAAAGGAGAAATTGACGGAGAAGAAGGAGATCTCCTCAAAATAGATTGTAAAGAATCCAATCGCCCAGATCTCTGGTCTACAGAAGGTATGGCCCGAGCTCTTGCACCTTTTTACACGAAAGAAAGAGGCATTCGAAAATATACCTCAGAATTTTCAGATCTTTATATTCATGTAGATAGAAGCGTTGATGAAGTTCGTCCTTTCATTACTGCAGCAGTTATTTCTGATATTACAATCACAGAAGAGCTTCTCAAACAATTAATTCAGCTTCAGGAAAAAGTTTCTATGACATTTGGAAGAAAAAGAAAAACAGTAGGCTTAGGTATTTATGATTATGATAAAATTTCTGCTCCTTTAACCTACAAAGCATGTAAACCAACAGAGATAAAGTATGTCCCTCTGGGTTGTACAAAAGAAATGACTCTAAAAGAAGTGCTCGAAAAACATCCAAAAGGAATAGAATATGCACATCTTCTGAAAGGCTATGAGCGCTATCCAGTTATTATCGACAAAAATAATGTTGTTGCTTCTATGCCTCCTATTACAAACTCAGAAACAACGGGGAAAGTAACAGAAAAAACAAAAAATCTCTTTTTAGAAGTCACAGGGACAAATCTAGAAGACTGTAAAGTTGCACTCAATGTTATGGCCTGTGCACTCGCAGATCGTGGTGGAAAAATTCATTCTGTAACTATAGACTATGGAAAACAAAAAATAGTCACACCTGATTTTACCCCAAAAAAAATAAAAGTAAAATTTGAAGACATAGAAAAAATAACAGGTTTAAAATTAACCTTAAAAGAACTCAAAGAATTACTTGAAAGATTTTGTTATGATGTAAAAAAAGCAAAAGATCGTATAGAAGTGGAATATCCCTCATTTCGACAAGATATTTTGCATCCTGTTGATGTTATTGAAGATATTCTCATTTCCTATGGTTTCAATACAATAAAGCCAATCATCCCAGATATTTCAACAAGAGGAGAACTTCTCGAATCAGAACTCTTTTGTGAATCACTGAGAAATGTACTTCCAGGATTTGGTGCACAAGAGCTACTTAATTTTACTTTAACAAACAAAGAAGTGCTTTTCAAAAAAATGAACAGCAAAGAAGAAAATTGTGTAGAAATTGCAAACCCTGTATCCAGCAAATGGTCCTGTATTAGAAATACAATCTTACCTTCTTTAATGGAATTCTTTGAAAATAATCAAACACAGGAATATCCACAGCAAATCTATGAGTTGGGCGAGTGTGTTATCATTGATGAGAAAGCAGAGACAAGAACACAAACAATCAAGCATCTTGCATGGGCACTTGCAGAAAAAGAAGCAAACTTTACCAAAGCAAAACAAATACTTGAATATATTTTAAAAGGCTTAAACATGGAATATGAAATAGAAGCAGAAGAGCATGAGTCATTTATTTCTGGAAGATGTGCAGGGGTTTCTATAAAAGGAACAAAAATAGCTTTTGTAGGGGAAATCCATCCTCAAGTTTTAAAGAATTTCTCTCTTGAATTTCCAGTATGTGCTTTCGAGCTGAATGTTTCTGAAATCTACAAGCTGAAAGAATAAATGCCTTCAAAAAACAGTAAGCTGTATAAAATTATAAAAGAAACACACAAATACTAATAAGCTTAAAATAAATAAAAAAATAAATGGCAACGAGACATTTTGAAAAGAAAAGAGTACATCTCTCCTACAATGTAGATTCAAAATATGACCATTACAATGAAAAGTGGAGTGCAAATAAACAACTATATCGATTAATTGAATTAGACAAAGAACTAAAGAATATGGAGAAGAATTTTACTCCTCTTTCTATGTGGGCACAAGTAAGAGAATCAAGTATAGAGATTATTCTTGAAGATCCAATAGGATTAGAAAGTCCTCTAGACCAAGCACTAAAAGATCTTTTAAAAGCACAAGGTCTGCCTAGTTTTGTATACGCTGGCTCAGACTATACACTTTGTGATAGAGCATTAGAGGTGTATCAAAAAAGAACAAAAAGAAGATTCCCTACAATGTTCATAGGAAAAGAAATTGTTGATATAGAGTAAATAAATGGATAAGAGCAAAGCAGAAATTCTAAAAAAAGGGCTATACAAAGCCTTAAATACTTTGTATATACTCCCAAAATTATGAGTCTCGAAAAAGCATTAAAAGAAATCACTGTTGCAAAGAAAAATTTACTAGAAAGTTATTTTGAAGAACTAAGAAACTATTTTAATAATGCAACAGAAGAACAAAGAGACTTTACATTAAGAAGTGTAGAAGAACTCTATCAAGAGCTACAAGAAAATCAAATCATAGATCCTAATAAATTAAAAGAAATGAGAAAAGGAAGAAACATATCATTAACAAATCTTGCAAAAGAGTTAGGAATTTCTCGTGGATATATTTGTCGTTTAGAAAATGGGGCTTCTCCATTCACAAAAAAAGAAGGCTCTTGCAGAAAATATCTAGAGTGGCTAAAAAAACAAGGCTATAACCCCTATGGGCTATAAAAAGCCTTAAATAATAGTAAGTCTTATCCTAACTATTATGAAAAAGGAAGAAAATATCCTAGAATTATTCTTGAATGAGCCTACAAAACATTGGCATTTTGAAGAGCTTGTAAAGAGAGGAAAAGTCAGTAGACCACAGACAAATGACTGGCTCAAAATATTTCTCAAAGAGGGTCTTATTCAACGAATAAAAGAAAAAAAGAAAATGCCTTATTATATCGCAAACTATCAAAGCCCAAGCTATCATCTCCGAAAAAAAATGTATGCAATAGAGCAAATGAACAAAACAGGATTTCTGAAACATCTTCTTAGTCTTCCAAAAGTAAAAAATATTATTATTTTTGGAAGTTTTAGTCGTTGGGATTGGTATAAAGAAAGTGATATAGATCTTTTTATTTATGGAGATAGTGAAGGATTAAAAATACTCCCTTTTCGAAAAAAACTTAGAAGGGATATTGAAGTTTTCCATGTTTCCGATCTTCAAAAACTCAAAAAAATGCCTCCAGCTCTTCTTAAAAATATCATTGAAGGCTATCATCTGAAAGGGAAACTTTCTTTTCTGGAGGTCAAAGCCCATGTATAAAGAGAGAACAAAAGAGAAAATATATAACATATGTATAGCAGAAGGATCATTCATCCCTCTAGCATCTATAGATACAGAACAGATTAAAAGTATTGTACACATCGCTTTAATGGATCTTTTTGCAGTACAGCAATGGCTTAAAATAGCAAAAAAAGATGGGCTAGAATGGAATGCAATCTACAAACTTCATTATGATATTCTTCATGAGCTCATTGAAGCATTTCTGCGTTTTGACAAAATGAAAGTACGAACACATGAATGTCTGTTTGTATTTCTCTGTGAAAAACATCCAGAACTAGAGCTTGATTGGGACTTCTTTGAAAAAATATGAACAAAAAGAAATGGAAGCATCTACTATGGAAAAGCTCTTAGCTATCAGGATTGGGAAGAAATAAAACTACAAATGAATCTTTATATTAGCACAATACAAAAAGTGCTTAAAGAAAGGCTTAAATAGGTCTCCTATACTCAAAAAAGGGCATGGCAAAAGAACATGAAGTGTATTTTAATGCAAGATTTATGGCAGATAAGCATACGCACTATGAAGCATCTGCATATATAGACAGAATTCTTCCATGCACGATCACCATTCCAGGGTATATGACAACTGATTTCCAAAAGAAATATGGAGAATCAATGCGTAACTATCTTGTTCATATAAGATTAGGATTTATAGAAAATCAACACCATGTTAATCCTGATATCTTTAAAAGTACAACACATCTCAGAGGAACATTACGTTCACTTGATGAAATTATTAAAGTAGAAAAACTATAAAATGGAATATGACCTTGAATTGGAAAGGGTAGCAGAAGAGATTACTACTGCACAAGCAAAGATTGTTCTCATTCAATTAGGTGATGGACTAAAACCACAAGGAACAGAAATTATTGATATTCTCAACAAAAAAACAAACGCACAAATCTTTCTCTGGCTTGATACATGCTATGGAGTGTGCGATGTTCCAGATGCAAAAGTAGACCTTGTTATTCAATTTGGCCACAATGAATTACCTCCTACTTTCTAAGCATATAAAGGATATCCTGCTACATAGAATAAAGAACTTACATACAAAACCAATGGTAATGTAACAAGACCAGCTACTTTCCAAGGATTTTTTTTCACATATTCTGTTATTGGAGTAAAAACTTTCTTTTCTATATTTTCATACAAAACCTTTAGAGCAGGTTCTACAATATCATAGGCAGTTGTAGCAACAGTATCTACAGAACGAAAAGTATACTTCATAAGAAATTTTTTTGTAGCAAAATAATCTTTACTCATAGTCGCAAAAGATTTTTGGAGTTCACTTTCAGAATATGTTCTCTTATAGCTTATTACTTCCTTTCCATTTTTGTTTGTTACAACCTTATCTATTTTGATTGTAAAACATATATCATAGAGAATTCCAGCTAATGTTTCTACAGGTTTCAGCAAAAAATTAACAATATCCTCAAGGCCCATAAAAAGTAAAAAGAGGCAATTATTTAAATAAGTATCTTTTATGCATAAAGAGAAAAATGACAAATAAAGAAGAACAAATTGGTATTCACAAAGGCGCACTTTCTGTATTAGTAATGGAACAGCAAGAGTTCATGAAACTACTACAAATTGTACAACAGCAAATCGATGCACATGTCAAAGCATTGAAAGAACTTGGTGTTGACTTGCAAGAAGAAGCAAAGAAAGCACAAGATAAATCAAAAGATGACTTGCATGAGAGGTTAAAGTAAAACATGATCCCCATTTATCACACACATAAATATAGAAGTAAACACAGCCCTTGAATCATGGATAGAGAAAGAAACAAAATAATAATCTTTATTAAACTAAAATATCTTATAATTTCTATGAACATAGAAGTAGAACTCAGAACCTTCCTCACAAAAGAAAAATATGCAGAACTTCTAGAATTTTTCAATAGGAATGGCAGTTTTATGAGTACAGAAAAACAAGAAACACATTACCTAAATACAAGTGAAGATCTCAGAATACAAAAAAATGATTTCTTTGCAAAAATTTGGATGAAAAAAGGAAAATTACATGATGAAGCACGAGAAGAAATAGAAGTGCACTTTCAAAAAGAAGACTTTGCGAAAATAGAAAATATCTGCACAACAATTGGTCTCACACCAAAAATAAAATGGTATAGAACCAGAATAACTTTTGCATGGGAAGGAATTTCTGTAATGATAGACGACACAAAGGGCTATGGCTATATTTTAGAGCTAGAAAAAATGTCTACAGAAGAAAAAAAAGAACAAGACCTAAGTTTACTCAAAAAAAAACTACAACAACTACAAATTCCTCTATCAACGAAAGAAGAATTCGAACAAAAATTTAAAGACTACGAACAAAAATGGGAAATCCAAACAAAATGATAGTTATCGATGTAGAAACAACAGGAGTTATTCCAACAAAACATTCTATACTAAGTATAGGTGCAATTGACTTCAACAATCCTGAAAATCAATTTTATGAGGAATGTCGTATATGGGATGGAGCACAAGTAATGCAAGATGGAGAAGAAGGAATGCTCTCAGCACTAAAAATTAATGGATTTACAAAAGAAGAAATAAGAGATTCAAAGAAAAAATCACAAAAACAAGTTTTAGAAGAATTGTATCAATGGGTGCAAACATGTAAAGAACAGACTTTCGCTGGGGAGAATCCATTTTTTGACAGAGATTTCATTGCAACAAGTGTAAAAAGAGAAAATATAACCTGGATTGTACCGTATAGAACGATAGATTTACACACTGTAGCATATACATACCATCTGAAAAAAGGGCTTCTTCCTCCATTGAAAGAAAAAAGAACAGCAATAAATTTAGATTATATTCTTACACTTGTAGGCCTTCCAGAAGAACCAAAACCGCATAATGCACTTACAGGAGCAAAAATGGAAGCAGAAGCATTCTCCCGTTTACTCCAAAAGAAAATACTCCTGAAAGAATTTGAAAAATATCCTATTCCAGAGCACCTAGAAGACTAAAAACTACAAAGGTATCTATTCTCTCGTGCAATTTCACGCAAAGCAAAATACAATTTTCGTTCTTTTTCAGTATCTAAATGTTTCTTTTCTGCAAAATGAATTTCTAAACCCACAGCAAAAGAAAATGCATGGAGTTGTCCTTCAATACACTTTTCATAACAAGAAAAATCATCATAATCCCTATAAGTATTATAAAAAGAAATTTTTTGTGTGGTAAAAGCATTTTTTTGATCAAAAACAGTATCTTTTGTAAAAACAAAAGGAGGAAGTCTTGAATCAGAACGAAGTGTATCCTGAAAATGTTGCATAATTCTATTCGAAATATCACTTGGAACAGAAAATCCAAAAGGGTGTAAAGTATATCGATAGAGGCGGGATGGCTGTAATGCTAGACGGATAGGCTTATACATGCCTGTGTCATACAAAAAAGAGGGGTGATCGGCAGTGCTCATACTCAAACAGCAAAAGAGTCTTTTTATAAATCTTAGGGTGAAGAAAAGTTATACTTCCAGTGACTCAATTTCCATCTGATCATAACTTGCCAACTCTTCAACGAGTACAGGTGTATACCCAAGACTTTTAATGATATTCTTAAATTTCTTCAAATCCTTTTGAGAACAAAGGAGTCTCTTTTTCATAAAGTCAATATCCACAAAAAAGGAATCTTGAAGTTTTTCTTTCATAATGTAAAGATCCTCTTCTCCATAAATTGCTCCACGAAGCAAACACATCCCTCGAACAAGATCATAAGGTTTCTGAACATTTTTCGCACGCAAAGAAAGTCTCTGTACCATCTGTACAGAATCTTTGAGTTTTGCAGTGCAAAAATGCATTCGCATATCTGGAAATTCTTCTAAGAGCTGCAATCCTAAAGTTTCAGATCCTGCAATCCCATAAGAATAAATATTTTTAGTTGTATAACCCATTTCTTCAAGTTTATTTTGTGATGCATCAGCATATTCTAACTCATTCAAATTAACAAAAGCAACATGCCCTTGAACAAAGTGAAGAAGCTTTTTAATATCTTTTCCAGGAATACAAGGAATTTCAATCCCTTTCATCATTGTTGTAGCAATTTTTATTCTCTCCCAAAGTTTTGTATCATCTAAATCAGGATGAAAGCGAATCTCATCAAGCCCAGCTTCTTCCAATGCACAAATTTTCTCTTCGCTAACAAGCTCTAATGGTGTGTACAGATGAATATGAAAATTCTGAAACGCAGCTTTCAGCATGGTAATAATAGTTATAGTCCGTTCAAACTGTGCAAGAGGATCCCCTCCAGTAATACCGCAGCCATGAGCTCCTGAAATTCTTGCTTCTTCAATAATTTCCTTCAACTCTGTTATTGGTCGTTCATTTGCATACATAACATCTTTATGGAACTTCTGCTCTGAGAGCGGACAAAAATAACAGGACCGTGGACAAAGGCCTGTAACAAAAAGAACAAGTTTTCTTCCTTGTACACACATCTGACATCCAGGAGGAAGCGTCCCATTTGCAAAGGAATAATAAGAGGTCTTTTTCATAAAAGAAAAGAAAAAGGAAGCATTTAAGAAACTTTACCTTTTCATTAAAGCTATGTTTTACCATCTTATTATGCATACAGGCTGTAACCTCTCTTGTACATATTGTGACAGAGATGATTTTGCCAGCCCAGATGAAGAGCTCTATGACTACACAATACCTCAAACAACAAACTATACGATTGAAGAATTAAAAAAGCAAATCAAAGAAGAAGATTATATAACTTTTTATGGTGGTGAACCACTTCTCGCTTTACCAAAAATAAAAGAAATTATAGACACAGTGCCCTGTAAAGGCTTTATGATACAAACCAATGGTATTCTTCTCAATAGAATAGAAAAAGAATATCTTGAAAAGTTTCATACTATTTTGGTTTCTATAGATGGAGATGCTGAAGCAACAAACAAACACAGAGGAAGAGGAGTGCATGAAAGAATCATAAAAAATAGTGTGTACATAAAAGAAAATGGATTCAAAGGTGAACTCATTGCAAGAATGACAATTACAAGAGATTCTTCAATATACAATCAAGTACAATGGCTCCTCAAAAATGGCTTTGACAACATTCATTGGCAACTAGATGCAATGTTTTACAAAGAAAGCACCTATGACTGGTACGAGAAGTATAATAAAGAAATAAAAAAACTTTTTAAATTTTGGTTTGAAAACCTAAAGCAAGGAAAAGTAATTCGTTTATATCCATTCTTAGTATTAACAGATTCATTGAGAAAGAAAGAAAAAGCAAAAGTAAGATGCGGCGCAGGTTTTGCAAACTACACCATTACAACGCATGGAAAAATAGCTCCATGCCCGATCATGGGCTCTATGAAAAAATACTACTGTGGGGAATTAGATTCTCCAATAAAAGAAATATCTGTGAAAAGTCCATGCACAGAATGTGATATCCTTGATAAGTGTGGTGGGCGCTGCATATATGTGAACCTCACACAATATGGAGGAAAAGAAGCATACAATGCAGTATGTTCTACAATAAGATTTTTACTGACAACCATCGAAGAGAAACTTCCAGAAATAGAATCTCTTTTTAAAAAAGGTATACTGAAAGACGAACAATTTAAATATCTCAAATATAATGGTGTTGAAGTGATCCCATAATGGAAAAAATTGCTCTAGTAATAGGTGGAAACAAAGGATATGAAATAACCCAAAGTAATACATCAGATGGGATTGGAAGAGAACTACTATGCCAAGCCTTTTTGAGCCTCTTTTTCAGAGGAGGGCATTGGAAGAGAAGAAAAACGCCGCGACCCGGATTTGAACCGGGATATCCTTGCGGAAACAAGCTCACTGATACTTTCTGTTAAAACTTATCAAAAGTTTGTTCCAGGCCTACACTTCATTTCCCCTAGAGGAAATAATTTGCGCAGTACCAGGTTGTGCCATCGCGGCAATATCCTAAATTGAAAAATCCCTACTTTAAAAATGTATTGCAATTAGAATGTCTGAAATAATCTTGCTCCCATCTTTTGCAAAGGTTCTATTTCTGGGCAATGAGATTGAAAACAAAAAGAGTCACTATACCCAACATACAAGGGTTTTGCTACTGTTTCTGCAAGTCTCATCATATTCCAAATACTAAAACTTCCCTGAGTATTATCACAAAGATAATAACCTAAAAATACAAGAGCATCAACCCCAGAAAGATATGTTCTTATATCTTCAAAAGAATGGTCTACAAGTTGTCCCCAGTAATTGATTCTAGTTTGAAGTATACGCCCCGCAAACCTTTCACGTATAAGAGAACGAAACTCGCAGTCTACTCTATCACTTCCAACATGCAAATAGATTTTAGAGATATTTTCCGGGATTGCAGCAAGAGCAGTAGTTCTCCTTTGCTCTTGTTCTCCTTTTTGCCTTTCAGCAATATCTTTAAAATAGCTTGTAAGCTGTTCGAGTGCTTCATCCTTATTCATTTTCCAAATCCATTCAGACGAGAAACGAACTTATGCAATCCCTCTTCTTTATCTAAATCTAAGATATTAAATATTTCTACATGGCCATACTGTACAAGTTCTTCCCTATCTTCCAAACTCATAGGCTCAAAGAATTTCACTGCCCGAGGATAAAGAATAGGCACATCACTGTTTCTTGCAAGCCCAATAAGATAGCCATCATCACTTGCAGACCTCCCTTCAAAAACAAGAAAATCTAAACTATCTTTTTGCACAGTAGCAGGAGTAAAAACACTACTTCGATATGTACGAATCTCATGTTGAGCAGCCCGTAAAAGAAGAGCCCAAACAGTCATGAGTGCATCTTCAGTTGTAGAAATAAGTCCAGCTTTCATTTGAGAAGTACCTCTAAAACTTTGTTCCAATCTTTTCTTCCATCAGGGAGAAAGGATGCATGAAAAATTCCTACCCTACTATTATTGATGCGCAATAGTGAGCTTGGAGAATCTTCTTCATTCCAATAAGCACTACTTAAAGGATCAATACATGCAGACATAGGATGATCATGATGATTGACATCGGTAACAAGAGCTATGTAAGAAGTATTTTTCTTCGCCGCAAGCAAAATAAGAGGAAATCCATAAGGAAGAAGATCAAAGATATAACGCATTCCTTTGGGTCCCATAACGTTATTTCCACCTTGGGGCATCATAAGATCACTTAAAACAACATCATATGTATTTTGTTGAAGACAAATTTCAGCCGCTTCATACGCAGGAACGATTTCTAAAGTATGATCCATAAACTGATCACGTGCTGATTGCATATGCATTTCTGTATCTTCTATAATCAATATTTTCATTCTTCTTCACCTAATAGAACTTTTTCCAATAAGCTTCTAGGAGTATCCTCTTTAACAAATCCTAAAAGATACTGACCGATAGTCTGTTCTTCTCCTAATTGAAGATGCAATGCTAAATCATAGCATGCTTGATAATGCGAAAGGGGAGCCCTCAACTTTGGCTGAACAGGCCAGTTTCCCCTAGGTTTTGCACTATAACAATCCAGAAGGCTATATAACTCATGATGATTCATCTCCAGAGGCCGTTTAAATTCTAATCCTAATTTTAATCCTTGCATTTTTAATCTCCTAGCAGCCTCTTTACAAAAATAAGCTTACATTAAGTATATTAGACTTTTTAGCATATTTTAGTGAAAAAGATAGGTTTATATAGAATAATAGTACTTTTTTACTAAAATGAAAGAAATACTTGACAAAATAGATAAAAAGCTACTCAACCATCTCAATGCAAATGCACGAATGCCTGAAACAGAACTTGCAAAGAAAATAGGAAGATCAAAAGAATCAACAAGATACAGAATAAAACGCCTTCAAGAAGAAAAGGTTATTACAGGTTTTTTTACAAGAATAAACCCTTATGCCCTAGGCTATGAACAATACACAGTATATTTAGAGTTACGAGTAAACGAAAAAAAGAATGAAGAGCTATTTAATAGAATACAAAAAGATCCCTCTATCTATTGGGTAGGAACAACCGATGGGAAATGGAATCTAGGGATAACAATGTTAGTAGAATCTCCAAGAGATTTCTATGAAAAATACAACCGGCTCATCCTAGATTTAGAAGAGCAAATTATAAGTAAAGAGATTATTATTCCTATAGATGTAACTATTTTTAGCCTAAGTTTTCTGGTCAAAGAAGCAGAATATGCTTTAACTATTGAGCCAACAGAAATACACATTGATGAAAAGGATAAAATCATTCTCAATACTCTTCAAGCAGATGGAAGAATGAGGCTTATAGATATTGCAAAAAAGACAGGTTTTAACACTGCATTTGTTCGAAAAAAAATGAAAGAACTAGAAAAATCAAAAGTCATAATAAATTATGGAACAGGCATCAACCTCAGAATGTTAAGGTATACTACCTACCGAGTCGCTTTAGGAGTAAAAGAAAATTCTGAAAAAGTATTTGGTAAACTAAAAGCATTCGCAAAGAAAGAGAGAAATATTATTCACATTATTCGTTCTATAGCAAAATGGGATTATGAACTCGTTCTTGTTACAAAAGAGTATGAAGAATACATCCAAACAATGAGTAGACTAAAAGAGTCATTTAAAGAGAATATAACATTAATACAAACAAGTACAACAAGACAAACAGAAATATTTCCAGCAAAGATAATAAAATAAAAGAGAGAGAAAGTTATATAAACCATAGAAAATCCCTAAAAGAATGACGCCCCTGTAGTGTAGTTCGGTCAATCATTCCACCCTTTCGAGGTGAAGACCCGGGTTCAAATCCCGGCGGGGGCACTTCTATTTAAATGTGAAGCCAAGCCTAAAAGACAGGGGAAAAATGACTGGGCTTCACAGCTTTGATACGATGCCAAAAAAGGTATTCCTAAAGAAATCATCAAGGAAGTACAAGCATATGAACAAAGGGAAAATATTATATACCAAAGAGAAGAGAGAATAAACTATGAAATCAAGGACAGAAAAAATTCTTGAAGGAATAAAGGAAGATAAAATTTTTGGTGGTAAAGAAAAAGTAGATAAGTTTATAGAAGAAGCATCTAGGATTGTTATACTATTGCTGGCAATAATAGGAATAATAGCAGTTTTGAAATGGATAGGTTAGATCTGACCAAAGAAAATGGTTGGTTCTTGATATGCCCAATATCAAATCATAAGTTTTTTCACTTTATTTCAATAATGAGATACGAATACCCTCCAGAGCTCTGTTCAAAAGAGTTGTTCATTTCATTTTAAAGCAGAACAGATAAGAAAGTTTGACCTCATCNNCTATTAATTGGATAATAAACCATGTATATTTCAAATTGTTCAAACATTGTCTTTAGTTTTTCCTTCCATTTAAGTAAGTCTTCTTCTAAAGAATCATGTCCATTAATTGTAACTTCTAATTTATAGCATAGATCATAATGCCTATTTCCATTTTGAGGATTCTCCCAAACACCTTCAATATTTGCCGGATGCTTTGATACTGCCTTAAACTTTTCTACAATTTCATTTTTTATTAAACGGTGTTTTCTCACTTCAATAGGCTTTCTAGTTTCTAGAGATGTAGGGTCAGTATTTGGCTCTGGATTATAATAATAAGGTATATAGATTTCAATTCTTAATTGTGGTGCCAATGTGTAGCCTTCTAAATAGATTCATAAATTACATTCTCTTTTCTTAATAGAGCCATTCCATCTTTCGGAACAAGATATTTTTCGTCTTCTAAACAAATAATAGATAACCCAGAATTCATAAGAATTCTAAAAGCATTATCCTTATTTTCTTCACTGGAATTTACTCTTATTCTATATATTTCTAGAACCATAAGATATATAATATCACTATAACTTATATTCTTTTTGTTGCTACTAGTAAGAACAAATCAATGTTAGTTTTTAATTGGTTTATATATAATATTCTCAGAAAAATCACTATCCACATCAAACTCCATATCTTTCTTTAATCCCAATATCTTTGCTTTCCTTTCTGGGATTAAAATTAAGAATTTCTTTTCGCTTGGTTGTAGCCTTACCATTTTC
>DUFP01000031.1 GCA_013331795.1 Nanobdellota archaeon
GAGAAAGTTTTACAGCAATATAAAAATAAAGGGGATGATAATGGCTGGCATGCGCAGAACACAATCATTGATTTTGGTTCTTCAAAAGTAATTCATTATCCTTCTGCGAGCGATTTTTCGGGAGTAACTGCTGTGAATGGTTCTCAAGGTCATGTTGCTTTGTCCTTTGTGAAGGATTCTTTGGAAGATGCCTTATTGAAGGATGCCTTGCATGATGCTTCTTCGCGAAGATTCTTGCAGCAGCTGACTGGTTTAGAGAATCCTGAAGTTTTGATACCTATTGGTGAGTATTTTTCTCGTCCTGCAAAAGTGTGGTTTCCTTGGAATGGTAAGGCGGGGAAAGGTTTCAAGGAGAAGCTAGCTGCGTGGTTTGGGTGCAGTGATGCTCTCTTTAACCTTTACGCGGATGTCGACCTTTACTGTACTCTCGCTGCTCGTGGGGTACGTCGTCGTGGTGGCGAGCGCAGCGAGCCTGGCGCCGGAGGCGCATAAAATATAAAAAGAAGTTCTCTTTACTAAATCTGTCCCATCTATGTGCAGATAGAAAAAGAGGGCTACAGTCTCCTTACAAACATAAAATACAACTATGACATGCGTGAAATAGTAGTGCTTCATGGTAAAGAAGCTAAGAGTCTGCGTGGTTTGGGTGCAATGATACTAACTTTAACCTTAACGCGAATAACAACCTAAACAATGCAAACACTGCTCGTGGAATAGCCCTCTGGGACAGAAAAATCCATGGAAATGTACAAAGATCTTTGCTCTAATGAAAATTTACTCTCTGCATTTAAGAAAGCAAGAAAAGGAAAAACACAAGTATTCTATGTAAAAGAGTTTGAAAAAAATCTCTTAGAAAATATATTTCAATTAAAAGTAGAATTACATTTCCAGATTTATAAGCCAAAACCACTAGTTCATTTTATGATAAAAGACCCAAAAAGAAGGAAAATTAGTAAGTCTGATTTTAGAGATAGAGTGGTTCATCATGGGCTTTATAATAAAATTGAGCCTCTTTTTGAAAAGAGTTTCATCTATGATTCTTATGCAAATAGAAAAGGGAAGGGAACGCTAAAAGCCTTAGAAAGGTTTAACACTTTTAAAAGAAAAGTTTCTAAAAATAATACGAGGACTTGTTATATCTTGAAAGCAGATATAAAGAAGTATTTTGAAACAGTAGACCATAGAGTACTTCTTGCTCTTTTAAAAAGAAGGATACATGAAGAGAAGATCCTTTGGCTCATAAAAATAATCCTTGATAATCACCATACAAAAGAAAAAGAGAAAGGTATGCCTCTTGGTAATCTCACATCACAATTTTTTGCAAATGTCTACCTTCACGAACTAGATTTTTTTGTAAAGCAAAAACTAAAAGCAAAATATTATATAAGATATGTAGATGATTTTGTGATTTTTCACCATTCCAAAAATGCCCTAAAAATATGGAAATCAGAAATCAATGACTTTTTGAGGAACAATCTCCTTTTAGGATTACACCCAGAAAAATCAAAAATAATTTTCCTTGAACAAGGCATAGATTTTCTTGGAATGAGAATTTTTCCCTATCATAAATTACTGAGAAAAAGGAACATCAAACATTTTCTGAGAAAGAAAGAATGTTTATACACATTATACAAAGAAAAAATCTGTAATTATGAGGATATCTATAATTTTCTAGAAGGGTGGCAGGCATATGCATCACATGCAAATACCTATAAGCTAAGAAAAAAACTTGGAATAGAAATAGAAAAGCATTTCTCAAAAGAACTCTCTAGTAAAGAGGTAAACAAATACTTAAAACTTTCTAAGCCTCCAAAGCCTTCATAACAATAGTCGCATACGCACCTTTAGCTAAATAAAAAGAAACTTCTTGTACGCCTTCGTGAAATGCTCCTAAAGAAAACTCTTCAATGTGAATAAAAGCCTTCCGTGTCAAGCCTTCAGAAGCTAATGCAGGAATCTCTGAATGAAAAGTTTCATACCAAATACTTTCTTCTTTCATTAAATCTTCAATAATCTCTTTTGTATCTCCAAGGAGCGTACTTTTATATCCCACAATAGGCCAATCTAAATTCCTATAAGAATCAACAAAAACAAATGTTCCTAAGACATAAGGCACTTCATAATATTGTTTATAACTTTTTTTCAAATATCTCGAAATGGAAACATTAAATAAATAACTTTGGTAGGATTGTGCCAGCATAGTAAACAATTGTCGTGGGAGTGACTTCAATGCTCCTTTAAAATCTTTTGGATATTCTCGCAAATAAGAAATAAGTTTTCTTTCATTATACAAATAACGCGGAAATTTTTCTACCTGCCATTCTCCCCAATGGTTTTCCATCCATTTCCGTGCAGCAACATAATCTGGAGTTTCTCCAGGAAAAGGATACAAAAGATATAATTTTACAGCTTCTTCATATTCTCCTAGAAGAACCTTCTTTCCAATAATATGTAAGTTTGGCCTATAGCCTCCAAATCTTTGTTCATCATAGTAATTTACAGCACAGGAAATTTCTCGTAAGGGCTTTTTCAAATCTCGTGCAACAATGCGAAACCTATTCCCCCTGAGTTGTCCTAATGCGAGAGCCTTATCTCCATATCCTAAAAATGTGATCTGTATATCTTTCAATCGTATTTGTTCTAATGCTTCCTTGGAGACATCATAGGCAGAAACGTATTGTTTTGTAATCCCTTTTCTATCTTTTTGTCCAGCAACTGCAAAACGTTTAACAGTGATATGCAATGCTTGAGCAAGCGCATCAAGAGCTTTTAAAGTAGTCCAATTCTTTTTTTCTAAAAGAAAATAACTATAATTTCCTTTTTCTTGTAGATGAAGGTCTAAAACTTCTTCAACATAAAAATCTTCAAGTTTTTGTTTGATAGCCATTTTTTTAATCCTCTAAGAGAAGAATAATTTTCGCAACAAATTTTCTAGCATTTTCAAAAATTTCTTCCAATCTCCTTTCTGTGTATGTCTTAATTGCAGAGTACCGTGCAATATGACTCTCTTTTTGTGCATCTTGAAAAGAATGTACATATTCTTCTTCGAAGATTTTGTGAGATTGTTTGAGAATTTCTAAGTCTTCTTTTTCAAGTTCATTAGGAACCAGAAGATATGCTAAAGCAATAAGTGCAGCATCATGGTCATGAACTTCATATCCCTTTTCTAAAAGAGCAGCTTTTGTAGCATAAAGCATAGAATAATAAGAAACAGTAATAGCCCAGTAATTCCAATGAAGTTTTATAACCTGTTCATGTGTTGGCTCAAACTCTTTAAGATGTTGTGCAGTAAGTAAACTATTTTCTGCTCTCTGTAAAAAAAGCCTAATTTTAAATGTTTCTTGGGACTGTACAATCCTTTTTCCTTCAAGTGCTTTCTTAAATTGAATTCCATAAAGTTTATTCATAAAAGAGAAGCCTCCAAAATTCGAGGGGATTATTTAAGACTATATGATTTCTAAGTGCCTGTTTACCAACATTTTCTTCTTTTTCTTTAAGCATATGTTTTAATTCTTTTTTATCTATAAAAATGGGATTTATTTTTTTTTGAAAAAGAAGTTCAGCCTTTGAAAAAGATAAAGTTTTTTTCCCTTTTGGGCTGATAATAAGAAGATCTATATCACTTTTTTCATGTGCTTTCCCTTTTGCATAACTCCCGAAAAGCAGAATAATATCATTGCTTTTAATATCCTGAAATATTTTTTTAATCAATACATTTTTTTGGAAGAATTCCTTTTTTTCTTCTTCAGAAGCAATACTAAGATAAGCTTGAATAATACGATTTGCAGTATATAATTGTACAATCTTAGATTTTCCTAGATTCTTAATTTCCAGAATATCCTTCATTTTAAAAATAGTCCTATAAAAACTAGCATAAGGGATATCAACAAGTTTACTCAATTCATGCATGGTAAATAATCTATCTTGATTTTTTGCAAGATAGCTTACAATCTTAAGTTTATTATCCATATAAGGATAATATTATCCATAAATGATATATAAGCCTTTCTATTTTTTCTTCACATAAAAAGCATATCGTTCATAATGTCTTTGGATATAGGCATTTTTGCTTGTATGGTAAAGAGGAATGCTAAATCCTTCTAATGCCACAAGCTCAGAGGAATAATCAGGAAGCTTTCCATATTCTTTTCCTTGAGGGTTTTTCGCTGCAAGAAAAGCTTCTAAATCTTTACAGAGAAAATCTTTTCCCCCCTGTTCATTTGTAAGATCCTCATAAAACTCTCCCAATTTTCCATACATTTCAGGATGCTGAAGAATATGTTCTTGCATTGTTTGTGGAGCAACTTTATGTCGTAGTACACCAAAACTCATGAAAAAAAAGAAGAATGTCTTCTATTTAACTCTTTTGCTTAGAAACTTCTTTCATAGAAAATGCAATCCAAGCAAAAGCAAAGAAAAGAATGGCCAAAAGAAGAAAAGAATAGGTAAAACTTAAAACAGCGATAATTCCTGCAACAAAAAGTTTTCCAGCAATACCAAAAACATCCAAAGTGGTATTATAGATGCTATAATATTTTTCAATTCTTTTTTTTGGTGCAGTAAGGAAAAAATATGCTTCGCTAGAAGCTTCAAGCATAGCAATGCCTATACTTCCACAAACAATCAAAAAGAGAAGAAAGTAAACATTTTGTACAAAAAAAGAAAGAAGGAGAAGAGAAGCAAGAAGAATATTTCCAGTACCAAACAATCTTTTATAATGTATTTTTTCTGCAAGAGTATTAAAGTAATATTCTAAAGAAAGCACTGGCAAAATAGCTGCAAAAAGGAAATATGCAACCCATTGCAGTCCCATTCCCTGTTGAATAATGTATAAAGGCACATAAACAAAAACAAAGGACCACCAAACAGAAGGTGCACCACTAATAATATATGTCTTCACGAGCTCTTTATGGGAAAAGAAATCCTTAATATTTCGAAAAAAACCTCCATCAACTTTTTTAACAATTCTTTTCTTGCTCCCAATACAAAGAAAACGGTAACTAAACAGAGTAAGAAAGAAGAAAAAAGAAGAGAGAAGAAAAATAATGGGGATCCCATATCTCTCAGCAAAAAAAGAAGCAATAAGCGGTCCAACAAGCCATCCTATGTTAGAAGTAGTATAGACAATTCCTTCATTTTTTGCAAGGTCTTTTTTTCGCGAATTATCAGAAACAATAATCCCATAAGTATCAATACGAATAACACCAAGTATACTGAGGATAATTCCTATAAGGACAAGTACCCAAAGACTCCTCGTCACAGCAAAAAGAATGTAACAGATCCCCATAAGAAAAAGGGTCCACATATACAATCGAGAACTGTCATTTTTTTCTAAAAATGGAATAAGAAGAACAAAGCTGAGGAGAGATACAGCAGTGAAAAGGCTGGAAATCAATCCAACAAAAACATCACTTTGTGTGTATTGAAAGAGATATACAGACCATATAGTTTCAGTGAGGGACATTCCAAGGGCACTCAGAAAAATAATAAACCCTAATCCCCCTATAGGGGAAAGAAATTTTTTTCTTTTTGCAAAAGAGAACATACAATGGAGTAAGCAAGAATACTTAAAAAGTTTTCTCCATGACAATACGTGCATCAACAACAAATCCTTTTTTGTTATTGATGACAAAAGGATTAATATCCATTTCTTCTATTTCTTTATGTCGCAAGGGTATTTTGGAGATATGTACAAGAGTTTTTTTCAATAAATGTAAATTGGCCTTTTCTTCACCTCTGTATCCTAAAAGAAGACCCTTCATCTGTAATTCTTGAATCATTGCATCAGCATCTTTCTCTGTGATAGGGCAGACGCGAAAAGAAACATCATGGAGAAGCTCTGTATAAATGCCTCCAATACCAAAGACAAGCACATGCCCGAAACTGGGGTCTTTCTTCAGACCTATCAAAACAGAACTTCCCTCAACATATTCTTGTGCAAGGATGCCTCGTAAGCGGAGTTTTTTTTTCTGTGCAAGGGAGCAGAGCTCTTCATATTCATGCATCAGCTCTTCAAAATTTTTGACAAAACGAACACCTTTGATTTCAGATTTATGCAGTGCATCAAGGGAAATAATCTTTAAGACAAGTGGGAAACCTATTTTTTTTGCAGCAGATTCGGCTTCATCTAAAGAATGGACAAGGACATGCTTTGCCACAGGGACATATTTTTTAAGAAAATCTTCAGCAAGATCCTCTGTATACACCTCTTTTTTCATAGAGAGTTCTAGGGAGAAGAAGATTTATAAACTTTCTTGCCCAAAGAAAAAAAGAGCCTTACATGCAGAATTTTTTCACTCCAAAATCTATTGTCATTATTGGTGTTTCTAAAGATCCAAAAAAAGTAGGCCATATTATTTTTAAAAATCTCTATAAAAAATTTAAAGTCTATCCTGTGCATCCAAACGAAACAACAATTCTTGGAGAAAAGGCTTATGCACACATAGAAAATATTCCTCAGCATATTGATCTTGCTATTATTGCTATCCCTGCAAAGTCCGTTATTCGTGCAGTTCGTGAATGTGGAAGAAAAGGAATAAGGCATTGTATTATTGTCTCTTCTGGTTTCAAAGAAATTGGAAATAATAGCTTAGAATATGAACTTGCAAAGGCCTTAGAAGAATATAATATGAAATGTGTCGGCCCAAATTGTTTAGGTGTTTTTGATGCACATTCTGGTTTAGATTCTTTATTTCTCCCAGTAAAAAAACTCACACGGCCAAAAGCAGGAGGCATATCTTTTATTTCTCAATCAGGTGCAGTAGGTTCTGCAGTCTTAGACCTTCTAGCTGATGAGCATCTTGGCTTTGCAAAGTTTATTAGTTATGGAAATGGGACGAATGTACAAGAGTTCGACTATTTAAACTATCTTGGCAAGGATCCGCAAACAAAAGTAATTTGTATGTATGTAGAAGGTATTCAAGAAGGAAGAAAGTTTATGGACGCTGCAAAAAAAATTAAGAAACCAATTATTCTTCTTAAGGGTGGACGCTCAGAACACGGTGCGAAAGCAACACTTTCTCATACAGGTTCTCTAGCAGGAAGCTATGAGATCTA
The DNA here is from genome assembly GCA_013331795.1 of Nanobdellota archaeon. Lineage (GTDB taxonomy): Archaea > Nanobdellota > Nanobdellia > SCGC-AAA011-G17 > GW2011-AR17 > JAGVZZ01 > JAGVZZ01 sp10136u. The sequence goes on from DUFP01000031.1 coordinate 7,057, forward strand.
CAAAGCTGCATGCGAACAATCTGGCATTATTGTATCAGAATCTTTAGAAGAAGTCTTTGATATTGCAAAACTTTTTGAAATGCTTCCAAAACCAAAAGGAAAAAGAGTGCAAGTCATTACAAATGGCGGTGGTTATGGTATTCTTACAATAGATGAGTGTGAAGCACAAAAAGTCCATCTAGCAGAGATGAGTTCTCATACAAGGGAGTTTCTCAAACATCATGTTCCGAAAATTGTAACGATTGCAAATCCAATTGATCTTGTTGGAGATACAACAAATGAACGCTATGGTCTAACACTAAAAATGTGTGTGGACGATAAAAAGAGTGATATTATTATCTTGATTATTCTTCATCAAACTCCTTTAATTGATGAAAATATTGTTGAAGTGGTGAAAAAACATACAGGAAAGAAACCAATAATTGTTATTTCTACTGGTGGAAAACAAACAAAAATACTCTCAAAAAGGTTTGAAGAAGCGCGTATTCCTGTGTTTACTTTTCCTAAAGATGCGGTTTCAGCTATAAAGAAATGGGTAGAATAATTCTAAATCCGGAAATCTTCCGGATTTTGTGCAGAAACACTTATTAAAAGAAATGGCCTATAAAGGGATATGGAAAAAATAACTCCTCTTATTGTGGTATCAATACTTTGTGTGGTAATTTTAATTATGCTTTTGATCAAGGTGGTATATTTCCAATGAAAGTAGATTGGGAGTCTATAGGATATTGGATACTTGCACTCTTTGGAATGTTTGTCATTTATCAAGCCTTACGATATATTTTTGGTGGATCTTGGGCATTAGAAGGTTTAGTACTTGCTTTTTTAGTTCTTAATTTCACATTAGCCATTTCAAATGGTATGAGACTCTCACATTTTGAGGGAGAATTCAAAGAATTTAAGCATGCTATGCTTACTTTAGCAAAAGATTTTAAAGAATTTAGAGAAGAGATGCGCGAGTTTAAACATGACACAGATAAAAGGTTAATAAAAATCGAACAACATATGAAAGCCTAAAATTTCATATCTTTATTAGTCAAAGGCTTTTCAGTCTTAAAACCACATTTTTTACAATACTGCAAGCTATACAAGCCATCAGGAAATTTCCCTTGGCCAACATGCAGTGGACCTTTACATTCAGGACAGTGTGTAAGCATAAAAAAATGAAAGTAAAGAGTCTTTTAATACTTTACTCAAAAAGAATATAAATGCAAAACTCTAGATAAAAGCTATGGATAAAACAAAGAAGCTGCACCATATTCATCCAGAAGATGTCGTTCAGTTGGTATTTGGTGCATTAATTTTTGGGATTCCAGCAGCATACTCGCAAGAAACATGGGATTTGGGAGCACAGCTTCACTTTGCAAACTATCTTTTTCTCTTCCTTCTTTCCATTCTCTTAATTGCTTTGATTGTATTCCACACTGGCTACCACGCGCATAATATCAAAACATTGGAACATGTATACATAAAAAGAGTACTTCTTTCCTACGTATTTATTTTCTTCTCTTGTACAACATTTCTTGTACTAATAGGAAAAGCCCCTTGGTTTATGGATCCTTTACTTGCCTTACAAAGAACAATTATGATTAGTGTTCCAGCTTCTATCTCAGGAATAACTGCTGATATCATTAGATAAGTTATTTTTTTATATAATGACTAATCATTTCAAGAAGGAGTTTCGTAGCAAGCTGTGCAGTTCTTTGATCATGGTCATAGCCAGGCGTAAGCTCCATGATACCAAAGCCTACAACATCACATTCTTGAAGAATTTTTTTTAAAAGAGAAAGCACTTGGTAGTAATGTAACCCTCCAGGAACAGGACGAGAAACTCCAGGGGCAAAAGCAGGATCAAAAACATTCAAATCCAGAGAAATATACACTTTTCCTTTCACTTTTTTTTGTATTTTTTCATAAATCTCATCTGTATCTTTTTCATAGAATTCCTGTGCAGAGATACTTTCTAAAACTTTTTTCTTAATATGTTTCAGTTCTTCAATCTCTGTTTCTCTCACTCCTAAAAGAATACATGTACCAAAATCAATCTCTGCATCAGTAAGCACAGAATAATAGCCTTGAAGAGAAGAAATAATTCCTGGTTCTGCACAAAAATAAAGAACAGTACTATCTGGAAACTGTTTTATAACTTCCGCACTAATGGAATGATCTCCACCAAGAACAATAGGAATTTTATCTTTAAGCACTTCAATGACTTTTCCTAATTTTTTCTTGTCTACATTTCCATAATCATGAATTTTTTGTACAAATTTCCCAGAATCTACAGGTGTAGAAGAAAAAGTTCCTTTTTTCTTAAAAACACATCGTTCATAGGCTATTTTTCGTATTGCATCAGGCCCTCTCTTTGATCCTGTCCTTGGTGATCTATTCCCAGATTCATCTGCTACCCCTATTAGAACAAATTCAGCATCCTGTAAGGGCGCACTTGCATACACAAATTTCATACATAAAAAAAGCAAAAAGCACTTTAATTACTTTTTGATCTTTGAGAACCACCTTTTTTATAGACACGAAATGTTCTTTTAAGCTTTCCTTCTTTTTTGCTTTTCCTCTGGTCTTCTGAAGTGTATGCCCCCATTAGGTAAACTCCTTCATTGCTTGAAGAATAACAGCATGGTAATTTTCTTTTTCAGAGAGTATAGGAAGACTTTCAAGAGTATAAAGCGTATTCAAGGCATTTTCATCGCCATTAACACGTACCCTCTCAAGATATTTTATTGCAAGAGTATTAAATTCAAGGCTATGTTCATTTGTTTCCTGCACATGATCTTCTTCTGTTTGTACAATCATAAGTGTGTCAACGGAAAAATAAGGAACAAAACGCAATGCTTCTCTCTCTTCCCAATAGGCCTCATCATCACAGGTAATGCCCTCTTCTACACTTCCCTTATCACTGCAACCACTACTAACATAATATCTATTGACTGGCCCTTCCCATGCAATGTAATAAGAAATCTCTGGCTGGTACCTTCCAAGCATTCCGGAAGCCATTGCTACCCCATAAGAATAAGAAACAATTCCTATCTTTTGTGTATCAACATTTTTTTCAGAAGCTAAAAATCTGTAGAGTGTATAAAGGCCATCCTGATCAATATATCCATTATAATTCAATTCTCCTCCACTTTTTCCTCTTCCTTCTGCAGAAAAAATCAGAACCACAAAACCTTCAGAGGCAAATTTTTCCACAATGGAAATTCTTTCTTCTCCTCCATAAGGTTTAAGCAGTTCATTTTTTGATCCAATACCTCCAGGAACAAGAATAACTGCAGGCATCTTTCCTGTTTCGTCTGCATTTTGATACACAGAAACATCCCATAAAGATCCACTGCTAGGATTCTTAATGCGATAATCTTTCTGTGAAATTTCTTTTCCATTAACTGTTTTTATTTGTGTTTGCAACAATATGGGAGAAACAAAAACATCCATAGTTTCCTTTTCAACATTTGCGTAGACATAACTTTCTCTATCATAACTAAATCCTTCTTCTTCTATACTACAGGCACTAATAAAAATAAGAACAAAGCAAAATACGACAAATACTTTTTGAGACATGCACCTAGAAAGAATAATCAAATTTAAAAATGTAATGCTTCATCAATTTGTTTCTGTTCTGTATCAGAAAGGAGAAAATAAGGCTCAGTATTCCCAGCCTGATATTCATCAAGAACGAATTGTAGTTCTCGTGCTAAAGGCCTCTTTACCTCTTCAGTCATAACAGGAGAAACAAAAATATAATCCTTAGGTGAAGGACGATAAATCTCTGCAAGAAGCATGCCTTTAACAAGATCTTCTCTCTGGCAAAGATCAAATTCAGAAAAAACAGTTCTGGTTTGTACTTCTTTAATAATTTTTAAATCAGCCTTCCCAATTCTCTCTCGGGGATATTCTCTTCGAGAAAGTTCATAATCTGCAATAGTATCACCATAATGAACAACAGCAAGATCTTTATCAAGAGTAAAATAAGTAATTCCTCCATAAGGAACTAAAGCTAGTTCAAGACCAAAAAGTTTTCTTCTATTAACATCTGTCCCGCCAACACGAAGTCTTCTATTCTCATCTCTTTGATAAAAAACATTTTGATGAAAAATAGAAAGTGACGCAATACCTTCTCTACTTGCTTGTTCCATAGAAGCAAGAAAGTTTCCTATATTTGGCCTGTATTCTGTGTCTCCATGAGTAAAAATAAGATAACGAAGACTATCTCTGCAAAAAAGAATTTTTCTTCGTGCTTCTTTATCCTGAGAAAATTGTTTATAAGGATAATGAGAAGAAAACCCTTTCTGAACTAGATAAAAGAGTAAATATTCACTAAGTGCATCCCGTTCCCTGTGTTCCATTGGCAAAATAATAAAAAATAATATTAATCTTCTTCGTCCTCATCATCATCATCATCAGTATCTGCTTCAAGCTCTTCCCATAAAGCTTCTTCTGCATCTTCAAATTCTTCTTCACTGATAATTTTTTTCTTGATGAGTAAATCAAGTAACGCATCAATTTTATTATATGCTGCAACAGCAATTTCTTCTGTATCTAAATCTTCATGCTCGTGGTCTTTCATATGAATCCCTCCATCAATGCAAATTTAATGTTTCTTTAAAAATCTTTCTAATCTATGCATAGCCTTTTCTATTTTAATATATTCTGTAGCATAACTGCAACGAATATAGCCTTCTCCGGCACTTCCAAACTCCGTTCCTGGGACTACAGCAACTTTTTCTTTTTTAAGTAAAGCATTTGCAAAAGCAAGGCTATTTTTATTATACGCAGAAATATTAGAGAAAGTATAAAATGCTCCTTCTGGTTTTACTGTTGGCAATCCCATTTCATTGAGTCTTTGTACTAAAAATAGTCTTCTTCTGTCATATTCTCGTCTCATTTTTTCAATATACTTTGCTTGCAAATGCAAAGCTCTGACTCCTAATAACTGAGAAAGATGAGAAGGGCAGAGACTCATATAATGCACTGATTTTTGCATTGCATCAATCATTTTCTGCTGACCAGCAGCATAGCCTAAACGAAATCCACAAAGTGCATATGACTTAGAAAAAGTATGAAAAGTAAGAACATAATCTTTCATTCCATTAAAACTACCTATAGAAATATGTTTTTTTCCATCATAAATTAATTTTTCATATGCCTCATCAGAAAAAACAAATAAATCTTTATCAACTGCAATATCTGCAATTTCTTCAAGAATCTTTTTATGTAAAACAGTTCCTGTAGGATTCGAAGGGCTATTCAAAAGAATGATTCTTGTTTTTTTTGTCACAACTTTTTTAATTAAATCAGGATTAATCACAAATTTTTCTTCTTCTTTCAAAGGAACATAAGAAGGCACTCCATTTACTAATTCTATTGCAGGGATATATCCGAGATATCCAGGATTAGAAAGAATAACTTCTTCACCAGGATCAAGAGCAGAAAGAAACCCTGCAAACAATGCTTGCTGTGATCCTGCTGTTACAAGGACTTCATCTGCAGAAACTTTAATCTTGTTTTCTCTGTAGAGTTTCTCTGCAATAGCCTCTCTCAATTCAGAGATACCTTGCCCAGAAGTATAATGATTAAGTTTATTCTTTTTATGTTTGCGAACAATTTTTTTTAAATCTTTGACAAGAGGTCTTGGCATACTAAAGTCAGGTTCACCAATGCTAAGAGAGAGTGTTTCTTTGCTTTCAGAAGCAAGTTTTGTAAGCTTTTCAATAATCGTTCGTGGAAGGTCACGTTCTCTTTCAGACACCTCTTTCATAAAAGAAGAGAAAGAAAGAGTCTTAAAATAGTTTGTGTTTAACTATCAATAAGGAATAATTCTGAGAAAGGGCTTTTTTGCTAAATCACAAACCTTTATAACTTCCAGGTCATTATATATCTATGCTTAATATTCAGAAATTACTGCATGATGTTTTCAATCCTCAGAAGGGAGAAAATATTATTATTCTCAATGACTATCCTTCTTCAGAAAAAAAAGTAGATATGGATTTTATTCAAAGGCGTGAGATGGCTCAAGAATGGCATAAAGCTTTTGAAGAGCTTGCAAAGAAAGTGAAATGCACTGTTGAGCCCATTATTACTTTTGAGCCAACAGGTGGAGACGGTGCACCACTTCCTCAGCATGCAATACAAAAAAACAAAAAAATAGACTTAGAAAAAAAGATACATAATCTAGGAAAAAAAGATATTGTTCTTGCAATAACAAGATTTTCTGCAACTGGTCCTCTTGAAATAAAAATAAACAAACAAAAATTTCGCTGTGCAAGCATGCCTGGAGTAACTGCAGATATGTCTGCTTTAAATGCTGATTATAAACTTGTTGCAAAAAAAGTAAAAATACTCGCAAAAAAATTAAGTGAAGCAGAAGGAGCATTGGTAACATTTTCTACAGGCCATGAAGTCTATTTTGATTTGCAAAAAAGAACTGCTTTTATTGATGATGGAGACTGCACAAAACCAGGTCAAGCAATTAATTTTCCATCTGGAGAGGCATACATTGCTCTTTACGATGAAAGAGGATCAAAAACCCATGGTTTTATTCCAGTTTACCATGAAAATCATTTGCTTGTGTATGAAGTAAGAGAAAATCAAATTATAGATGTGGTGACAGATTCTCCTAAATCAAGAGAAATGCAAAACTATTTTTCTGAGGATCCAGCACGTGCAAATATTGCAGAGCTTGGCTTAGGTTGTAATGAAAAGGCAGTATATATCAATAATGTCCTTCAAGATGAAAAAATAGAAGGTCTGCATTGGGCATATGGGTATAATGATTATATGGGTGGGACTGTTGGAGTAGGGAATTTTAAAAATCCAGTTGACGCAGTACATATAGATATTATTTACACCAAAGAAGCAAAAATAAAAATCAAGCAAGTAAAACTTTTTTATAGGACGAAACAAGAAATAATTATGGAGAATTCAAGATATTCATTTAATGTGCAGAAAGAATTTGAAAAGGCCTAATCAAAATCTTCTTCTTCTTCATCATCACCTGCATCAAATCCCTCATCAATAATTTTCTTCTTTGTTTTTATTTTTTCAATGGTGATGCATTCCACAGGACAAATTGCAGCAGCTTCTGCATTGCTTGTATATTCTTCTTCGCTAATTTCAAGCTTTTTAGGTTTTGCTTTAAACTCACCATTCTTTTCTACAAGCTCCCAATTTTCTGGGCATACAGAGGTGCAGGCACCGCTTCCTATACAGGCTTTTCGATCAAAGGTAATTTTGTACTTTGCCATAATTTGTATAGTTCAACCTCTATTTTTAAAGCTTTCTAATAGCTTTTTTTAAGGCAAAATAAGCCCTAAAGCCAGAGCTAAAAATTTATAAACCAACAAGGAGAAAAAAATGTATGATTTTGAATAATACTCTCTTTGAAACTGCAAATAGGGTACATGAAAAAAGTTTTGGGAAAGAAATAGCTTTTGAACGTGCCATTTTTTTTAGCTGGGGCTGTAGTATTGGGGATTGTACTTTTTGTTACATGAGTACGCAACCCTACGGAAAAAATCCTCAAGAAACAAGAAGAACGACAGAATCGATTCTTGCAGAATTTATCTTTGCAAAAAATGTAGGATGGGATATTGGTTTTTTTACAGGGGGAATAGGTGCTTTTACACCAGAAGAAATTGAATTTTTTTTGAAAGCAGCATACGAAATAACAGGAGAAAAGCTATGGCTTTCTGTTGGTCCAATAGCAAAACCTCTTTTAAAAAAATATAGTCCTTATATTCGAGGGGTTGTTGGCTCTACAGAAACAATAAATCCAGACTTGCATAAAAAAGTATGCCCTTCAAAGCCTCTTGCACCATATGAAAAAATGTTTAGAGAAGCAAAAGAGTTTGATTTAGAATGTGCAATGACTTTTATTGTTGGCATGGGAGAAAAAAAGGAAGACATAGAATTACTCAAAGATTTTATACAAGAATATGCAATCACAAAAATTCATATATACGGTTTAATTCCACAAAAGGGGACAATGTTTGAGAATGTCGCAATACCAACTGCAGAGGAACAAGCATGGTGGATTGCACAGTTGCGAATAGCCTTTCCTACATTAGATATTCAATGCGGAATTTGGGAAGATAGAACTGCAAGAGTAGCTTTATTGCTTTCAGTTGGGGCAAATTCTATTTCTAAATTCCAAGCAACAAAACTTTTTGGCTTAAAACAGGCACAAGATATTGAAACACAAGTAAAAATTGCTGGAAGGATAATGAGAGGGAGCCTTACAAAACTTCCACAAATAGATTGGGAGAAAGAAGTAGAAAAACTTTCTTTTGATGAAGACCTCAAAAAGAAGATAAAAGAAAAATTACAAAAGGATTATCTGAAAAGAATAAATCACAATCTCAAAAAAGTTTCTGTTCTATCTATATAAGACTTCCATCCCTTTGTCGCTAATGCGCAGGGGAAAACTTCCTTCTTTGTGTCCAGATCCACGCATTTTTATAATTTCCACACTTCTATGCGCTATTTGTTTATGGTCTGATTGCCTGCGAAGCATAAAAACTCCATCAACAACAAATTCTTCAAAACCAAACCAGCTGATCATAGGTGTATATTCTGGAACCTCACAAGTATAAAGAACAGTACAGCCCTGTTTTTGCAGTTCATAATTCAATTGTGCAAAACAGTTTCTTTGTTCATTTCCATCATCAAAAAGAGAGAGAAGAAGATTCACAGAATCAATAGCGACACGCTTTGCTTTGAGTTCTTGAACAACTTCAACAATTTCTTGAATAAGATCTGCAGAGTGAGCTTTTCTTTTATCTTTGAGTCTACGAAGAGAAGCAAAATTTCCACCAATAATTTTAAGCTTTCCCTTTTTTTCATGAGAGTGCCAGTGAATACCCATCTCTTGGAGATCAAGCATGAGCTTTCCTTTTTCTTGCTCTAAAGAAATATATACTGCATTTTCATGGTTGCGTAAAGCTTCAGAAATAAAATGGGAAGCAAAAACAGTTTTTCCTGCTCCACAATTTCCAGAAACAAGAATAGATTTCCCTTCTGGCATACCTCCTAAAAGTAAAGCATCAATACCCTTGACTCCAACAGGAATTTTTTTCATTGCAATATCCTCTTTTTTCTCCGAAATTTTCCAATACTGATAAATACAGCGCCGCTAATAAATCCAGCAGCGTGATATGCTGACTGTGTATAATCACTACTAGAATAAACAGTGTAAAGCACATTTAAAAAGATTATTATTCCAAAAATTCCCAGAAAGAGATATTGTGGCATAATTTCCTGGTCTTGTAATGCTAATGCCCCAAAGATACTATAAATCCCTAAAGAAGATCCAACGATAAGAAGATAAGGAAAAAGAAGCCCACTAAAAAGAGCAACGAGGATACAAGAAAGAAAAAAGACAATTATAAATTCTTTCATACTAAGATCTAACTCATGTGCTAGAAGAATAACAACAAAAAGAGCAACAAGATTTTCAAGAAGATGACTCAAAGTAACATGTGCAAGAGGATAACTAAGGATTCTCCAGATTTCTCCACCAAAAAAACTTTCTCCAGAAAAACCTAAACGAATAACTGCTTCTGGTATGATCACAAAAACCCCTAAGAGAACAAGAGAAAATGCAAGAAAAAGATAAAAGATAGCTTTCATTATCTCCCTCGTAGAATCCTTTTTTTCAGTTTATTTTTCATTTTTCGTAGATAAACAAAAAAAGCAAATCCTAAACTCGAACCCACAAATCCTACACTAAGCATAACAACTTTTTCCATTATTTCCTCCGAGAAAGCATGAAATGGGATACTAAAAGAAGCAGCATAACCAAGCTGATAATGACCACAACATTACTTTCTAAACGAATGGCATGAGAACTGTAAAATTCTTTGCTGCTTTCAGCGAGAACAATATTTCCTGAGTGAATTTCAGCATTGAGATGATAAGCACCTTGCAATGGTTCTGAATAGCTATAGCTGAATACAGCATATTCTCCAGGAAGAATATTCTGTGCTTCTGTTTCAAAACTTTTTACAATCGCATCATCCTGAAAAACTTCTCCAGTGAGTTTTGCATGTTCAATGCCCTCTCCAGAATTTTTAAAATAAACATCTACATAAACAAGAGTATCCTTTTCTATTCTACTTTCTAAAGCAATGATTTCTCCTTTTCTTTCAAGGCTATCATCTGCAACAACAGAAAAGCTTGCGCTTGCACGTTCTCCACCAGCTTCTAGCTTTGCATAATATTTTCCCAGAGGAAGTTTTTCTGAAATGGAGGAGAGGATGTTTTTTTCTTCATATGCGAAGAAACTTGGCTGTAAAGATCTTTCTCCAACAAGAACACCTGAAGAGTTATAGACTGAAAAAAGAATGTCTGCATTTTCAAGAGTATTTCCTATATTTTGAATTGTACTTTGAAAATAAACAGTGCCACTTTCTTCACTAGTGTAAACAGTAAAGCTTTCTACAGCAAAGCCATTTCTTTGTTCTTCCTTGCTCACAGTAATATGCACAGGAATATAAGAAATAATTTGATTTTCTAAAACATTTTTTTCTGCATCTTGAGAAACAGCAAGTACTGCAATTTTTGCTTCATACTCACCTTCTTCAACATCCTTTGGAATACTTATATAGATTGGAATATCTGTAGGCATATCAGGAAAAAATGCATACTCTTCAGAAATAAAATGAATCCAAGAACTTGCTTCTCCGGTTGCAAGAAGTTTTCCATAGCTTAAAGCATCTGTATTCGTCTCAAGCATGAGTTCTGTTCGTATGGTACTCCCTGGCAAAGCCTGTTCTACAATCACAGATGCATCACTTTTTTCTTCAAGAATACTATATCCTGTAAATCCTGGATGAAAAGAAAGAAGAAGAACAGCAGCAATAACAAATACAAGCAAAAAAATCACTTTTTTTTCATCAACCATCTTTCCGTCTGGAATAAGTGAGAAGCAAATATAAACGTTTCGGTAAGCATAAAATAATAAAGAAGAATGCTCTTTCTTTTTGTATGTATGAGTTTATGAGAAAAAAATTAGAGAATCTTCCAAAAAATGCAATTGTTTTTGTAATTATTTCTCCTCAGCATCAGCAAGATATGAATATTTTCCTTTTGAAGTATTGGATGGATCTTGCCAAAAGGAATGGAGCATATATTAGTTTAAATAGGCCCTATGGAAATCTCTTAGACACCTTAAACATGGCAAAAATAGACCCAAATAAACTCTTTTTTATTGATTGTGTCACAAAAAATGAATATGATGTACCCAATTGTTATTTTTTAAAATCACAGCAAAACCTCAGTAATCTAAGTATTGCTGTATCTACAGTCATGAAAACAGAGAAACCTTCTTTTGTTTTTTTGGATTCTCTAAATACAGTAAGCCTATACAATGAAAAAGATGCTGCAATAAAGTTTACTCACTTTCTTATAACAAAATTACGTAAAAATAATATTGATGGGCTTATAGTGGGAATCCAAGATGAAAAGAATAAAGATTTTATCACAAACATTTCTCAATTCTGCGATAAAGTAATAGATATAAGTGATACAAGCTCCTTTATATAAAAAGAAGAGCACAGAACAATGGAGCATTTTGATAGAAATGTTTAAATAATGCCTTTTTTTCTTTTTCCCTATTGCGCGGGTGCCGGAGCGGTCAAACGGAACAGACTCAAAATCTGTCAGCTTAGTGCTTACGCAGGTTCGAATCCTGTCCCGCGCATCCTCATTCTACTGTGATGCGCTCCCCCCATATAGGGTGATTTTGGCAGGCGCATCATAGCTGGATTGAGAAGCGCGTCCGAGGTCTTCCCTACACTTAAATAGATTTTCTTGGTCGAGAATATTTTAGTGATTTGATTAATCTGTATAAAAATGTCTTATTCTAAAGTTCGGCTTTGTAATCTTTCAACTTTACCTTTGTCTCATTCCAGCCTGTAAATTGTTTTCCGGAAAGGTAGAACTCTTTAACAAGCTTCGCACCTTCTTCAGGAGACATCTTTGAACTATCTATCTCAATATCATAAACACAGCCTTCGTGCAAACGAGAGGATTGGTAACGTGCCTGTCCTTCTTCTCTATCTACTCTTTTTTTCTCTCGTTCTTCAAGTACAGAGATTGGGCAAGTAACTCCTACAAAAAGTATTTCCTCTCCCTCTAACACTTCAAGGCATTGTAGTAACCAGTCTTTTTCTTGTAATACATGATCTACAATAAGATTATTTCCTGCCTGTACTAAAACTGGCAATGAAGTATGAAACCCAGATAGCAGATTTGGGATTTCAGCAATAAGAAGGGAAAGGTCCTGAAAACACTTTTCAGGTAAAAAGGTAGCAAAAGTATCAGAACTATAATATAAAAAAGGTTCTTCCAATTCTCTCTGTAATGCTCGTGCAAGTGAAGTTTTCCCAGAGCTAGAAGTTCCATTTAAAAAAATGATTTTTCCTTTCGTTCTTTTCTTACCTTTTTTTACAATATCTGTTATTTGTTCATATAGTCTCATTTCTCTTCCTCTATTTTCTGAACAAGCTCTCTCCAATTATGAACTCTATGAACCTGTGAAAGATATGCAGCATATGTCTGTATTTCCTCATCTCTTCCTTGAAAAAGATATCTCTGAAGCCCTGGAAGATAGGAAAGAATTTCTAATCTGTCATCAACCATATCTGTAATACCTAATCTATCACAGAGCCCCTTTTTTCCTTGTCTTGTATCACAAAAATAGAAATGATCTGGGTTTATACCTGTAGTCTCAGAGAATCCATGGTAATCAAGCCAATCTCTAGTCACAGTCTCAATATGTCTTGGTGCTGCATGAGAAATAAGATAAATTTCTCTTTCAAAAACAAGACTCAATCTACTCAATCCGGCAAATGCTCCATCCATTGGAGGGATTGTTCGATATTTCTTTTCTTCTGTACAAAATAAGTCCTGATATATTCCTGGAGTAATACTTGCCTCATCAATATTGATAATAACTCCACTAATATCCAAACCAATTTTCCTTTTCATTATATCCTACTCTCCAATCGTTTCATGAATCAATAAATACTTTTTGCACATCTCTGCAACCAATACAAACTGATTCAGGTTCAATTATGTGAAGGCAGAATCCCTACAATCTCCACTATAGGGTTCATTTATAAGCTTTTTCTTAGGTTTATTTGGGTAAATTATACATAGAAACCCAACAAAACCCTTAAATACTATTATTGCTATAAATAACAATTATAGCAATAGGAGGAAATAACTATGGCAACACTCTCAGTAGCTGTCCCAGACACATTAAAGAAAAAAATGACCCAAATGGAAGAGGTAAATTGGTCTGCTGTCGCACGGCATGCATTTGAACAAAAGGTCAATCAAATAGAATTCCTAAAGTCTCTTGCAAAAAAAAGTACTCTTAGTACAAAAGATTCGGAAGAAATAAGCACAAAAATAAGTAAAGGAATGGCAAAGAAATTCATGGAGATGTAGCTATGCAGATTGTTGCTGATGCCAATCCTCTTATTTCTATTCTTATAAATCCAGGAAAACCAGTTGGGCTTTTATTCTTAGAAAGCCTAGAGCTTGTTGCTCCTTCTCTTTTATTTGAGGAAATTGAAAATAATAAAGAGCTCATTATAAGAAAGTCTAAACTCACTTCTGAAGAGATAGAGAAGTTTATTGCAATTTTAAAAGAACAAATTGAAGTTATCCCTGAGCATGAATTCCTGGCATACAGAGAACAGGCAATAAAAATTTGTCCAGATCAGAAAGATGTTGTGTACTTTGCTTTAGCCCTCTATCTACAATGTCCAATATGGTCTAATGAAAAGCAATTAAATAATCAAAAATACGTGAAAGTATATGCCACACACGAGCTTATTGAGCTTTTTCATCTAAAATAAGAAGGGTTATAAATCTGAAATTCAAGGTGATATCCAAAAGATTAGAAATAAACTCTGTCAAAGAATATGCAAAAAAGATTCAAAAGGGAGTTAATCTAGAAGTTAGCTGTTTTTCCCTGATGGGACTATTCTTCAATTATCCTTACTTAGTCCATTCACCAACATAAAAAAGAAAAGGTTTGCTTTGATATCTTTTGTCAACAGCATCTCTAAACTCTATTCTAATCTTTACTCTTCCAGCATAACCCTGTTCTTTCATACTTTTAGCAAGTTCTTTTAGATCTGTCCAAGCTTCACAAGAATTTTGGGGATTTAGTTCATGGGGAAAACAAATATTACTTTCTAGATCATTTAATATAATCTGTTTAGCATAAGGTAATATTATCACTGGAGGGTTAATGATTACAGGAATATTTCCAATATTCCTTGCGGTTAGAATAAACTTAGCATCACTAGTTTTTCCATTGGGGTAGGTAAGTAAACCTACTTTAAGATCAGTTTTAATTCTTTTTTTATTCTTTACCCTTTCTATTATTAGATTATAAGTAGAGAGACCAGCGCCATAAACTGCAACGCCAGTTAATATCCATGTTGATAAATCTAACATCAATTTTTTAGATTTAAATTAAAGATATAAACTTATGGATAAAGAAACCACTTACTCCTTTAGATTTTAGAAAAGTACTTTTAATGATTTTCTTCTAAAAGACTCCTCAAATCTTTGCATCTTTATCACCACATAAAATAAGGTGCCTCATATCCCAAAATAGATAACGAATCATACTTACATCTTCTTCACTTGCTTCAGTAGAAATCATCTTATTAATACTCTTTACAAAGAGCTCTTTAGCTCTTTTCTGTGCTTCACCAATAGTATTTCCCTTCAAAAGTGAGGAAATAGCCTCTGTAGATGGCTCTAGAAAGCAACGAGCTGTTGGATCTTGAAGAGGTGTAGTAATTTTTTTAGGATCATAAAAGAAAATAAAGTCTTCATCATAACCCAAGAAAGAAGTTGTACCCTCAGCAACGGCAAGCGGACCAAGAGTTTTTGCTGCACTACAGGTATGTGCATAAACGATTGTACCTTTCAATATTCTTTCATCTTTGTGAGACTGTACGAGGATTTGGTCTTTATGTCCACCAAGAGTATCAGAAGAACCATGCCCATTTACTATAACAAAGTCCGGTTTTTGCTTTTCCAGAATTCCCTCAAATTTTTTCTTATTTGCATTTTCTCTATTTAAATCAAAAACCTTTATTCCTTTACTTTCAGCAAAATTTATTGCCTGTTTAGACCAATGGGATAAATAATATGTAGTATCATCATGTTCTGGTCTTGTAATAAGAACTTTAGCCATAAAGAGCCCTTTTTTTTAGAGCTTGTAAAAATTCCATCTCAATTTCAATGATTTTTTTTCCAAGAGCATCTCCTTTCTTAACATGTTCAATCATTTCATCTCTACTAAACTCCCCAGAAGATCCAATAGACATTTTTTTATTGTTAGGGAGCATTTCCAGACGTGCTAAAACCAATTTTTTCATAGCCTCCTGTAAATCTGTCATAAGATTCTCAACTCCTTTAGTTTTTTAAGAATAATCTCTCCCAATTTAGTCTTGTTATTTATTTCAAAATAGGCTGAATTCCAAGTGATAGGTCCCTCTTTATCTAAAACTAAAATAACCTCTTCACGAAGTTTAACAGGAAGATTAGCATACAGTTTAAGGAATTCTTCTCTTATCATAGCCACCTCCCCTTTTAATTAGTTTATAACTCTTTTCTTTTAATATCTTTCTATTCCGAAAGANNTCACTCATCATATATAACATTAGGTAATACCAAGAAAGTTGTCGCAGACTCCAAAAAATATATAAACTTCTAAAAAAACAAAGAAAGAAGTGATAAAAAAGTGGCGAGTGTAGTATTCTCAGAGACAATTAATACAAAGACAGAGCAAAAAATCCATAAAATTATTTCTCAGATGGAACCAAAGAAGGAATAACAAAAAGTAAAGAAGTTTTTTCTCCTAACTGAGCAGTATAAGTAGTCATAAAGATATAAAAAATAAGAACTACAATAACAAAAACAAAGAGAAGAAGAAGGATTTTTTTGTGGGAAAATACTCGTTGCAAAAAACTTTTTTCAGGAATGGAATCATTTTGGCTTGCAAATAATGGAGCCTTTTGTGGGATAATAGTTTGAGCCATAAAGAAATCCAATAGGAAATTTTCTATATAATAGTTTCGTTTTTCAGTAAGAAATCTTTTTTAAGATGTTTTTTGTGAGTGAATATCTATTTTTTTCTCCAGAAACCTGTAAATAGATTCCTTTATGTTTGTAGTATGAAATCAAAGAAGCACTTTGTTTGGTATATACAGCTAATCTTTTTTGAACAATAGCTTTTGTATCGTCTTTCCTTTGTATAAGCGTAGCGCCACAACTGCAAATTCCTTCTTTTGGGGGATGTACATCTAAACCATAGATTTTCCCACACTTTGGACAGCTTCTTCTGGCCATAATTCTCTTTTGTATGAGCCTATTGGAACAATGCACATCAATAACAAAATCAAGAGAACACATTTTTTCCAAAGCCTTCGCTTGCGCAAGGTTTCGAGGATAGCCATCTAAAATGAAATCTTTTTTGGGAAGATATTTTTGAAGGAAAGGAAAAGTAACAGAATGAGGAACCAATGTCCCTTTTTTCATATATTTTTCTACTTTTTTGCCTAAAACACTCTTTTTTTCCACTTCCCTGCGAAAAAGCGCACCTAAAGAAAGAACAGAGATATCTAATGCCTTTGAAAGCAAAGCAGCTTGCGTCCCTTTCCCAGAGAGTGGTTTTCCTAGCAGAACAAGCTTCATAGGATTCTACTCCTTTTGTATGTATAAAAAAGTTTCTATGTTTATCTATATAAGTTTTTATAAAGCGTCTTTGCTGCTAAATCAAAAATATGTATGAAGGTCCAAAATTGGTGATTTACCCTGGGGGAATGGGAGGGCAAAAGACAGCTTATGCTATTCTAGATCTCCAACGTATCCGCGATGGCACACATTATGGGTTTAAAGCCTTTAAACCAAAAAATTCTGAGCGTGAAGGAATTGATTTAGGAAAGGCAAAATTAATTTCTAGAGCTGGCCCAACTATTGAAGCAATTACTGTTCCAGAAGATCAACCAGAAAGAATCCTAGATCTTGTAGGAAGAAAAGATATTTTTGTTTTAATTGATGAAGCGCATATGTTTAATTCCAATCTCCAAAAGGTAGTAGATACTTTACTCAGCAGGAGAAATGTTGTTCACGCAGCCTTTCTGATTAATGATTATGGCGATCGTGTTTTTCCAAATGCGGCATATTTAATGTCACAAGCTGATGAATGTACAGGATTTTATCATGGTATTTGTAAAGAACCAGGCTGTACGAATAAAGGAGTGCATAGCCAGTTATTAGTAATTGAAGGAAGAGGAAAAAAGAAAAGAGAGAGCCTTGTCCCCTACCATGGAAAAAAAAATATTATCTCAGGAGATATCAAGGGGGGAATAAAAAAAGTACAATACAGGCCTCGTTGTCATGATCACTATGTAAGACCAGAAAATCACCCTGATTTTAAAGAGGAAAAAAGATGAAAATATCCATCATTGGCTCTCATGGAACATTCAAGACAACCTTAGTGTATTTTCTTGCAGGGGTATTGAAAGCAAAAGGAAAAAATGTAGGCATTATTCGTGAAGTTGCTCGTGCCTGCCCTTATTTTAAAGGCTCTCATGCAAATGTTCTTGCACAAAACTGGATTCTTCTCACACAAGCACAATGGGAGAGAGAATATCAAGACATCTATGATTATGTTCTTTGTGATAGAAGTGTTGTAGACAATTTTGTCTATGCAGTTGATGCCTATAAAAAAGAAGAACAGCCTATGGCAGCATGGTTAGAGCCTTTTGTATTGCACCATGCAGAAACGTATAACTATCTTTTCAAAACGCCAGTATCTCCTTATGGTCTCATTGAGGATGGTGTTCGTTCTGTAGATAGAAACTGGCAGAAAGAAATTGATCAAAAAATTAAAGAATATCTCAAAGAAAAGGCTATTCCTCATATTGAACTTCCTATTTCTGAATCGGAAAGCTATGATGATGTTATTGACTATGCAACACGCCAAGCAAAGTTTATGGCGAATAAAATTGTAGACATGGATGTACAAAAGAGAATTTTCGAAGAGAAATATTACTGAGTAGTTTTATATACTCCTTATTTTTCATTTTCTTCATGAAAAAAGCAATAGCACTCTTATCTGGAGGTCAAGATTCTCCTGTAGCAATTGATCTCTTAAAAAACCGTTTAGATATTATAGCAATTCATTTTCACCAAATGCCTTTGACTGATGAACAAGAAATAGAAAAAGTAAAACGCTTACAAAAACAATTAGGAGTAAAAAAATTATATCTCATTCCTTATGCAGATCTTTTCAAAGAGATTGTTTCAAAATGCCAGCATAGATATTATTTTATCCTTACAAAGATTGCAATGATAAGAGCTGCAGAGATGATTGCAGAAAAGGAAGCAGCTGAGTTTCTTATCACAGGGGAAAATCTCTCTCAGGTTTCAAGTCAAACAGTAAGTAATTTAGTATCTATCAGCAAGCCTATAAAACTGATTATTCTTCGTCCTTTACTTACCTATGATAAAATTGAGATTATGCGTCATGGAGAAAAAATAGGAACATATGAAATTTCCAAAGGCCCTGAACTTTGTTGTCTTCTTGGGCCAAAAAATCCTGCAACACGATCAGATCCAGAAAAGATAAAAAAGGAGTTAGAAAAAATTCCTTTAGATGATTTAATACACAAACAGCTAGCACAAGCAGAAATAATTTTTATCAGCTAAATTTAAATAGAGGTAGGTCTTATCAAAACAAAAAGAGGTGTCTGAATGAAATCTAAAATAATAATCTCCCTACTCATTATATTACTTATCCCTTTAACATCTGCACAAACAGTTGATGCAGAAATTTCTCATCTTATAGGCTATGCAGAACAATATGAAATGGGGAATATAGATTATCTCGAACTTCTTATTCAGGGTTCTTTAACGAGAAACAAAGTAAATAAGATTCTAGGAAGTTTTAATCAAGAAGAGCGTGGGCCTTCAGGTATCACTGCAGATGCAGCAGAACAATTCTTTGGAGTTCCAAAAGGCTACACAAAGCAAGCATGGTCAAGCTCAACAGATAAAAATACAAAATTAGAAGAAGAAGTTCCTTGGTTTGAAAAAATTCTTTTTGATGGAAAGCGAATACAAATGAGTTTTAATGCATGGCCTCATATATATGAAAACAATGGTGAACAAACATTGTATTATTGGACAGATTTTCAGATACGATACAAAAAGGAATTGACTCTAGATATGGACAGTACTTTAGCAGAAATTGAATCTTCTGGAAATGCATATCTTCAAGGAGCAGGTTCTGCAACAGAGACAACTGCCTTAGTTGTTGCAGCAGAGAGAGAAATAAGTCAATATGTAAATCAAAATAAAGCAAACTGTGAATCAGTAATGAATGATATTTTCCCATCAGGAGCTTTACAAAGCAATGAAAAAAGTGAACGCTGGAATATAGAATTCTTTGAAGGCGAAAACATGGAAGTGACTCTAACAGTAAGTATGCCTGAGTGTTCTGATACCTGCCAATGGCCTTGGATAAATCTCTGGTTTAATCCAAGATCTGATGAACCAATGGATTTTAGTGGGGCAAGTGATTCTGGTGAATATAATAGAGAAAGTTTTATTGACTATACAATAGAACAGTTAGAAGCAGAGCTCACATCTACTTTAGAAGAGATTCATACACAAATGGAGAGAATAGATCAGGAAGAGGCTTCTTGGGATTCATTAACAAGCTATCAAGATAAAATGCAAGCATTAAATGAAGCTTTAAGTGAAAAATATTATAATCATGAAGGCCCTGTACAAAATAATAAAGAAGATTTTGAAAAAAGAAAATCTCAATTACAGAATATCCTTGGAGATTTTGGGTCTATAGAAACAGAAACAGTACAAGAGCGTCGCTACGAACAAAGATTAGCAACAAATACTGTAGAACATCAAGATGCATGGTGCCAAAATACAAATGAAGAAACGTGTAATGTACAAGAAGAAGCATGTATAGCTGGTGCATGTACCTATGCTTTAGGCGGTTTAGAAGATTGTGAAAATGGAATAGACGATGATGGAGATACTGTAGTAGATTGTAGTGATCCAGATTGTGCAAAAACCTGTGGTAAATTCTGCCAAAATGTGTGTGGTGGAGACTGTGGAGAATGTAGAAATAATTGCTTTGAAAGTTCTTGTCAAGAATGTTGGACTTGTGATAGAACAAGTGGTGACGAATATTGTAATGAAATATGTGAAAGCTCTGGATGTAACACCTGTAATGAAAATTGTAGGCAGCAAAGTGTTTGTGCAGAATGTACAGCCTGTGAAGATTCTTTGCAAACCCTTGAAGTTAATGACTGTATGAATGAATGTTCACCCTGTACAGAATGCCGTGTACAATATGAAAGTTCTGAAGAAGCGGATATCAACTGTGCACAAACCTGTGATCCTTGTACAATATGTAAAGCACCTTCAGTAAATGCAGCATGTTACCAAACATGTGATGAAATTTCTACAGGTATGCAAAATGAAGTGTGTTCTGGACTCTGTGCTGATGAAGTCTTGTTTGTGTGCAATGGACAACAGCAATATTCTCCTTGTGCAGATACAACCTATATTTGTGATGGGATACAACAGCCTTTCCCTTGTACAATCTATTCTTGTCAAACAGAAGCAGGAATACAAAAACAAACAGTTCCTTGTGGTCAAGAATTTTGTGGAGAAAATCAAGTTTTAGAAGGATCTCTCTGTGTCTGTAAAGAAGGATTTTCTGATTGTGATGGTGATGGAACCTGTACAGATATGTCGAGCTGTGGGGAGAAACAAGAAATATGTACAGATGGTATCGATAATGATGAAGATCAATTATTTGATTGTCAAGATATTTCTGCATGTGAGACTCAATCGTGTGGGGAAAATAGTTTTTGTCATGAAGGATTCTGTTTAACAACAGAAGAACTTGCAGTCTGTGCGGAAGGAGAAACTTTACAAGAAGGAATGTGTAGAAAACTTTGTACATTGGAAGGAGAGTGTACGGAAAATGAATTCTGTTCCTATGGCTATTGTACAAATAAAAAATCCTGTACTGCAGGAGAAGAATGCTCCCTAAATCAAGAATGTACAAGTGGTTTCTGTGAAAATATACTTGAAGAACAAGACCCTCTAGAAACGGGTCAATCATGTACTCTAGAAAGTGATTGTGCAGGAGAAAGAGATATTTGTTCAAATGGTGTATGTAAAGAAATTCCTGAAGAGAATTATAATCAATTAGTTGATGAAGGTCTTTTAATCCCAATAAATGAAGAAACAGAAAGAATACAGCAAGAAAGTATTCAAGAAACAATTCAGAGAATAGAAGAAAATAATCAACAACAAGAAGAAATACAAAATATTCCTCAAGCAAATGAAGAACAAATAACAGAAGCTTCTATAACTGGTTTTATTATTTGGGCGACAGATGCAAATGCAGTCACAGGGAAAGTCACAGCGGAGACATGTACAACAGATGAAGACTGTGCAGACAATCAAGGCTGTGATACATTTAGAGGAGAATGTTATTGTAAGGATACATTTTTTGATTGTAATGAAGATGGAAGTGATGGCTGTGAAACATCTGATCCAACTTGTGGAGGAACACGAGAACTCTGTGGAGGAGGTTGTGGTCTAAATCAGTATTGTGATGAGCAGAGAGGAAACTGCCAATGTACAGAAGGTTTTTCAAACTGTGATGGAATTTGGTGGGATTGCGAATCAGAAGGCAAGGAATGCCCTTCTTGTACAAGTAACGAAGATTGTGCCACGCCGACATGTGCTCCATATGATAATGCAGTCGTCATGAGTTTTGGTTGTTTCAAAGGATCAACATGGCAGGAAGATAAGGGCGCATTATCTTTTTCTGGTGGTTGTACCTCATTTCCCAATGGGCAAGTTGAGTCTTGGATACATTTTGATACATGGGGAGAACCTTTTGATGAGCTAAATCAACAGAGAAGTGAAATTGAAAATAGCCTAGGAAGCGATTGGTGTGTACAAGAAAAAGAAGATGCTCTGCGACAACGTGCAGAAATTGAATATTCTTTAACAGATCNNGTATAAAAATTTGGGAAGAGCCGGCATATGCAGAAGAATTTGAAAGAGAAATAAATACTCCATATATGAAATTAGGAATATTTCCTCCAAAAGAATTAGTCAAAGAGGAGTTTAAAAATGCAGCTATTGAAGGTCATTTTCCTGGGGAAGAAGGAGAACAATCTGGTCCGAGTGTAGAAGAGCTAGAAGAACTTCGTTCCAGCCCAGAAGCTATGGATCGTATAAGAGAGCTAACAGAAAAGTATGAAGATGGATCTTTAGATACAAAGATTACAATTAATGAAGGAGATGAATCTCTTTTCATTGTAGATTTTTCTATATCAGAAGAAAATCTTTTCCAAGTAAAACCTGTAATCAATTACGAAAAAGAAGCAGATCTTACAATAGAAATAGATTTTGATTTTATTTATGGATTAATTTCTACTATGGAAAAAGATGGAAGAGTAGAACATCCAGAATGGATAGAAGATTCTTTACAAGAGAATATAGGCGGAGCAATTGATGCAGGAGTAGTACTTACAAAAATTACTGCTGGATTTGCAAGTGGAGATATTTCTGTGTCGCCTATTTCTGAATTAGGAACGGCAATGGATGTCTTAAAAATGATGTTTAGGCAAGGTCCGTAGGTGCTCATATGTTTTTTTCTCTACAAGAAGCTTGGATATCATTCATACCTTTAGCATTATTAGTATTTGGGATACTTTTATACGCAATGTTTGTTTTCTTCTTTTATCATTTTATTGCAAAAAGAGATTTTTTTGATTTAAATTTACAACAGCATTCAGAGAAAGCAGAATGGGAATGGCTACAAAA
Source organism: Nanobdellota archaeon (assembly GCA_013331795.1). Taxonomy (GTDB): domain Archaea; phylum Nanobdellota; class Nanobdellia; order SCGC-AAA011-G17; family GW2011-AR17; genus JAGVZZ01; species JAGVZZ01 sp10136u. Next base: position 29,980 of record DUFP01000031.1, read on the forward strand.
AGGATTAAACATTGTGCTCTATATATTTGAATATATTATACTTTTGCCTCTATTTATCTTGATTTGGTTTTCAGTATTTACAATAATGATTCTTCTTTTATCATATAATCAGGAACCATTAAAAATTCTCTTAATTGCAATGGCTATTGTTACAAGTATAAGAATAGTAACCTATTTTAATGAAGAACTTGCAACAGAGATGGCAAAGCTTCTTCCTTTTGTTCTTTTAGCAACACTTCTTATTAATGGTGCAAGCTCAATTTCAATTGAAAGAATACAAGAGACTCTGCTCACTATCCCATCCCTTTTAAATTTTATTTTATATTATTTGATTTTTGCTGTTCTCATTGAATTTATTTTGCGGGTTTATACTTTAATTTTCAAAAAAATATAATTTTATAGAAAGACTTATTAAGTTTATATCATTAGCAAATTTTAATTGGGGAAAATATGGGTGAAAAATATAAGATATGGATAGTAACACTAATTATTCTTTTAAGTATTATATACTCTTTCACTTTTGCAACTGCAAATAATTATTCTGCAGAATTAAGTTTCATAACAGCCCACACGGTTTATCAATTAGGAGAAAGAATAGAACTGAAAGGATCATTGTTTCTTTCAAATTATTCTACAAATGGCTCTTTAGTAACAAATCATTCTGCAGTTACAAGCACTTCATTAAATCTTTCTGTGATGAACAAAACCAATAACGCACATATAATAAGTTATATTATAAACACAACTTCTGATGGAAGTTTCTATTCAAAAAGTGATTTTTATCCTTCTGCTGTATTAATATCTGCGCCTTCAAGCACAGGGACATATTATTTACGGCTAAATTATACTGATCCCAGTAATGGGACATGGTGGGCACAGAATGAGATTTTAGTAACCTCAACTGCTGTTGATATATTAGAAGTGAAAACAGATAAAGTTTCGTATAAACAATCTGAAGCAATGACTATTTTCTCAGAAGCAATTCGTGATGTAGGAGGAAATCGAGCATATCTTGCTAATGTGACCATTAATGGGTCTATCCAAAATAGTTCTAAATATATCTTAGAGAATTTTTCGTGTATAACAGGTGCAACGGGAAAATGTACTCTCACAACAACAGCACCAAGTACCCTAGGGTCTTATTATATAGAAGCAAATAATTACAAAGCATTTACAAATTTTAAAGTGGAATCTTTCAAAGCAACAATTCTCATGAAAGACAAACTTGGAAAATCTATAAGAAATGTTTTTTCTAGTGGTGAGGATGCATCCATAGAAATAACTATTCCCAGTTTAACAACAAGTAATGATGTCTACACTTTTGTAGGAACAGTCAGGGATAGTAGTGGGAATATTAAAGAAAATGTAAGCTCTACAAGTCTCATTCAAAATAATTCTTTTACAAATAGATATACTTGGACATTACGTGCAACAAGTTTTTCAGAAGGAAGATACAATGTTCTTATCAATATTACTGATGCTAGTAGTCATCTTATCCAGGCAAGAACTTCTTTTGAGGTAAGAGATTGGTCTTTGCTATTGAAAAAGGCAGATACAAATTCAAATTTTATCTATGAATATAGTGCATTTCCAAATGAAACAGTAAATCTGGAGTTATATCCAACATATAGAACAAATGGTTCAATAATCTCCACAATAAATGCAACAAGCGCTATTAATATTACCCTTTTTGATACATTTAACAATATCCGTGCAAAAGCAAATGCAACATGGAATGTGTCTTGTTCAACAAAGGGTTGTTATCAATTCGCGGTAAAACTCCCCAATCTAACAGGAGAATATTCTCTTTTAACCCGAGTAGCTTTTGATACAGATGATCAATCCCAAAAGAAAATAATTCATATTTTAAATAAAACTCTATCTGCACAAGCAACAAATATTGAGGGTTCATTAAAAGATCTTTTTAATACCAATGAATATGTTTATTTAAGTTTAAGTGCAAAAAATCAAACAAGTGCAATTAATTTAACAAATGCATCAATCATCCGCATAACTTTCTCAAATGGGTCTGAGCTTTCTTATGCAGAAGTAGGGAATTATGATTTAGTAAACATTTCTAATAATATCTCTGAATGGGCATGGAATGTAACAACACAAAGATTAAAATTAGATCCTCCAAGATCAGGAGGTTTGTATAGTGCTTCTATTAATGGTGACAACAATACTGCAGCAACGATTGCACGTTTCACAATAAATCCTTATGATATTTGTGTTTCAACAAAAGATACAGCTGGTTCTGTAAGCTCTGGGTATTATTATTCTTATCAATTCAAAACATCTGATACAATTTATTTTGAATTAAAAATGTTCCAAGCAGAAAATGCTTTAGGAAGGGCATCTTTTGAGAATGCAACAAATACTTCATATGGTTTAGGTGCTTCTTGTACAGATTATTCCGCAACAAAGCAAGTAGTAAATAATGCAACAATTTCTATTGAAGAAGTTAAAAATATGAATTCAGGAAAAAGTTTTGCATTTAATGTAACTTCTTCAGCATGCCAATCAGATAGTACAAGCGGGGCATATACATGTACAGTTGCTCCAAATGGAACCTGGGATGGCGGTCCATATGGAGTAAAATTTAAAATACTTGGAGAAGATGGAACAACATCAGATATTGCCTATGGAAATTTTGAAGCTCGCGCATTTTATATTTATGCGTATAGTAGTTCTTGGGCAAATAAACCTACATCAAATATTTCTTTAACCATTGATATGTATGAAGCAGGAAGTAATTGGTGGGCAAATGTAGGAAGTGCAGGTTCTAAAGGAACAATTACTTTAGAGAAATTAGAATATATGGGAAGACAAGGAGAATGGATATGGCCTCCAATAGATTATGATTATAATACTACAAGAATAAATTCCACTTCTATTACCTCAGGAAGAGGAACAATGAATTTAATTTATAATGCCACAAAAAATAATGAATGGGCAACAGGAACGTATAGAGCTGTATTAAAAGGGGTAGATGATGAAGGGAATTCTGATTATGGGTATGGATATTTTGATATTCGCCAGTGGGAAGTATATGGCTCTCCAGTAGATTGCACGGGAACCGTTTGTACATCAACATATAATCTCAATAGCAAGGAAAATGTAACTATGTATGTAACGATTATGAATGCAGGAGAATGGGGAACAAGTGGAACAAGCCTTGGCGGAAATGTTACAATAAAAGTGAAGAAAATTTCTGATTGTAGAAAATGGCCTTGTACAGATTTGAATGCAAGTTCTTATAATTCAACATCAATAATAGTAAATCAATCAAATGGATGGTATTGGGGAACAACAAACCTCAATAAAAATTATACAATTGCAATTAATACAACAACAGGATCTTGGGGTACTGGATATTGGCAAGTAGTCCTAGATGTAAATGGGACACAAACGGGTACAGCATGGTTCAACACTATAGCATTTTATACTGAAGCAATGCCTTCTGATTATAGTGGAGCAAATTACAAAACAAGTATAAAGAATTCAGAAGCACAATATTTCCGAGTAAAAACGTTAAAAAGCCAGAAGAATGGTGGGTATTACTATACTGGGTACAATCTAAGTGATTACATAAATACAACAATAGATGATCTAACTCTTAATTCATGGGATCAAGCAACATATAAAACAAGACAATTAAATTATCCTGAAGATCTGAATGTTACAATCGTTGTTGATGGTCTCTCATCAAATGCAACAGTGCTTAATGGAACAGGAGTTATTAATATTACTTATGTAAATGGAAGCAATTGGCAGTCAGGATATTATAATGGAGAAATTATTTTAAGAGATACAAAAAATCAAACAGCAAATGCTTGGCTTTGGTTCCAAGTACAACCATTTAGGGTTTCAATTACTATGAATAGCACCTCTGTGGATAATGATGGATGTATTGGGGGAACTCTCTATGTGTATGAACCAAATTATTATTCAGGGACATTATTAAATGGAAATTATAATATCTCAAGTGTAAGAGAAGATACATGGTCTGGATCTACATATACAACAATGACTTATACAAATTTTACTTCTGCTAATTTCTCAAATCAAACAGGAATAAGCCTTTGTCCAAATAGTGGAACATGGGGAGCAGGGTCTTGGGGCAATTATCATTATCTTAAAGTAACTGTCCAAGATAGTTCTGGAAATAAAGAACAAGGTTGGGTCTATTTCCGAACAGTTCCTTTCTCAGTAAGCTGGGGGAGTATTTCTGGTGGATCAACTGTTTTAAAAACAAGTCCTATAACAGTTCCAATAAACTTTTCAAAAGCAACGGATGGTTCTACAGCAACGGGAAATATTACTTCAATATATCAGTGGAGCTGGGATTCATATCAAAGTACGAAAAACACCTTTGTATTTAACATTGGTCAATGCTGGTCAAATGTTTCTAGCTCCTGTAATGTAACTGGAACAAAGAATGTAGTTATTTATCCTCCAAGTTCTGGTTGGAAAGAGGGTTATAATTATCTTCAAGGGACTTTTATCAGCTCTACAGGAGTAGCTGTAGATGATCAAACTTCATTAGGGTTTAATAGCCAGAATACTTATAATGGCTATTGGTCAAATTATAATTCATCAGGGCAATGGCAATATTATTTTGCACCAAACGACAATGTAAGCCTACGATTGTATGTACGTGATCAGAATCAAAATTCTATTTCAGTAAATGTGACCAAAGTAGAGTATACTTTATCTGATTCAAGTTGCTGGAGTGAATATTGTAAGGGTTATACAACAGCAACCTATGTTATAGGCTCAGGAACAAATACAAATGCTTCTGATTCTGCATCAATTACTATTGTGAAAGGGACTTCCAATTGGTCAAAAGGAGGTATGACGATTCGTGCAACGGTTCAAGCAGTAAATGGAACTGGAGGAACGAGTGTAATTAGTGGTGGCTATGCATACATTAAAGATCTTTCTCCTCCAACAGTAAATCTTACTGCACCAACAACACGCCAGAATTTTACAACTTCAGCACTTGCATTAAATTGGACAACAGTAGAAAATGCAAAATGTTATGTAACTCTTTTGAATTTCCAGAATTTGAAAGATTGGTATTGTGCACAATCTTCCTATTATTCAATAAATACTACAGCAGATTATTGTAGTACGACTCTCTTTAATGGAACATCATATTATTATGAATACATAAGTACAGATTATCGCTCCTATAGTAATGGGAGCAATTGGAATTGGGGATCGCAAACAACAGGATTAACTACAGGAGGAACAACACATAATTACCAATTCAACATAAGCAGCTTGAAAGCACAAGATTATGGTATGCAAGTAAATTGCTATGATGAAGATTGGAATGCCGCATACGGCTGGGCAGCAGTGCATGTAAATCTTTCAGCATAAAAATGAAAAAATTCCTTATACCATTAATGATACTACTCTTGCTTCATGTAGCAGCAGCAACAGTAACTTTAGAAGTAACTGCATTTAACTGTAGTCCAGATGAAGTAGCGGTAACGGAAGATTTTTCTTGTACGGCAACAGTAGAAAATTCAGGAGATGAAACAGGGTCTTTAACAACTGCAACATTATATCCTGATTCTGGAAACTGGTTGGAAGCATCAAGTTATGCGGAAGTAACAAATACAAATATTAACTCTGGAGCATCGACAGATGTTGTTTTTGAAGGTTTGCGTGCACAAAAATCTGGTGAATATGGCTTTTCAAGAATTACTTTAGATGAAGTGTCAGATACCTATCCAGCAGATAACAGCATTGAAGTAAATGTCATTGATGCAATAACTGTGGTATCTCAATCTGCAGGTAGTGCAGTTGCATCAACAGGAACAGTAGATGCTTCCGCACAAGTAACTGTCGGTGGCAATGTAGATCTTGTAATCTCTTTTTCTGTAACCAGTGGTGGCTGTACGATTGGAACACAAGCAAGTTCTGCATCGTTTACTGATCTTTCAGATGGCCAATCTGTTTCACAAACTTGGGCTATAACTATGGGAACAAGTAATTGTGTCTATAGCATTTCAAGTGCTGCAACAAGCAATCCTTCAGGCACGGCAACAAAAACAGACAGCACATCAAAAACCATAACCTGTTCTGGTTCTGCATGTACGACAACTTCCACATCAAGCTCAAGTTCTTCAAGTTCTAGTAGTAGTGGTACAAGTAGTGGTTCTGGTGGTGGGGGCGGTGGTGGAACATCAACAAAAGAAGAAGATGATGAAGAAATTCCAAGAACAGCACGGGAATATACAAAAGATGATACAACAATTGATCTAAATGAATATGAAAGTTGGAGAGAGAATGGAAGAGCAAATATTGGAAACCTCATCGTAGGTCAAACTCTCGTATTTACCTTTGTCACTCCAACATTAAAAGAACAGAATTGGATATTTTACGTAGAAGAGATTGATCCTGAAAATGAGAAAGTTATTTTATTCTTAAAACAAGAAGATGGGGAAGCAGTAGAGATACAAATTTCACTATCTACCCCTGCAGAAATAGACCTTGATAAAGATGGTTCTATAGATCTAAAAATAAGTCTCACAGAAATTCAAGAAGGAACAGCAACAATATCCTTTGAAAAAACCAGCACATTTATTGCACAAGAACAACAATTAATGGAAAAGAGAAAATGGACTGGACTTTTTATAACAATAGGAATTCTTTTCCTCATACTTATTATAGGAATAACATATTTCCTTACAAGAAAACCTCACAAAAAAGAAGAAGGGAACCATAAGAAATATTATCAAAATAATTAAAATGCTCGTACAATTTCCATAAGGTCATGTACTCTTTTTTTATCCACAGCTTCTTCTGTTTCATTATGAAACTTAAAAGCACTTCCCACAATAGCACCATAAGCAAATGCAAGTTGCATAGTGGCATTTTCAAGAGACAAGCCAGCACCAATAAGAAGGGGATGTTTTCCTAATAGTTTTCGGAAGTCTTGTATTTTTGTAAGAGGTGTTTCCTTTCCTGTTCCTTCACCTGTAACCACTATCGCTTCTGCGCGTGTCATTCCTTCAGAAACATCATCTTCTAAACGAGATCCTTCCAGAAGGGTATAGTACTTTGGCCATACACCTCCAAGCACAGCAATATGAGGATGGCTTAGTTTATAGGCACTATAATCACGAAGTTTAAGAGGTGCATGCCCTTTATATTTTCCAGCAACATAATCTAACTGTATAAAATCTAAATGATATTCCTCTGCAAGCCGAAAAGAATAAAAATATTCATTGGGAAGGATATTCACTCCAATTTTGATTGTTAAATCCTTAGGAAGAGAACGTAAAGTTTGTAAAACATCTGCTATTGAGCCATGATAATTTTCTATAATTGCTGCATCAACACCTTCTTCTTGATAAAGAGCAATTTCCTTTAAGGCTTGAGCTACAGGGTCTTCTCCTGCAAGGTGAATCATGCCAAAGATAGTTTTTTTCTTAGGAAATTTATCTGTATAAGAGTCATTAATAAGCATACGCAAAGAATTCTATCCCACTTAATAAAACTAATGAAAAAAGAAAGCCTCAGCCGCGATTTGAACGCGGGACCTCTTGCTTACCAAGCAAGTGCTATACCAGGCTAAGCCACTGAGGCATCTGCCTTAAGTTTTTTCAAGAATATATAAAGATAACTATCTAAATTGTTATAAATACTCTCAGCTGAGATCTACATATGCCAAAAGATCCCATACAAGAGCTCAAAGAGGACTTACAAAAAATCATGCCTCTCTTTGATCAACTAAGAATTGAAATTAATGCTTCTAAACAAACTGCAGCTTCAGATCGTGTAAAGGATATTCAAGCACAGTTAGATGATCTCAAGAAAAAAATACATAATAATTTTCATTGGTTAGCGCCTGCAGAACCAGTTACACAGAAAAAATCTTCTTTCTTTAGTTTGAAGAGATAATTTTTTCTTTTTACAGTAAGCATTATAAATCATTTGGAATAGGATCAGCTGATTAAGCTTCGTTTCCTTTGTTTAAATAAGCATTTATAGCTAATCTTTTTGATTCTTCAAAACTTACATCATTATTATCCTGCAAAAATAATCCCCATGTTATTGCCGCAAATGCTTTTTCAGGACTAGAAGATCTTGATCGTGCAATTTCCAAACATAAAGGTCTAATATTTTCACCAAAATCAATTATCTCTTCTAAATTTTCTGCCTCAATTTCTGGAGGTATTTTTTTGTGTTCATTAAAAGAAATATTTTGTAAGAATCTTTCCATATTTACAATTGGATTTGATTCATTATAGGCAATACTTTGTATATCTGCTCCTATAGCTGCAGATTGAAGTTGAAAATCTGTAAATGGGGAAATACTAAGAATTCTTAATGAATTTAATCCTGGTTTTTCTACTTTAATTTTTCCAATGAGATAATTATTATCTTTTACTTTTTGGATTGTTTCTAAATTCAAACTCGATCCCCAAACAGATACTAGAGAAAATCCTTTATATGAGTAACAAGAAATATTTCCTTTTCTAATTATTTGTATTTGTTCGTAAGGATTCATTTTAAGAGTATCAACCCATTTTTTAAAATATAATGCGGGGAAAGGGATTCGAACCCTCGAACACACTAAGTGACAGGATATCTTACTTGACTACACCATTGTAGTCTGTCTCCATCAGTGTGATGGCTGGTCTTAAGTTTCGCAAGCTTACAAATTTTTTTGCAAGCCACCTGCGCATTTGACCAGGCTTTGCTCAAGAGAGTGAAAACCTAAATCTTCACGAATCCCCGCATAAGCACTGGTTACTTAGAAAATCAAACCATTATTTATAAATCTTTTTACCAGTCTGTATTGTAACATCTACAGGACTTTAGATATTTTTTTAAACAAATAATATTTCCTATCATATATGCCCGATATTGTTTTATCTAGTTCAGGAAGTACTGCAAGTCCGTTTTTCCCTGCTGTATTAAATGAAGAAAAAAAGATTGAAAGCTCAGTTTGGGGAGGAGAGCTTCCAACCATGAATGTGCAATGCAAGGAATACTATGCAGAGAGAAAAACTATTTATAAAGCAGGGGAACACAATGTCCATAAGATCTTTCCACAAGACTTATAAATAAGGAGTTTTGCACGATGAATAATGATTTTATTGCTGAATGGACCATACTGGTTCCGTGGGATTGATGCACTTTTTGGGCTTATTTACATTCTAGTAACTTTGCTCATAGCAGCAATGTCCTACAAAGCGTATAAAATGACTGAAGAAAAGAAATATGTTTATTTTGCTGCAGCATTTGGATTAATGTCTCTTTCCTTTATAGTCTATTCACTCATTAATCTAGCATTAACGACACATATCTCAAATACATTAAGTAATATTCTCACAAACTTTGATTATGGTTTCCTACTACATATGCTTTTCATGTTTGCAGCATTGACTTTGTTATTAGTAGTAACCTTAAAGATTGAACAGAAGAAAGTAATTATCTTACTGTTTACATTAATGCTTTTATTCACAGCATTTTCCTATCAATATTATTTGAAATTTCATATTGTATCCTTTTTACTCTTATTCTTTTTAGGACACCAATTTTATACAAATTATCTAGAGAAAAAGAACTTTAATGCAAAGCTTGTCTTTGTATCTTTTTACTTATTGGCCTGTGCGCAGGTCTTTTTTTTAGCAATGGTTTATTTTAACCCTATATTTTATGTAGTTGGAAATATTCTCCAGTTGCTTGGTTTTGTTATATTATTTTATATGTTTGTGAGAGTTTTGAACTATGGGCGAGAGAAGAGAAAAGCTTGATATTATTAAGGATATTTTAGAGGCAATTCGAGATAAAGGGGGCTCTATTAAACCAACGCATCTTTTGTATAAGTCCAATCTTTCTCATGATTCTATGAAGCGATATGTAGCAGAGCTCATGGAAAAAGAAATGGTGGATGAACGTGAAGAAAAAGAGACAAAGAAATATATTATTACAAATAAAGGTCTCAAGTTTTTAACAGATTATCAGCAAATTAAAGATTTTACAGACTCCTTTGGTTTCTAAATACTTTTTTAAATTCCTAGGTCTCTAGAGTCTCTGTGATAAAAGAAAAATCTTGGCTTTGGTATGGTACGATTTTTGCACACCCTTATGTACATACGACAATCTATCCGCATATCTATGTTTCAAAAAATTTCTCTACATTATCTAAACAAGTACAAACAAGGATAATAAAGCATGAAACAATTCATCTGGAACAACAAAAAAAGCATGGAAAAATAAAATTCTTTTTTCTCTATCTCTTTGTCCTTCCAGTTCTGTACAATCCTTGGAGATATGCATGGGAATGGGAAGCATATATCAAATCTGGAACGACAAAAAAACAAACAAAAAAATATCTTTCTTCTTGGCACTATGGGTTTTTATAGCCTTATTTTTTTCTATTCTTTTCTAACAATTTCTCAATCCTATCTAAACGTTTGCGCATATCTTCCCACGGAATATTTCTGGCACTTCCTACCCTGAGTATGATTGGACAGAATTAAAAGAGCCAACGGCATGGGATAAGCACAGGCTGGAAGAAACTCTTAATGTGTATAAAAAGGAAGCCCCAGAAGGGATTTGAACCCTCAACCTATTGCTTACGAAGCAATTGCTCTACCGTTAAGCCACTGGGGCGCACTATAACTGCTTCTCTACATCAGCACCAAACTTTTTTTGGCAGCTACTGCAAACCATTTTTTTCTTAATAACTGTCCCTCGAATCTTTCCAAGAAACGTCTCTTCAATCTTTTCTTTGCATAAAGTACATTTTTCTGTCATAGAAGAAATAAATTATGTATACTTTAAGAACTTTTTCCTATTCCCTTTTTGGCAAGAAGCTGTTGAAGCAGAGTAAAATATGCTTCATGGCTTGCTTTTCGGACAGCATAATTGGGATGATTATTCTTATCTCTCAAAAGTGTTTCAAAGTCTCCAACTCTAAAAAGGCCATTCAAAAGAAGTGTATGTGCTTGCGAAAACAGTTCACGTGCCTCTGTATAGTTTTTTAAAACCATAGCAATACCATCAATACCACCAAGAGAACAGACTCGATAACCATTCTCCTTAAACTCACACATAGCATAAGTAGCATTATTATCTGCTAATTCTCTCGCAATGTCATCAATAGGATGCATTTCATAGTGTGATGCAACAAGCCCCATACGTGCATGAGTTTCATCAATAGGATATATACGTAATTCTAAAGGTGTATGGATGTCACTTTGTAAAGCAGCGTGTGCCTCAATAAAAGCATGATCTGTTCGTGTAAACCCAGTATATCCTTCCCCTTCACGTACAGATCTTTTTGTAAGCAGCAACCCTGGGAAAAAATCATTCATAATATCTTCAAAAAGAGGAATTTTGCCTTTATGAGGAAAAAGAATATCTTCATGATTTCGAACAAGCTCTAATAACACCTGATATTTTTCTGCGTCTACACCTTTAAAATGATAAAGTCTATATCCAGAAATAGAAGGAACATTAGGAAGATGACCTTGTTCAAGTGGCATACCCCAAAAAAAGAATCCTATATTATAAACTTATTCCTATTGAGAAATATACTTTACAAAGTAAAGCCATGAGGGAGTAATTGCCGAAGAGAAAGGAATTGTGTTTCTTCCTCTTTATTCTTTGTAACAATGACAAGCATATCATCACTTGCAGGATCTCGAAAAGACAAAAGAGCTTGGCAGCAAACTCCGCAGGGATAAAGAGGCTTTTCTTTTTCTCCAACGATGAGGACTGCTGGAAAATAATGTGCTCCAAAAGAAATAGCATGGGCAAGAGCTGCACGTTCTGCACAAATACCAAGGTCAATGATGGGATCTTGTATGTTGCATCCCCTATAGATTTTTCCAGTATTAGCGAGAACTGCAGCACCTACATGAAAATGAGTAAGGGGTGCATACGCTTGACTTAAAGCAGATTTAGCTTCTTTGAACATAAGCCTAATATCATCCTGGGTAACTTTTTCTCGAAGATCCATAAAAAGAAAAGAAAAACATGCCTTAATAAAGATTTCCCATTCTTTTTTTAAAGAGAAACAATTTCTTAGCACTATGCATTCTCTTGAACAAGAACTTTTATCTCAGAAAGATGAAGAAAAAGCAAAAATATATGCCAGATTTTTTAAAACAGGGAAAGGCCAGTATGGGGAAGGAGATATATTTATTGGCATCACCGTCCCACAACAAAGGGCAATTGCAAAAAAATATAAAAAACTCAGCCTTAAAGAATTAGAGTATTTTCTAAAGAACCCAATCCATGAGTTTCGTTTTACTTCCCTAGTTATTCTCACAGAAAAATGTACGAAAGCAACAGAAAAAGAAAAAAAAGAAATATTCGATTTTTACATAAAACAAAGAAAATACATTAACAATTGGGATCTCATTGATTGTACAACACCAAATATTATTGGTGCCTATCTCTTTGACAAAGATAAATCTCTTTTATACCAACTTGCACAATCTTCCTCTCTTTGGGATAGGCGTATGGCAATACTTGCAACATTCTATTTTCTCAAAAAGGAACACTATAAAGAAACCCTAGAGATTGCAGAACTCTTATTGAAGGATAAACAAGATCTCATCCATAAAGCAACAGGCTGGATGCTTCGAGAGTTAGGAAAGAAAAATCAAAGAGTGGAAGAGATTTTTCTTAAAAAACATGCCAAAGTTATGCCTCGAACAATGTTGCGCTACGCAATCGAACGCTTTCCTAAAGAAAAAAGAACATTTTACTTAAAGATAAAAAATAATTTTGCAAAAGACATTTAAACTCTAAATGATTAAAATAAAATATGAGAGAAAAATCCTACGAAGGGAAACTTCCAAAAGAAATTTTAAAAGGTCCTAAGGCTATATGCAAACTTTGTAAAAAAGAAGTGAAAGATCTTCTTGCGCATAATAAAGCGAAACACAAGGCTTAAAAACTTTCTTTTTATTTTTTGTATTATGCAAAGGCGTATAGCTGTTATTGACAAAGAGAAATGTAATCCTATAGCCTGTGGAGACTTTCTCTGTATTCGTATGTGCCCTTTGAATCGGGCTGGGAAAGAAGCGATTGTCAAAGGCCCTGATGGCAAAGCACAGATTAACGAAGACATTGCAACAGATGCTTGTCAAGTGTGTGTAAACATTTGCCCATTTGGCGCAATCCACATGGTAAAGCTTCCAGATAAGCTAGCACAAAGGCCTATCCATCGCTTTGGAAAAGATTCCTTTATTCTCTTTAATCTTCCAGTTCCCATGCCGGGAAAAGTAGTAGGAATTTTAGGAAGAAATGGAATAGGAAAATCTACTGCACTAAAAATTCTTTCAGGAGTACTAAAGCCTAATTTAGGCGATCCAGAAAAACCTGGAGACATAAACGATCTCATTAAAATGTTTAAAGGGACAGAAATGCAAAAATTTCTAGAAAGAGTAAAAGCTGGTGATATTAAAGTAGCATACAAGCCTCAAGCAGTAGATCTTATTGCAAAACAAGCACAGGGAAAAGTAAAAGATGTGCTTGCAAAAGTAGATCAAAAGAAAAAAAGTAGTGAAGTGATAAAACTTTTAGAGATGGAAAATATTCTTGATCGTGATGTAAAAGATCTTTCTGGAGGGGAGATGCAGCGATTAGCAATTGCAGCAACCTATTTGAAGGATGCAAATTTTTATTTCTTTGATGAGCCTGCATCATTTTTAGATATTACTTCCAGAATGAAAGTAGCAAAGCTTATTCGTTCTTTAGCGGAAGAAAATAATAATAATACTATTCTTGTTGTCGAGCACGATCTTGCAACACTTGATTATATTTCAGATGAGCTCCAAATTATCTATGGAGAAGCTGCAGTCTATGGTATAGTTTCCCAGACAAAACCTATACGCAGGGGAATTAATGAGTACCTAGATGGCTTCCTTCCTGATGATAATATCCGTTTTAGGAATTATAAAATTGTTTTCAATAAAGGGGTAGAAAAAGATACAAAACAAGCAGTTTTGTTTGAGTGGCCAGATTTGGAAAAGAAATTCCCTGCCTTTCATATGAAAGTAAATGCAGGAACCATTCGAAAAGGGGATGTGTTGACAATTACAGGATCAAATGGCTTGGGAAAAACAACGTTCTTAAAAATACTTGCAGGTATCATAAAACCGGATAAAGGTGTGCTGACGAGCAAAGTCAAAATTGCATACAAACCACAAGATCTTCAAGCAGAAGTAGGGACAGTAAAAGAATGGCTAGACCGTGTCGCAAAAGGCCAAGAAAGTGGCTGGTTTAAACAAAATATCCTGGAAAAGTTAAACCTCCAAGCAATTATAAATAATAATATCTCCATGCTTTCAGGGGGAGAATTACAAAAAGTGTACATCGCAATCACACTGTCCTTGAAGGCAGATGTCTATGCTTTTGACGAGCCATCTGCATTTATTGATGTAGAAGACCGCCTAAAAATTGCAGAAGTGATTCAAGATTTTATGATAAAAAATGAAACCTGTGCAATTATTGTTGATCATGATGTACAGTTTTTGGAATATGTAGGGGATGCAATGCTTGTTTTCAAGGGTATTCCTGGAAAAGAAGGTTCTGTTCTTGGGCCTTTGTCTAAAAAAGATGGTATGAATGAAGTCTTAAAAATGTTAAATATTACCTATCGTATGGATAAAGAAACAAAACGCCCAAGGATTAACAAACCTGGTTCTCAATTAGATATAGAACAAAAGAATAAAAATAAATATTATTATACTTAAACTTCACAAACTTCTGTATTTACCAATCTTTTCTCTTCTTCTTTCTTTAATAATTCTATTTTAACAACGTCCTCAATATATTTTTCCACTTCTTCCATAGTCTCAAANNTATTGAAGTCTAATTTGCTACATTTTGTTTTGAATTCAACAAGCCAATCATCCTCATGGTCTTGGTAGACTGCAACATTCTCATGTGCAACCATCCATTTAATGACATCCCAGTCTTCTAAATCCAAAGGGGTATCAATTTCTACAGAAATTTCTTTACAGCATGCACCTTTACATTCTTCACACGTAATCATCTGCTTTTCGAGAAATTACCTATTTAAATATCTTCCTTAAATCGTCTCTATAGTGAGTAAAAAGAATGCCTAAAGCAAGAAGAGCCATCACGAAAGACATCCATTGCCCCACACTCAGGCTCCAATAGAGAGTATCTTCTCGAGTAAAATCTAAAAAGAACCTTCCTATACCCATGCTAAAAATCATAAGCCAAAAAATAAACCCCTCTTTGAATACTTTATATTTTTGGAGGCCATAGAGTATCCCAGCAAGTGCAAATCTCTTCACAGCACTGTAAAGCACATAAGGGTGACGGCAAAGCCCATCTCCAAAATCAACACACCAGGATACGGACGTAACTCTCCCGACAAGTTCCCCATTAATAAAATTTGCAATCCTCCCCAACCCTAATCCTATGAGTGCAGGAATACTGAGTATATCTGCAAGCTTCAAAAAAGAAATGTTCTTCTTACGGCAATAGATCCACGCTGCAAGAACAACTCCTATAAGACCTCCATGAAAAGCAAGGCCTCCATTCCAGAGGAAAAGAATTTCTAATGGATGTGAAAAATAGTATACAGGCTCCCAAAAAAGCACATGGAATAACCTTGCTCCAATAATATCTCCGAGCATAAGATAAAAGAGAAGATCATAACTATCATCTTTGCTTAGCCCTATTTCTCCTCGATATTTCAACAAATAAAGAAGAGCAAGGAGAAATCCAAAAGCATAAATGATTCCATACCAATGTATCTTTAAACTTCCCAAAGAAAAGAGTACAGGGTCAAGGCTATATGTCCACATACAACCCAAGAACTCTTCAAACTTATAAAGCTTATCCTCGAGGATAGGAAACTTTATAAACTTCCATCGTCTATAAACTCTCATTAAAAATCGAGGTGATTGAAAAAAATGGCAAAAGTTTTAGTGAAGTGTGGTATTAAGAGAGAGCCTGGTTTCTTATACTTTGTAAATAAAACAGGTGACGCAGCAAGAGTAAAAATGAAGCGACCAGGTATGAAAGGTTCCTTCAAACAAGAAGTTGTTGCAAAGTGCGGTATTAAAAGAGAATCTGGTATGCTCTATTTCATTGATAAACAAGGAAATGTAGCAGCAGCAGCAATGTCTCGTGGTGGAAGAAAAAAATCCGCTAAGAAAAAAACTGTAAAGAAAAGAAGATAAACTTTTCTTTTTATTTCTTATTTTTATTTTATTATTATTTTCTTACACAATGTTCTGCATAATCTTTAATTCCAAAAAGTTTTCTAATTTTATCTTTAATTGTCAAATGGAGTTCCATTTCTTCATAAAGAATTTTTTCTAAAACTCTTGTCCCATCCTTATGTCTTACGCCAGAAAAATGATGGGGAGAAAATCGATGCACTTCTGATTCACAATGAATAATTCCATCACTATAAAATCTAACATGATATTCATTTGTTCCATCTTCCTGGAGAGGAATTTTTTTAATGAGCCCAGCACTCTGTTCTGGAAAAACAAGCTGCCATACAGTTCTTCGAAAACCATTTTTTTGTAATTCTTTGAAAAATATCTCCTGATACATTCCTTCTTCAGTTTTTGGAAAAGATCCCCAGACAACTTTAGGGAAGAACAATGCACTAGGATATCTACTAACTGCATAATGAAGATCTAAAGCCCATTCTCTCATAAAATTATTTTCATTTCTCTCTTTTTAAATCCTATTAAAAAGAACAATCCCTACTAACGCATCCACCGCTATATTCGCTATGTACACGAGTATGCGCTTCTTGCAAATGCTCACCTAAGTATAGCACTTGTTTCTCTTTGCTTCCGTATCGATACACAGTAATACCTTTGCACTTTTCCTTCCATGCAAGCATATACGCGCGCTTCACATCTCCAATGCTTGCATTGTGTGGCAGATTAATCGTCTTAGAAACAGCATTATCTACTTCTGCTTGGAATGCCGCCTGCATTTTGACATGCCATTCAAGAGGAATATCTAACGCACTCACAAACAATACTTGTACATCTTTTGGCACTTCTTTCATGCCTTGTACAGATCCTCGCCTTGCAATTGTTTGTAATAATCCAGAGCTATAAAACCCTCTATATCGCGCAAGTTGTTCAAACTGTTGATTGAATTCAAAAAGCTGAACACCTCCAAATGCTTCTCGTACATACGAAATTGCAAAGAGTGGCTCAATACCAGAACTCACGCCAGCAATAAGACTAATACTCCCTGTAGGTGCGATAGAAAGGACTGTCGCATTTCTTCGTTTTTTCTTTAAGTTACTTTTATGATAATTGGGAAACACTCCTTTTTCTTTTCCTAACTTTCCTGAACTTTCTTCTGCATGCTTTCGAATAAATCGCATAAGTTCACGAGCAAGATCTAACGCCTTTTGAGAATCATATTTAATCTTTAAAGATAAAAGCATATCTGCCCAGCCCATAACACCTAAACCTATTTTTCTATTTGCTAAACACAGTTCTTCAATATCTTTTGTTGGATATTTGTTGAGTGTGACAACATTGTCAAGGAATCGCACACCAAGAGCAACAGTCTTTGCAAGCTTTGGCCAATCTATTTTCTCCCCTTGTATCATATGTGCAAGGTTTACAGAGCCTAATACACAGGCTTCATTTTCTAAAAGTACACTTTCCCCNNTGATCTATACGAAGCACTCCCATATTTGCTCCTCTGCGTATTCCTCCTTCTTTTATTGCTTCACAAGAACTATCAAAGACTTTCATAAAAGAGACTGGTCCAGATGCAGGCCTTCCTGTGCTTTGAATAATGCTCCCTTCATGTCGCAACTGTGAGAAAGAATATCCAACACCTCCTCCAGATTGAAAAATAAGAGCAGAGTTTTTCAAGCTCTCATAAATGCCTTCAAGAGAATCAGGAACATTAAGCACAAAACATGCTGCCATTTGCCCTAAAGGAGTTCCCGCGTTTACTAAGCATGGAGTATTAGGCAGAAAATCAAGATGTTTTAATATACCATAAAATTCTTCTTCCCATCTCAATT
Organism: Nanobdellota archaeon; assembly: GCA_013331795.1. GTDB lineage: Archaea > Nanobdellota > Nanobdellia > SCGC-AAA011-G17 > GW2011-AR17 > JAGVZZ01 > JAGVZZ01 sp10136u. Next base: position 48,020 of record DUFP01000031.1, read on the forward strand.
GCTCTTTTTTCTTTTCTGCTGATGCAATATATCGTGCAATTCTTCTGAATAATTGTTCAGGGTTTTCTGCAACATTTCCATTTTTATCTCTTCGTAAATATCTTTTCTGTAAAACTCCTAATGCATTTGCACTGAGTTCGTATGTTTCTTGTTTCCCAAAATAATGTTTCAACACATCTTCTCTATGATGCTCTTTTGTTCTATACAAAACATAATGCTTTGCAACACTTTTCAGTCCTTCTTCAAGAAGCACTTCTTCCACAATACTCTGAATGTATATAGTGTTTGGAGAAATATATGGTGCTTTGCTCAATGCTACAAGAACCTTTTTCACAATATCCTTGCTAATATCTATATGTTCCGCAGCATGCATTGCTTTCTGTAGAGATCTATGAATCTTCTCACTATGAAAACGCTCAAATTCACCATCCCTTTTTTTGACATAAGAAAACATGCTCTTTTTCCTCTATTTTAGAACTTAAGAATTTAAATACCTTTCTTTCATACTTTTTAGCATCTGTAGTGGTTAAAAAAATAATAGGCTATTAGAAAAAAATATATAATAGTCGAAAGGTATATAAATATGTAGTGGTTAAATCTATGTATGGTTAGTATTGTTACAAAGAAGATTAACGGAAGAGAATACTTATATTTAGTGGCTTCTCTAAGAAAAAAGGAGAAAGTTGTCCAAAAAACAATAAAATATGTAGGGAAAAAGAGACCTATTAGAAAAGAAGAGTTTGCTTGTATGGAATATTCTTATAAAAAGCAAGACTTTGTGCTAGGCACATTTCAAGATTATCTCTCTTATCAAGATCATGAAAGTATGAAAAAGCTTTCAAAAGAATATCAAAAATATTGTAAAAGCCTTGATCGAGTTTCTCAAGAGAAAGAAAGGGAAAGATTTTTGAGTATATTTATATCAAATTCAAATGCTATAGAGGGTTCAACAATTTCAGTAAAAGAAACACATGATTACCTTTTCAAATCCATCGTACCAAAAGATCACACCAAAAAAGAATTATTTATGGCTTCTAATTTATTTGAAGCTTGGGGCTATATCGAAAAAAACTCTCATCATCTCCCAACAAAAGAGAATCTTTGTGAATTACATAAAAGAGTAAACAAAGGTATCGAAGAAGAAATGACCTTAGGCAAATACAAAACTGTCCAGAACTATATAGGGAATATACATACTAGTTCCTACCTTTTTATAGAAGAAAGGATGCAAGAATTATTAGACTGGATAAAAAAAGCTTTTCAGAAAATTGATGATTACGAAGTTGCTTTTCAATCACATACGCAATTTGAAATTATTCATCCATTTGTTGATGGAAATGGGAGGGTGGGGAGATTACTCTTAGCTTGGCTTCTTATGTATAAAGGGTATAGCCCATTAGCGATCCATGAAAGGAAAAGGCTAAGGTATATTGCAGCATTAGATTCTGCAAGGAATAAAGCATTGCGCCCTATATGCTTATTTTGTTTTGAAGAATATCAAGAGCAGTATAAAACATTGTAGTGGTTAATTTTGCTTTAAAATAAACAAATATAATCGATAAATGTAGTGGTTAAATACTATTTCTTTGCAAAAGTTCCAGCAACGAGCAGTGGGAACACAAGTGTAGCATCTGCATGCACTTTGACATGTGCAGCAGTTGGCTGTATTTTTGCCCAAGTAATTGCTTCTTCTGCTTCTGCACCAGAGTCGCTTCCATCATATTCCTGCGCGGTATTGATATACACCGCGTAATCTAGTCCTTCACGGAAAATATTTGCATTGAGAATGAAATGCTTAGCAACACCTGCTCCTAAGATGATTGCTCCTGTTTTATCTGAATTCAAGGCAATATCCACTATTTTTTTGGTGTCAGCACTCATATCTAAAACAAACTCTTTATGTCTTTGTTTCATAAAATACACAAGATCCCCAAAAGAACCATCCATAAGTGTAGGACAGAATACAGGGATGTTATTTTTATATGCCCAATAGAGAATAGACTCTTCACAATTTTTTTCTTTGCTAATTTCTTTTCCTAATTCTCGTGTAATATCTTGAGAACTATGAACAATGCCTTCTTCCTTTTGTTCTTTGTATATTCTATCAAGGAATGGTTGAATAAACTTTTCAAAATAAAGATACCTATCATTAGGAATAAAAATATTTCCTGCCCGATTAATTCCCATATCAAGCATACTCCTTCCTGAAACTTGAAATCTTCCTACATGAAAAGGCTTAAGTACTTTAATAATATCTTCTTCAATCCCTCCCCCTGTTGTCACAAGGACATGAACATATTTATATTTAACCAGAAAAGTAATAATATCTCTAATTCCTGAGGTGACCATATTAGAAGTATAGCCTAAAAAGATTGTAGCATCTTCTTTTCGCATTTCTTCAACGATATGAACAGCATGTGCAAAATGACTTGCTTGAAAACCTGTATGTGCATAACTTTCAAGGAATTTTCCTAAATCAAAACTATTCTCAAAATTATAGCCTTCCACCTTAGGAAGATGATCTACATCAGAAGAAGGAACGATCTGATAATTTTTTTGATCTTTATAGGTTCGAATAATCTTCTTTACCATAGTCTTTTTGGGAGGGAAATGCTTTATAAAGCTTACTTAATTTCTTCAAACCCATGATTATCATCCGTTATAGAGAACTCTGGCTAAAAGGAAAGAACAGAATCCATTTTGAGAAAGCTTTACAGAGAAATATCCAAGAGTGCCTCACAAAGAATAATATACCTTTTTCCAAAGTTTGGAGAACGCAGGGGAGAATAATTATCTTCACAAATACAGAATGCCCACAATTACAATATGTCTTTGGTATAGGATCTTTCTCCTATGCAAAAGAATATTCTTTAGATTTTGAAGAAATAAAAACACAAGTACTAAAACTCTATACTCAAGGAACATTCCGTATTACCTGTAAGAGAATGCAGGACTATTTTCTTTCCTCCACAGATTTAGAAAAAGAAATAGGCGCCTATGTTGTAGAAAAAACAAATGCAAAAGTAAAACTGAAATATCCAGATATAAATATCCAGATAGAAATTTTTAATGAACATTCCTATATATTCACAGAAAGCATCCTTGGCTCAGGTGGTTTGCCTATAACAAAAGAACCACATGTTGTTCTTCTTTTACAAGATAAAAATTCTATACAGGCAGGAATACAAATGATGAAAAGAGGCTGTAATCTCAATGTGTACAAAGAAAAAGATATAGATTACTCTGAATTAAAAAAATATGAATATGGTTTTCATATCAAAGAACTCAGCAATTATCCAAATGAGAATACAGTTGTCGTAGTCTCAGATACTTTAAAAACAATAAAAGAATATCCCTTTTTTGTGTTTCGCCCATTAATTATACAATAAGAGTTTCATATTCAATAACAAGGTTATTCTCTCAAATAGTAATATTTCAAGATACAAGAAATAAAAAAGAAAGAGAGTAGAAGATTAAATACTTTTTGTAATAACACTAACATCTTTCATGTTTTTCCATGCTAGGTTGTATAAATTACTTAAAGCACTTGCAAAATAAGGCGTATTGACCCAGATACCAACATCATATGTTGGATGAACATCTTTGTCATCCATTACCATAAACACAAGTTCTGTATCATCAACAATACAAAATCGTGCATCAAGTTTATCAACAACTTTAATTTTTGCAAACTCTGAAAACTCTTTTGCAACTGTAGCACTTTCTTTATCAATAGGTGCAGCAATACGAATATCAACACCTTTTTTTGCTAATGCTTGTAGTGTTGGTTTCAATGCTTCTGCTTTACGTACAAGCCCTTTAGAAGAGGTCATAATGTAAACACTTTTTTTTGCATTTTTAATCATACTTTCCATATGTGTATATACATTGTGTCTTCCACGTAATGCACCAGAAAGATCAGAAGGTTCAATAAATTCAATTCCTTGTTTGTACAATGAATCTAATTCCCCAAGAAGATCTCCACCGCGTAAGCCTTCAAGTTTTTTAACTTGGTCTTTTGCATCTCTATGTACGAGCTTCTTTGCGCGTTCAACAACTTCTTGTGGTTCAACAGCAACATAGTTTAAAGGTTTTCCTAATTTCATAACAATAAAACCTTTTTTCTCAAGACTTTCCAGAACATCATATGTTCTGCTTCGTGGAACATCTCCAATTTCAGAAAGTTCTCCTGCTGTAGAAATTCCTCGAGATAACAATGCAGTCCAAATTCTCACCTCATAGAGATTAAGACTGAAAAGTTGTCGTAATTGATTTAAAAATTCTTCTTTAACGATCATTTTAGCATTTCCCCCTGGGACCCTCTCCCTCTTTTTTGTATAATAAATTGTTACGTATTGTTACTCGTAACAAGCAACAATAATTGAAACTTCTATATAAATGTATCTGTTGTTTGAAAGAAAAAAGATATTTTCACCCTACATCCAGACGACAAAAATGTCACTTTTGTCCTTGATAAAAATGTTCAATCTCTTTTAAAGTAGAAATATCTTGCACGCCTTTATCATCTCGTAAGCGAATAATTCTTGGAAAACGTAATGCATACCCTGAACTATAGCTGGGTGATGCTTGAATTTCCTCAAAAAGAATTTCTACAACAATTTTTGGTTTTACCATAACTTGTCTTCCTTTTTCTTGCAAAATATTTTTCTTGAGTTCTTTGGTAAGTTCTTCAAAACTGACACCTTCTTCACTTTTTTCTTTGAGTCCTGTGCTCACCTTTCCAATGTCTTTGAGTGTATCTTTATCTCTGCATGCAACAGTAAAACTACTGAGCCAGTTTGCTCGCTTTCCTTCTCCCCATTCTGCAGCCACAATCACAAGATCTAAAGATTCCATAACAGGTTTTACCTTCACACCTTGCCCAACTCTTTTCCCAGGAGTATATGTCCCCTGAATACTTTTCATCATAATTCCTTCATGCCCCTTAGCAAGACATTCTTCATAATATTTTTCTGTTTTATCAACATCAGAACTAATAAACTGTTCAATAACTTCAATACTATGTTTTTCATCTTTGATAATTGCTTTCAGTCTTTTTCTTCGTTCTTCAAAAGGCAAATCAAGAAGACTTTCTCCATTCAATGCAATAATATCAAAAAGAGTAATGACAACGGGAACAGTTTTTGCCATGCTTTCAATATCATATTTTCTTTTAATTCTCTGAGAAATATGCTGGAAAGGAACAGCACGTTTTGTTTTTACATCAATACCAATAATTTCAGAATCTAAAATAAAATCCTTGGATCGTACGTGGCTTTTTACAGCTGCAACAACATCTGGGAATTGCTTTGTCACATTTTCTAAATTTCTTGTGAACAAGGTAATTTTATCTTTATTTCCATGAATCTGCATACGAAATCCATCTAATTTTGGTTCAATCATTGCAGGTTTTCCCACAACCTCAAATCCTTCCTTGATATCTTTTACTTTAGGATAAAGCATAGCTTTGATAGGCTTTCCTACAGAAAGAATAGTATGTTTCAAACCTCTAGGCCCATTTTCTTTAAGAAGTTCTGCAATGATACCAAAGTCATTACTTACATTAAATGCATGCTGTACTTCTTCTAAATAGGTATTATAAAGCTCTCGTGCTTCTTTCTCATCCTTGGAAATAATGCTATCTTTTGGAATTTTTTTTGTAATTGCTTCAGAAAATTTTTGTTTTATCTTTTCTCCGCAGATAAGGCATTTTCCTGTATTTGGAATAAGCGCTTTACAAGAATCACAAATAAAAAATATCCCTATAATTTTGGGATAAAATGCCCAAATGAGAGCATCTCGAAGGGCACTGTCTCCTATACCAGCACGTAAATCCTCTGCAACAGTACGGACAATATACCTCGCTTCTAAAGCAGATGCAGAACTGAGGAGTTCAGCAATCAAAGCAACCTTTCTTTGTACAGTTCCTTCACCTTCCATGTCTGCAACTTTAGAGATATTATCTACAACTTTTTTAATGGTCAAAACTTTTCCAAAAAGAGTTTTTTGTTTTTTCTTAGCAATAAATTTTTCCGCAACAAGTCCAAGATCTCCTTCTTTTCGCCAATTGTCTTCAATAGTTTCTTTACTCTCTCCTGTAGCGTGGGAAATAACTTTAAGAATAAGTTGAGAGCTCATTCCTAATTTCCTTTCATCAGCTTGTGCAAATACTCTCCCTTGGAGAAGATACACAATGTTTCGCAAATCTTCTAATGAGCTTTTTTTTAAAAATTCCGCAATAAAAAATGTTTTTTCAAGACGTTTAGAAGTTTTTTCTAAACGAACATAAAGTTCGGCGAGTTGAAGATACTGCATAGAAAATTTAATAAGTTAAGCGTATTTAAATATTACGATGGCTTTAGGAAATTTGTTTACAGGTGGGATTTTTACATTTATAATTCTTATTGTTATAGTATTTGCTTTATGGGCAGTCTATAAAATTATCTTTGCTCCTATTCTATCCTTTTTTGGTTTTGGGAAGAAAACCTTAGGGCAATTAGGAGAAAGAACAACAAAGAATTGGTTAGACTCTTGGACAAGAGAAAGAGATATTGCAGAGAGAGAAACAAATGATGGGGCACTAGAATCTAAAGGAAGTACAGCGCTTGAGGAAGGTGCGGATGCTGTAGGGAATCTAGACAAACTTTTAATAACAGTTCAAAAATCACAAAATTTTAACGAAGAAAGAGTTGTTGCAGCAAAAGAATTTGTAGGTGCGATAGAAAGAAGTGTAGAAGAAAGTACAAAGGCATTTCATGAAATAAGTGCATCATTTCAGAGAGATCGGGCAGACACAAAAAAAATAATAAAAGAATATAAACAATCTATTGGTGATCAAAAGACTATTCGCCAACAAACAGAAGAGAGGGTAGGGATTCTTGGTAAGGATCCCATAAATCAGAAAGACCCTTTTGCAGGAAACATAATGCGTCTTGCGAATGAAATCCAAGCTCTAGAAGGGACTATTCTTGCAGAAGAAAATCAAGACAGAGAACAATTACAAGAACTCGTCACGATTGCAGAAACAAGGGATAATAAAGCTAAAAGAATAGGAAAATCTTTAGGAAAAATAAACGTTCTCTTAAAGAAAAAGCCTATATTACCAGAAATAGTTCCATTACAGACATTAACAGAAGAAATAAAAATAGCAATACAAGATATTCTTACAGAAACAAAAAATATGCAGTCTCTCTTACGAAGAAGACAGGAACTTTCCCGAGGGATTATGAATATAGAATCTCAACTAAGAGATCTTATTCAAGAACAAAGAAAACAAATTCTCTCTAGTGAAGCAAATTTTGCAGATTTGCAAAGTCGCGGCGCAGCATAAATTTATAAATTCCCTCTTCCTAAAAGAATTCAATGCAATTTAAGAATGTTTACCTTGGAAGAAGATCTATTCGAAAATATAAGAACAAAGAAGTTCCTCTTGCAACTATAGGAGAAATTATTGATCTTGCGGAGTTTGCACCCTCTTCTGGAAATCTACAAAATTGGAAATGTATAGTAGTAACTGATCAAGCAAAAAGGCAAGAAATTGCAGATGCCTGTGTAGAACAGAATTGGATGATAGAAGCTCCTGTTTTTCTTGTGATTTGCAATGATCATAATGATGTAAAAAATCATTATGGGAAATTAGGAAGGATGTATAGCATTCAAAATTGTGCTAACCTTGCTTTTGGTATTACTTTAATTGCATATGATTATGGGCTCGCATCATGCTGGGTTGGTGCTTTTGATAACGAAGCAGTACAAAGAATTTTGGGCATCCCAGAAGAAATGGATCCAGAGATTATTATTACTTTGGGCTATTCTGATGAAATAAAAAAGCCTTCTTTACGTGAAGAACCTAATTATATTGCCTATTTTAATTCTTGGGGAAAAAATTTCACAGAATTTCCTTCACATCTACAAAAATTAAAAAATACAGTAAAGAGACAAATAAATAAAATAAAAAAGAAATAAATTATTTTTTAGATTTTTCTGGAAGGGGCTTCTTGATACTAAGAGGCAAAATTCCTTCTTCAAATTCTTTTTTTGCAATATTGATAGGATTGTATCTCATCTTCTCATAATCTTCTTTTTTCATTTTGAGTAAGATTGGTGCACCCATAGCAATTTGCAAAGCTCTCGCTCCTATAATCCTTGCTCGTTCATACTTTGTAAAAGAATCTTTCATTTGAAATGCCTCCGTAGTTCTTGACTTTTTATTTCTGCAAGATCAAGAATCTGTGCTATCTCTTCACTTGTAAGAGGAGAATCTCCTCCTTTCTGCATTGCACAGATCTCTCCAGCCTCTGTATACACAACACTGAGCCGTGCATTAGAAGCCATTTCCTCTTCTAAACATGGATCAACAATGAGTTCATTGTTTACTTTCCAAACAGTACAAGAAATAGGGAGCTTTGTCAAAGGCACTTTTGTCTTTGTTTTGACATGATAATCTATTTTATCTCCGTCAAGCTTTGGGAAAACTGCATCACGTAATGCTGCTAAAGCAACAAGACCACATGCATCAAAAAGATTTCCACCAGCGTTAATGGGATAGATATCAATAAAGATAAGCCATACTTTTTCTCCTTCTCGTACACAGAGTTTTTTGAAATCTATTGCTTTGCTTTCTCGAATACCTCTATCAGTAACTCGAGAGAGTTCAATAGCATCAATACTTGGTGGTCCAGACTCAAAGAGTGGGGAGGACAAAGGAAGAAGTTCTACATTAACCATGATAGAACCTTCACCAGGCTTATCAGAGAATGGGGATCCTAATTCTAGTTTGACTCCTGCGACAACTTCTGTATCTCCAATTTTAACTCGTGCAGAACCTTCTGCAGATTTAGAAGAAACACCATATTCAATTTCTATCTTTCGATATTCATCAAACTTTCTTCCATCAATGCGCATTTGTTTTGCAATGACAGATTCAATATAATCTCGTGAGACCATCATGCGACTACCTCCTGAGCATACTTCGCACGCAATGCTGCTTTTTGTACCTCATAGATTTTCTTACAAGCTTCTTTTCCAGCTTCAATTGCTTTCTTAAGATCTTCTTTACTAATTTCTCCATCTAACTGAAGAAGAGTAATTTCTCCTGTTCTTGGAAGCATTGCAATAGGAATATCTACTGCTCCACCTTCAAAATCTTCCTCAGGCTTATCAAGATCAACAACGACTTGGTCTCCAACCAAACCGCAAGAGACTGCACAGACAAGATCCTTCATATCAAATCCTGCATCTGCAAGTGCAAGAGATGCTGCACAAATTCCAGCACATCGTGTTCCTGCATCTGTTTGTATCAATTCAATATAAACATCAACAACAGCTTTGGGAAACTCGCTGAGATCAAGAACAGGCTCAAAAGCTTTCTCAATAACCATACTAATTTCCTTACTTCGTCTATTTGCTCCAGGTCGTACTCTTTCTCCAGATCCAGAAAAAGCCATCATATTATAGTTGCATCGCAAACGTGCACTTTGTGGCTTTTGAAGGAACTTAGGAAATAAATCTTTAGGTCCATAGACTGCTGCAATTGCAACAGTTTTTCCAATCTGGAAGCGTGCAGAACCAACTGCATTTTTAACAACACCAACTTCTGCCTTCATTGCCCGAAGTTCATCAAATTTTCTTCCATCTATTCTTTTTGTATATTTCATTTTTGCATCTCCAATGCATGTTGCTCTAAGAACGCACCAACTCTTTCAGTAAGTCCAGAGGTATGTGCTTTATCGTTAATGAGCTGAATAGCCTCTGTTGCAAGTTTTTCTGCTTCAGGGTTTGCCCCTCGAATCCAGATTCTTCCATTCTGTCCTGCAAAGATACTACATCCTGTTTTATCTTTTATCAAAGAAATCATGCTTCCTTGTTTTCCCACAACACGTGGGATCTTTGAAGGAGTAATCTCTATAATTTTTCCACCATGCAATTTTCTCAAGCCTGGTGCTTTCATAGTGAGATCAATATTCCCTTCTTTGGTGACATTACTTATTCTTGTCAAGATAATTTCACCAATCCCAAAATAATCACTAAGGCTAGAGCCTCTTTCTATGAAATCTGCTGTTGCTTCTTTCATAGATAGTGATGCTTCATAGGCGCAGCCTACATCAACAAACCATGAACTATAAGACATGTCTTTCACATATCCAATAACCACATCGTCTCGTCTTGGAATATAACGTCCGCTTAGTGCGTTTACATTAACAATCCTTCCACTAACATTGGTAATGCCTAATCGAGATGAGATAATATTATCTCCTTCACGAAAAGCTCCTTTTCCTGGAAGGAAATCCATTCCTTCTGCAAGTGTATCCCCAGGGATAACAACTTGTCTTTCTTCAATTACTAATTTACTCATTGTATATTTCTCCTTATTTTTTATCTAATACTATGATATCTACTTCGCCTTTACTCAAGGCATTAAGTTTGTCCTCAATTTCTTCATAAATCCCTGATGGAATTTCAATGCTTGCTTTCAAGCTCCCATTATTTTGCCATTGTTCCTTCAAGACTCTGCTTTCTTTTCTTATATACGCAAGGACAGCCTGTGCATATTTTGTAGGAACAAGAATTTCTAAATCTCTTGTTTCTAATTTTATAGGAAGAAGGCTTCGTATTTTTGGAAGAATTTCTTGCACCTGCACTTCTACAGAATGGAATTCATCAATCTTTGCTTTTGCTTGCTCAAGAGCAGCCTCTATCCTTTGTGGAGGATGTGGATGCCCTGTTTTTGGATCAACTGCATGACGATGAATAAAAGTAATAATTTGTTTTCTTTTTTCTTCTCGCAAGGTATTTCTATGCTCTGCAGTAATTTGAATCTCTCCTTTTTTGAGAATAACATCTGCAATACTTTCAAAAGTATCAGTTTTAAAGATTCGTTTGATTTCCTTTTCAGATGCGCGCAATCCTTTTTTCACATCAGCAAAGATTTCTTTTGAAGCAAGAACTTCTAAGAGATCTTTTATTTTTCCTTCTCTATACGCAAGCGCTTTATCACAATCTACAAGAATCTCAAAAACTTCTCCATCTTTCTTCAGTCTTGCAATAATTGATCGATCAACGCGTACCATGTTTATACCCTAAATTTCTTTTTATCTATGAGCTGATAGTTTTTTTCCTTGATATCAACATAAGCACCATCAATTCTACGTGCATCAAAGTCTTTTCCTAGAACTTTTTTCAATGCACGAATACACATTTTGATAGCATCTTCCATGCTCATACTATCGGAATATTCTTTGTACAATAATTCTTTAACAGCATCTGCACCTTCTCCAAGCGCTGCTGCTTTGTATTCAAAGAAAATACCTGTAGGCTCTGTGGCAAAGAGTACTGGTTTCTCATCATCAACGCCTATAAAGAGAATAGACACTCCAAAAGGTCGTGCTCCTCCATATTGTGTATATGATTGTTTAATATCAGAAATTTCTTTTACTAATGTAATTGTGTCAATAGGAACAGAATATGTCACTTGATGTTGTTGTGCAATAAGTTGTGCTCTTTCAACAAGGATTCTTCCATCCATAATATACCCGGTAGCAGTAGCTCCTATATGCTTGTCAACTTGAAATATTTTTTCTACAGCTTCAGCAACAATAAGTTTGTCTGCAACTCTTTTGTCTGCTATAAGAATAACTCCATCCTTACAGACAACGCCAATTGCAGTGCTTCCTTGTTTTACTGCTTCTTTTGCATACTCTACTTGTAATAATCGCCCATCTGGGCTAAACATGGTACTTGCTCTATCGTACCCCATCATTTGGTGTGTTCCTTCCATTTTTGTTTTCCTCCTTTAAAAATATGAACTCCTAATTTTTTCTAATGCACCTGAAACTCCAATACTTTTGACAATTGCTTTATGATGTGCAATATCTTGTATCAGAGCAAAAGATGCTTTTATTTCATCAACATATTTTGTATTAACTTTTATAATACCTCTGTTTTCTTTCCAATCATTGAGAAAGAGGATACCTGCTCGAGCTATTCCAAGATCTCCAAGAAAGCCTTTCATAGTCTGCTCGATAGCTTTTTTGGCTTGTTCGAGTCCTATTCTTTCGTTAGTTTGCACTTCAAAAGCAATATAACGCTTCTTTTCCCGCAAACTAGGCAATAATGGCCTTAATTTCATGTGTGACCTAGAGAATCTAATTTTTCCGTTTTCCTTCTCTCTACATCTCTAATAAAAGCTCTGGCATTTATATAGCTTATGTTTCTTCCAAAAAGAGAGAAAGGCTTATATAATATAATGTTTTATTATAAAATATAATGGTACAAGCAATGATACAGCTCAATGAGCATGAAGATAGAGTTTTGACTATAGTGAAAGGAAAATATGGTCTTAAAACAAAATCTGAAGCTATTAATTTAGTGATTGAAAAATTTGAGCAAGAATTTCTTGAGCCAGAGTTGAGACCAGAATATACGAAAAAGCTCAATAAGATCCACCGGGGGAAATATACTTCTTTTAAATCAATAGAAGAGCTAAAAAAAGCAACAAGTTAAAGAAAATGTATAGCTTCAAAATAAGTGAGCATTTACAAGAGATAATGAAAAAGCTTTCTAAGAAGGATAAAACTTTATACGAACGCCTCTTAGGAAAAATACAGGAAGTAATAACCAGCGACTCAATAGAACATTACAAAAATCTTCGTTATAATATGAAAGATTCCAAAAGAGTGCACATAGGCCACTTTGTTTTAGTGTTTCAATATAATCCAACAAAAAACGAAATTCTTTTGGATGATTTTGACCATCATGATAATATCTATAAATAGTCCTAAACTTTTGGAGAAATAAGCTTTATAAAGACAGACTTAATTTCCTATAATCTTAAAGGGTGAAAAGGAGAAAAATGA